>JAYSZM010000227.1:0-10881 GCA_043738015.1 Lysobacterales bacterium
CGGCGCGGTCCTGTTGGTTCCGCATCGACATCGGCAGCCAGGCCGGGCCCCTCGGATGCCGCGGCGGAGCCTGTCGGGCGGGCCCATCGCGCCCAAATCTTCGCCACCATTGTCTGCCAAGGCCCTGCTCGGGCGCCTGACCGCGTCGGCCAGAGAAGTGCAAGAATCGAAAAAACAACAACTTGGAGGCGTCGCCGGGCGCTGGGCAAAAAAAGTTGCGGACGGGGCTGGCGCAGTGCGCATATTGGTAGCATACTGGCATTGCATTGGTAGTGTTGTGAGGATTCTGGAGGGAGACCGAGCCAGCACCGTTTCGAGCCTGCCCGAGATCGGATGCATGCCGAAGCCGCGCTGGATGGGGGACTGCCCGGCCCAGCTCGAACCGTCCGCAACAGGCCGCACATGCATACACCAGCCACCATTGAGGATGACCCATGAAAGTGAAGCAGACACCGATCGCATCGGCAGTAGCGCTAGTGCTGATGGGCATGGCCTACCAGCCGGCCGTGCAGGCGCAGCAGTCGGCGCAGGAGGAAGCGGCGCCCTCCCAGCGAGATGAGGCCAAGGACGCCAAGCAGATGGAGGTGGTGGTCGTCACCGGTATCCGCGCTTCACTGGAAAAATCGCTTGCGGTCAAACGCGACTCCGATTCCGTCGTCGAGGTCATCACCTCCGAGGACATCGGCAAGATGCCCGACAAGAATGTCGCCGACTCGCTGCAGCGCCTTCCTGGCGTGACGATCAGTTCGGCCAGCGCCAGTGAGGGCGGTTTCGACGAGAATGATCGCGTCAGTCTGCGCGGTACCAATCCCAGTCTGACCCAGACCATGATCGACGGGCACATGATTGGATCCGGAGACTGGTTCGTGCTCAACCAGGTCGGCACCGTCGGGCGCAGCGTCAGCTACTCGCTGCTGCCCTCGGAGCTGGTCGGACAGGTGATCGTGCGCAAGAGTTCGCAGGCCAACCTGGTCGAAGGTGGCGTTGCCGGTACCGTCGACATCATCACCCGTCAGCCGCTGCAATTTCAGCAAGCCCTGTCGGCCGAGGCCTCATTCGGCATGGTGTATTCCGATCTGCCCGACGAATTCGATCCGCAGTTCAGCGCCCTGGTCAACTGGAAAAATCCTGCCGACAGTTTCGGCATCCTCGTCCAGGGATTCTCCGAAAAACGCAGTCTGCGCCGCGATGGCCAGGAAATGCTCGGCTACAGTCAGATTGCACCGGGAAGCGCGATTGCCTTGTCCAATCCCGATCTCGCCGGCGTCTACTATCCCAATGCGATCGGCTCGGCGCTGTTTGAACAGGAGCGCGAACGAAAGGGTGGTCTGATCAATATCCAGGGCCGGCCCAGCGAAGATCTGACCCTCGCCTTCAGTGCCTTCTCCTCGCATATGGAAGCGACCAACTTCAATCGCAACTTCATCGTATGGCCGAGCCGGATTCTCGGCGGCGGTGCCGGGCAGGCACCGGACGCCGGCTATGTGGTGCGCAACAACACCCTGGTCGAAGCCAATTTCAGCAATATCGCCGGTCGTCAGTATGCGATCGATGATCAGATCTACCGTCCGGGCGCCAATTCGGAATCCGAGTTCTACAACCTCGATATCGAATTTCTGGCCAGCGACCGGCTCACCCTGACCGGCAAGCTCGGCAGCTCGACCGGACGCGGCGAGACACCCGAGCAGGCCGTGTTCGAGGGCGACATTTTCAATACCGGCGCGACGTACCGGCTCAATGGACTGCGCTCGCCTGCGGATGCCTCGCTACCGCTGGGCAATCCCGCGGTATTCACCGGCACCACGCTCGACTGGATTTTCGGCGCCAGCCCGGCCACCACCGATGACAAGGAGCGCTGGGCGCAGATCGATGGTCTGTTCTCGCTCGACAGCGACACCTTCACCAACCTGCGTTTTGGTGCGCGCGCCGCACGTCATGAGCGTGACTCGACTTTTGTTGCGCAGGGCCCGTTGTGGTCGGCCGATCCGTTCAATGTGGCCAACCTGCCGCAGTGGAATGGCGAAACCTATCCGGGCGATTTCGGTTCCGGTCTCGGCGGTGGAAACTTCCCGCGCCATGTCTGGCAGATCGATCCGCAGATCCTGCGCGACTGGGGCAATATCTATTCCAACCGCGATCCGGTCACGCGGCGCTACTTCCCGGCCGAGTTTGCGATGGAAGAGAACAACCGCGCCGCCTACATCATGACTGATCTCAGTGGTGACAACTGGAGCGGCAACATCGGTGTGCGCGTGGTGCAAACCGAAGAGCGCGTGCTGCAGAATGTGCCGATTCCGGGCTCGGTCTGCCCGGCGCTGGAGCCCTGCGCGGCGGTGCCCGGTGCGATCACCAGTTCGGCCTTCGGAAGCTTCTATCAGCGTCTGGTCAAGAACGACTACACCGATGTTCTGCCGAGTGCGAATTTCCGCTTCCAGCTGTCGGACAATCTGGTCGGACGCCTGGCCGCGGCCAAGACCATGGCAAGGCCCGACTTCAGCTCGATCGGTGGTGCCGTCGATCTCAACGACACCCTGCTCACCGGCAGTGGCGGCAACCCCAACCTCAAGCCGATCCGATCGACCAATTTCGATGCCGCGCTGGAGTGGTACTACGGACCGGAGTCGTTGCTGTCGGCGGGCCTGTTCTATCTGGATCTGTCGAGTTATGTCAGCTACGGCGTGTCCAACGCCACCTATCGCAATATCCGCACCGGCAACGACGAGGTCTACGCGATCACATCGCCGGTCAATGGCAAGGGCGATATCCAGGGACTTGAACTGGCCTGGCAGCAGCCGCTTGGTCACGGCTTCGGCATCATGGCCAACTACACCTACGCTGATGCCGAGGCACGCAAGGAAGTGCCGACCGACACCGGTGAGCTGGTCGGTGCATCGCGCGATACCTACAACCTGGCTGGCTACTTCGAGAACGAGTGGTTGAATGCCCGGGTCGCCTATACCTATCGCTCGGAATTCTTCAACGGGCTCGATCGCAGCACCGCCCAGCATCAGGATGAGGTCGGGACCCTGGCCGCTTCACTCGGATTCCGGATCAGTGATCGGATGTCGGTGTCGCTCGATGGTCTGAACCTCAATCGGCCGGTGCTGAAGTATTACGCCAACAACCCCGACCAGCCGACCGCCTTCTACGACAATGGCCGCCAGTTCTATCTGTCGCTGCGTGTGAAGATGTAGTCGATCCGATCCGATCCGGCGCACGATCCGCCGGATCGGCCCGACGCTGTTCGGCGATGCGCGTACGCTGCCCGCACTGGCCCGGGTCTGCGCGCATCGCCGCCGGCCCGCTGCCGGCGCTACATTCGTGTCTGTCCGCGCGCGGTCCATGCGCACGCTGGCCATGCCCATCGATATCCTGACTGGAGCTCCGATCCGATGCCCAATGCGTTATTGCGAATCGTCGGCAAACGGGCCTGCCTGATCCTGCTGGTCCTGATCGGCGCGACGCCGGCTGCTGCGGATGCACCCGCCGTGATCCCGAATCCGCTCAGCGTAAAGCTGGCCTCCGGCGTGTTCGCAGTCAACGCGGATGTAATCATCCGAGTGCCAGCCGACGATTCCGAGCTGCACTCCGCGGGCGAGTATCTCAGCTGGCTGATCGAACGCGGGCAGGGTCTGCGCATTCCGGTACAGCAACAACGTAGCGCTGGACGTGAAATTCAGCTGCGCCGCAGCCGCGGAGCCGATGATGCGGAATCGTATCGCCTGCAGATCAGCAGCAAGCGAATCCAGATCAGCGCACCCGGCCGGCTCGGCATCCTGCATGCAAGCCGCAGCCTGGAACAGCTGATGCATAGCGACGAAGCCGGCGTGCTCAAGGTGCCCGCGCTGCGTATCGACGACGCACCGCAATTCGCGTGGCGCGGTCTGATGCTCGACTCGGCGCGGCACTATCAGTCTCCCGAGTTCATCCGCGACTTCATCGACTGGATGGCCCTGCACAAGCTCAATGTGCTGCACTGGCATCTCACCGATGACCAGGCCTGGCGCCTGCAGATCCGCAAGTATCCGAAGTTGACCGAGGTCGGCGCCTGGCGCGTTCCGGCTGGTCGCGCGGCAGCAGCCGACATCGATTCGGCCAGCGGCAGCGCGCGGACCTACGGTGGCTACTACAGCCAAGAACAGGTGCGCGATATCGTCGCCCATGCGACATCGCGCGGCGTACGCATCGTGCCGGAGATCGAGATGCCCGGTCACGCCAGTGCGGCACTGGCGGCGTACCCGCAGTACTCGGCCATTGCGCATCCGGCCAGCGATGTGCCCGCCGACTGGGGCGTTTATCCGCATGTTTACGATGTCGATGACGCGACTTTCCTGTTCCTGCAGGATGTCCTCGATGAAGTGATGGAACTGTTTCCGGGCGAGTGGATCCACGTCGGTGGGGATGAGGTGGCGACCGGCGAGTGGGCGGGGTCCAGTCGCGCGCAACAGCGCATGCAGGAACTCGGCAGCGCTGATCCCGCTCGACTGCAGGCCTACTTCACCCAGCGCATCGGCCGCTATCTCAAATCGAAGGGCCGTCGTCTGGTCGGCTGGGATGAGATTCTCGAGCCCGGTCTCGATGAGGACGCGATCGTGATGTCCTGGCGCGGCGTGGATGGTGCACTCGCCGCAACCGCGCGTGGACACGACAGCGTGCTGTCGCCCCACCCTCTGCTCTATCTCGACCATCGTCAGGGCGAGGGCGCCGACGAGCCGCCCGGACGTTTGCATATGGTGCGTCTGGAAGATATCTACCGCTTCGATCCGCTGCCGGCCTCGCTGACTGCCGAACAGGCCAGGCATATGCTCGGCATCCAGGGCAATATCTGGACTGAGCACATCCGAACCGAAGCCCGCGTTGGCTGGATGGGTTTTCCGCGCGCCGCGGCGATCGCCGAACTCGGCTGGTCTGCTCCGGCGCGACGCGACTGGAATGATTTCACGCGGCGGATGCCAAACCTGCTGAAACGCTATCGAGCTTTTGACATCCCGCATGCCGACAGTGCGTTCGCGGTGACGGCCGATACGGAATATCTCGACGAGGGTCGGCGCGCGCGACTGGTGCTGAGCAGTCAGGTGGATAACGGTGACATCCGCTATACCCTCGACGGCAGTGCGCCAAAACCGGACTCGCCGCGATACCAGGAGGCGCTGACCGTACAACTGCCAGCCACGATTCGCGCCAATCGCTTTGTCGGTACCCAGCAGATCGCGACGCCGCGGCAATTTGATCTTTCCGCGCGCGCTCAGCAATATCGCAGCAGTGCCGAACTGCAACGCTGCAGCGAAGCCATCGCCCTCGCACTGGAAGATGAATCGCCTTTGCAGGGACCGCGCGCGGTCTTCCATCTGGATATCCAGAATCCCTGCTGGATTTTTGCCCAGGCGAGGCTCGATGACGTCGTTCGCATCGCTGCTGAAGTCGGTGATGTGCCGTTCAATTTCCAGATCGGCGCCGCACGCGAAAGCATCAAGTTCGCCACGCCAGACACGCCGCACGGCGAACTCCTGATCCATCTGGATCGCTGCGATGGCGCGCTGCTTGCGCGGATGCCGTTGTCAGCGCTCACCGCGCGCAGACCGGCGACCCAGCGCGTGTACGCCGACATCGCGGCGCACCAGGGCCGGCACGATCTCTGTGTGCGTTTTGCCCAGGACGGCGTCGACCCGATGCGCACGCTGGATGCCCTGCACTTGCTCGATGCCGAGCCCGAATCCGAACGGAGTCCTTGATGGCCACGCTGAGCCTGCACGCGCCGCTCGCCGGTTGGCTGATGCCGCTGGACGAAGTGCCTGATCAAGTCTTCGCGCAGCGCATGGCCGGTGATGGACTGGCCATTGATCCCACTGGCGACACCCTGCACGCACCCTGCGACGGCCGCGTCTATCCGATGCCGGGCTCCAGTCATGCACTGACCCTGCGCAGCGCTGAGGGCATCGACATCCTGCTGCATCTCGGTATCGAGACCGTCGCACTGGCCGGCGCCGGTTTCCAGTTGCTGGTCCAGTCCGGCGCCCAGGTCCGCCGTGGCCAGCCGCTGCTGCGCTTCGATCTCGATCTGATTGCCTCGCGTGCGCGCAGTGCGATCACGCCGATCCTGGTGGTCAGTGGTGGCCAGCTCATTGCGGCCACGACAACAGCCATTGGACGCAGTGTGCTGATCGGCGATCTGCTGATGGAAGTGCAGCCCGATCATCCGCCCGAGGCAGTCGATTCAAGCGCGGCGGTCAGCGCCGATCCGCTTATCGTTCGTCGTGGTCTGCGCGCCGGATTCGATCACGGTATCCACGCCCGCCCGGCGGCAATGATCGTCGCCGCGCTCAAGCCATACAAGGCCAAACTCAGCCTGCACGCGCACGGGCGCTCGGCCAATGCACGCAGTGCCGTCTCGCTGATGGCACTCGGTGTGCAACAACATGAGGCCATCGAACTTCAGGCCAGCGGCGTCGATGCCGAAGCCGCACTGGCCGCAGTTGCAGCCTTGCTGGTGGAAGCCGTCGACCGCTTAGACACACAGGCTCAGCAGGCGCCGGTGCCAGCAAGTGAGCGCACGCCATTGCCCGACTGCCTCCCTGCCGTGATCGCGCATCGTGGCCTGGCGCTTGGCCGCGCGGTGCAACTGCACCAGGTGCTGCCCAGCTTTGCCGAATTCGCTCACGATGCGAATCAGCAAAGTGCGCTGCTGGATGCAGCCATCGAAAAGGTGCGCGTGCATCTGCAGTTGACGATGCAGGGGCGGCGCGGCGAACAGCAGTCCATTCTGCGCGCGCATGCCGAACTGATCCAGGATCCGGAGTTGCGCGACGAGGCCGGGCAGTGGATCGGCCAGGGTCGCAGTGCCGCCTACGGCTGGCATAAAGCGATCGCAACCGCGCAGCGCGCGCTCGGCGCACTCGCCGATCCGCATATTCGTGATCGCATTGCTGATCTGCGTGATCTTGAGCTGCAGGTTCTGCGCGTACTCGATGGTCAGCCAGCATCGGCGGGTGTGCTGTTGCCCGAGGCCGCCATCCTGATCGCCGATGAGTTGTTGCCCTCGCAACTGATTGCGCTCGATCGCAGTCGCATCGCCGGTATCTGCAGCGCTCGCGGCGGCCCGACCTCGCATGTCGCGATCATTGCGGCAGCGCTCGGGATTCCGGCGCTGGTTGCGGCAGGCGAACAGGTGCTGCAAATCCCCGATGAGGTCGAGCTGCTGCTGGACGCCGAACGTGGCGAACTGCTGCTCGCACCCGACGAGGCAGCGCGGCAGCGCGCGAACAAATCACTGGCCGAACAGCGCCTGCGCCATGCCGAGGATCTGGCCGCCTCAGGGGCCGGCTCAGAGACCTTGGATCGCGTCGCGATTCGCGTCTATGCCAACCTCGGTTCGCTCGCGGATGCGCGTACCGCGGTGACACGCGGCGCCGAAGGTTGCGGCCTGCTGCGCAGCGAATTCCTGTTTCTCGATCGCCAGCAGCCGCCCGACGAGGACGAGCAGCGCGGCGAATACCAGGCGGTACTCGATGCAATGGCCGGGCGGTTGCTGACCATCCGCACGCTCGACATCGGCGGCGACAAAGTCATTCCGTATCTGCCGCTGCCGCCGGAAGAAAATCCGGCACTCGGCTTGCGCGGACTGCGCACCAGCCTGGCCTGGCCCGATCTGCTGAAGACCCAATTGCGCGCGATTCTGCGCCTGCAGCCATTGAGCCAGGTGCGCCTGTTGCTACCGATGGTCACCGAAGTCGACGAGATCCGCAGCGTACGCCGGCTGATCGAGACCTGCCGTCAGGAGCTCGGCACTGCCGCCGCGCTGCGTCTGGGCGTGATGATCGAGACACCGGCCTCGGCCCTGCTCGCCGATCAACTGCTCGGCGAGGTCGATTTTCTCTCGGTCGGTACCAATGATCTGTCCCAGTACGTGCTGGCGATGGATCGCGGACACCCGCGCCTGGCCGCCCGCCTCGATGCCCTGCATCCCTCGGTGCTGCGCCTGATTGCCAGCGTTGCACGCACCGCGCAGGAGCGCGATGCCGAGCTCGCGGTCTGCGGCGGGTTGGCTTCGGATCCCGATGCGATCGCCCTGTTGATCGGGCTGGGTGTGCGTGAAATTTCGGCGGTCCCCACCGCCATTCCCGAACTCAAGCGCGTCATCCGCTCGCTGCGCAGCAGTGCCTGTGTCGAACTGGCGCAACGCGCGTTGGCGCTCAGTAGCGCGCGGGCGGTGCGGGAGCTTGCCATCGCCAGTCGACTCGAAGTTTCCGGAGCCTAGGTCATGATGAAATGGTTGATCAATGCAACCCAGGTGCTCGGGCGCGCTCTGATGTTGCCGATCGCGGTCCTGCCGATTGCCGGTCTGCTGCTGCGACTCGGTCAGCCCGACATGCTCGATCTCGCCGCAATGGCTGCCGCTGGCGATGCGATCTTCTCGAACCTTGGCCTGCTGTTTGCGATTGGTGTGGCGGTCGGTCTTGCCCGCGAGAACCACGGCGCGGCTGGACTCGCTGCCGTGGTCGGATTTCTGGTGGCGAGCAAGGGCGCCGAGGTTTTGCTCACGGTGCCCGCCGATGTCGCGGCAGCTGCCGCCGGTGCCCATGAGACGGTGGTGCTTGCGGCCTACAAGGCGCGACAACTTGGCAAGCTCAGCGTGCCGATCGGCATTCTCTCCGGTGTGATCGCCGGTCTGCTCTACAACCGCTACAGCAATATCCGATTGCCGAGTTATCTCGCTTTTTTTGCCGGGCGGCGCTTTGTGCCCATTGCGGCAGGCTGCGCCGGCCTGGTGGTCGCCCTGGTATTTGGCTACGGCTGGCCGGTGCTGGAGACCGGCATGGATCGCTTCAGCCATGCGGTGATCGAGTCCGGCTCGTTTGGCCTGTTCGTCTATGGCGTACTCAACCGGATCCTGATCATCACCGGTCTGCACCATATCCTCAACAACGTCGCCTGGTTCATGGTCGGTGACTATGGCGGTGTGACCGGTGATCTCAAGCGCTTCTTCGCCGGTGATCCCAGCGCCGGCATGTTCATGAGCGGATTCTTCCCGGTGATGATGTTCGGGCTGCCGGCGGCCTGCCTGGCGATGTATCACACCGCACTGCCAGAACGTCGACGCGAGACCGGTGGGCTGTTGATGTCAATGGGCCTGACCTCGTTCCTCACCGGTGTCACGGAGCCGATCGAATTCACCTTCATGTTTCTGGCGCCGTTCCTGTATCTGCTGCATGCCCTGCTCACCGGCACCGCGATGGTGGTGATGCATCTGCTCGAAAGCCGGCTCGGATTCAGCTTCTCGGCGGGCCTGTTCGACTACGTGTTGAACTTCCGCAACGCCGGCAATCCCTGGCTGCTGCTGCCCGTTGGTGCCGTGTACTTCGCCCTCTACTACGCGCTGTTCCGCTACTTCATCGTCAAGCTCGACCTGAAGACGCCGGGTCGCGAAATCATCAGCCCCAGCGCTGTAGCTGTCGCAGACAAGAACGATCCGCGCGGCGACGATCTCGGTGGCGCCTATGCGGCGGCGCTCGGCGGCCGCGAAAATCTGCAATCAGTGGATGCCTGCACGACGCGTCTGCGCCTGCGCGTCGCCAGCATGGATCGCATCGACGAAGCCGAGTTGCGCCGGCTTGGCGCGCGCGGCGTGCTGCGTCTCGGCGCCAGCGATCTGCAGGTCGTGGTCGGTCCGGTTGCCGATCAGCTGGCCGGCGATATCCGAGTGCACTTGGCGCAGGCCCGTGCGCCTGCACCGGCATTGGCCGCACCATCGAACGCACGATCCACCACAGCAGGTGGACCACCGCGCGCTCTGCTTGCGCAGGCGCTGGGCGGGCTCGATCGGATCACTTCGATCGAACTGACCGCCACGCGCCTGCTGATCAGCCTGCGCGAGGGCGCCGCCATCGATGAGCCCGCGCTGCTTGAACTTGGTGTGCGTGGCATTGCCCGACCCGCTCCGGGACGACTACACCTGCTGCATCGGCAGCCTGCCGATCTGCTGTTGCCGCTCGCGTCCTGATCTGCTGGCTTTCTACAGTCAATCTGGCGCAGTCAACGACTGCCGCATGATCTGATCGCGTTGCCAGTAGCGCTGGAGTTCGGCCTTGAAGCGATCGCGATCGGCGCTCTGAATGGCCAGCTTGATCTTGCTGGTCCGACTGGTGCCGAGGACACCTTTGTCGGGATGGGTCACCACCAGCACATCGCCGGTGCCAAAACTGCCATCCTTGTACTCCATGCCGCTTACTGCGCTCCAGGCGACTTCCTGCTCGGGCGCGTGGATCGCGACATGACTGAGGCGGACGACGGCGTGCTTGGCCAGGGCAAACTCGATATCGGGAAAATACTTCAACACGATCTCGCGCTCGGCTTCATTGGCCGGCCCCAGCCGATAGGCCAGGCTGAGTTCATGCTGCTCGGCGAACTGCGCCTCGAATCCCTGCCAAAGCCGGGATTCGATGCTGGCGGCGTCGTGAATGAAATCAATCCAGGTCTCGGCCGGTGGCGTTGCCACGATGGCCGAAAAATCCTGCATGGCGATCACCGCGCCTACGTTCTCCATCCGCTGTTGCAGCGGCGGGTGCGAGTCGAACGGATGCGGCACATCGGCAAAGGTCATCGCGGCGCGAAACCCCTCAGACTGCGCAAATGCCGATAGGCCCTGCGCCACGCGATCGGCAACTTGCAGTGGCCCCTGATGACGTTGCCTCTGCGAGAACAGCGCCTCCTCCACCGAATCCCGATAGCGCGCATAGGCGCCGATCCGGATCAGCGCACGCGAAATCGCCTGCGCCGATGTCATGCGCGCGGCGACTTGATCTGCTGTGAACTCGCGGTGTCGGGATTCGCGTGAGCGGGCCAGTTCGAACGCGGCGCTGAACAGGTTCAGCACATGGAAGGCGA
>JAYSZM010000228.1:0-27684 GCA_043738015.1 Lysobacterales bacterium
CCTCAAGCCACGCTCCCATCGTCTAGCGGTCCAGGACGTCGCCCTCTCACGGCGAAAACAGGGGTTCGATTCCCCTTGGGAGTACCACTCCGGCTTCGAACAGGTTCCATGACATACGTCGTTACGGAAAATTGCATCAAGTGCAAGTACATGGACTGTGTCGAAGTGTGTCCAGTGGACTGCTTCCACGAGGGTCCCAACTTCCTCGTGATCGATCCTGAGGAATGCATTGACTGCACGCTGTGCGAGCCCGAATGCCCGGCCAATGCGATTTATCCTGAAGACGATGTGCCGGCGGGCCAGGAAAAATTCATTGCGCTCAATGGCGAACTTGCCAAGGCTTGGCCAGTGATCACCGAACGCAAGGAACCACCCGAGGACGCCAAGTCCTGGGACGGCAAGCCAGACAAGCTCGACCTGCTCGAGCGCTGAATGCCGATCAGGTGATCGGCGTTTGGATGCCTTCGACCGCGGGGCGAGAAGCGCCGCAGCGGCGATCAGTCAAGCACACGCTCGCGGATGGCAAGCAATACCTTCTTGCTGCCCTCATCGTCGACATCGGTACCATTGCCGTCAGCGACCAGCACACGCGATTTGGCACCGTCGGCGACGACCCTGACCACGCGCAGCAACTGGCGCCGGTTCACCTTGTCCTTGCGCAGCCAACGCGGCTCGACCGTTTCGATCTCGACATTGATTGCAATGCTGCGTGCAGCTGGATCGATGGCGCCCAAGGTCCCGACCTGCGCCTGCTCGATCGCATCACGCACCCGTTCAAAGGCCTCAGTCGGTGCCGCATCAATGAACAACTGCTCGGTGATGTCGGCCGCACCTGCCTGAACGTCGCTGACGGGTTTCTCGCTGATTCCCGACTGGCTGACCGCACCGGGCGGTACCAGCATGACACTCCTGCGCGCTGGCGAATCCAGTTCGGGCGGGATTTCCAGTTCCTTGCCCTGCTGCGCCTCCTGATAGACCTCTTTGCGATCGCGCGAGAACAAGCCGCACCCCGCAAGAGCACACAACGACACCGCCATCCCTACGCGCAGCACATTCGAAAGCTTCATCTTGTTCGTCCAGTCAAAGTTCGCCGGTCATTGTAGCCTCGCGGCGATGAATATCGGGCAGACAGCTGCCGACGAATTCATGATACGTAGCTGACAAGGGGTGTAGCGGCAGGCGCAGGTTGCCCTGCAGTCGCCCCATCTGTTGCAACAACCACTTGGCCGGAATCGGATTGGATTCCGCGCCCAGCGCTTGATACAGGCTCTGTAGCCCGGCGTCGATGCGACCGGCTGCGTCGAGGTCCCCGCTACCGGCGAGCGCACACAGGCGCGCAAACGAACGCGGAACCACATTCGCGGCCACTGATATGGTGCCCGCCGCCCCGGCTGTCATGGCGCGCAAGGCGGTCGGGTCATCGCCGCTGAGCACGCAAAATTTTTCGCTGGCCAGTTGCAGGAGATCGCGCATCCGTGCCGGCTCGGCCACTGCCTCCTTGACGCCAATGATGGCCGGATGCAGAGCCAGTTCGGCGACAGTTTCTGGAAGTAGATCGCAACCGGTCCGGCCGGGCACGTTGTACAGCACTACTGGAAGACCGCCCGCATCGGCGATGCGCCGGTAATGCGCCAGCAAGCCTGTTTGTGTGGGTCGCACATAGTAGGGCGTAACGGCAAGCACGGCCTGCGCGCGCTGCCGTCGAGCGACTTTCGCCATAGCCAGCGACGCCGCCGTCGCTGGCGAACCGATACCTGCGATGACCGGTAACCTGGCCTGCGCCTGCTGGACCGACTCGGCGATGAGCAACTCGTACTCTGCTTCATTGAGCAGGGCCGCCTCGCCGGTTGACCCAGCGACCACCAGGGCGGAGGTGCCCGCTTCGACATGCCAATCGATCAGCGCCCGCAGCGCCTTGGTATCTAGATTCCCATCGGAATCAAATGGTGTGACAAGCGCACAGATGCTGCCTTGCAATTGCATGGTAGGACCACTCGGGGGATGTTTTAATGTTACTTGCGGCCCTGTTGGGCCACAAGTATTCTGCTTGCAGGCCCGCTCCGGCCAACAGCGGAAATCATTCGTGGCAAGACCCACATCGAACGAGAACTATCTGCTGCTGGCGGCAATCGCCCCACAGGACAAATCACCACTGATGGCCCTGGCCAAACGCATCAGCGAATGCGGTTGTGTTCTGGTGGAGTCGCGACTTTCGGCCTTGGGCACTCACGTCAGCGTCAGCCTGCTCGCGGTCGGCTCGTGGGATGCCATCGCCAAGCTCGAGACTTCGACGGCGCGCATCGAGCGCGACGAAGCCATCAAGGTGCATGTCCATCGATCTGGCGCGAAGCCGATGCAGACCGACCTGCTGCCCTATCTGATCGAGGTTGTCGCTGCCGACAAACCCGGAATCCTGTTTCAACTCGCCGAATTCTTTGCGCACCATGGCATTTCGGTCGAAAGCCTGACGTCCAGCCGGTTCCGCGCCATGCAGACCGGCGCTGAAATGTTTTCCTCGCAGATCACCATCGGCATTCCGTCGAAGACACACATCGCGGCGCTGCGTGACGACTTTCTGGAATTCTGCGATTCGCTCAATCTCGACGCCATCATGGATCCAATGAAATTTTGAGTATCCGTCGTACATCAGCACCGAAGCATCCAGGCGCAAAGGCGCTACACCGAAGCGTTCCCGTGATCAGTACCGGGCACTCGGCGGAATCCAGCCCACCCCTTCCCTGTTCCACCCGCGACGACGCCCGTTGCGTCGCGCATCCCTCCCCGGCCAGGAGTAGTCCACTGTGATGTCAGCAAGCAAGCGCATCTACGTACTTGACACCAATGTGCTGATGCATGATCCAACCGCGATCTACCGCTTCGAAGAACATGATGTTTTCCTGCCAATGACGGTACTGGAGGAACTGGACGCAGGAAAAAAAGGTACGTCGGAAGTTGCCCGCAATGCGCGCCAAGTCAGTCGATTCATCAATGAGCTGATCGAGGCCAACGGCGCCGAGAACATCGAGAAGGGCCTCCAGCTACTGCGGCCAAAGGAATTGCGCCTGCGCAAGAATGGCCAGATCGGCCGTTTGCTGTTCCAGACCAGTGACGCCCTGCCGGCCAAGGCGCGCTTGAAGGCGATTCCCGACAACCAGATCCTCGCATCGATCCTGGTGCTGCGCGAACAGAATCCGCAGGCCGATGTGGTGCTGATCTCCAAAGACATCAACTTGCGCATCAAGGCATCGATCTTCGGCGTGCCAGCCGAAGATTACGAGAACGATCGTGCCCTGGATGATTTCAGCCTGCTCTATACGGGCCTCGCCGAACTCCCTGCCGATTTCTGGAGCAAGCACAGTCGCAATCTGCGTTCCTGGTCCGAAAAGGGTCATAGTTTTTACGAGATCAAGCTGCGCAAGGACGATATCTGGCATCCAAACCAGTTTCTGTATCTCAACGGCGACGATGAGCCCGAGTTCCGTGTGCTCAAGGTCCGTGACGGGGTGGCCACACTGCAAATCGTGGACGACTTCAGTGGCGGCAATCACTCGGTCTGGGGCGTGCATGCGCGCAACCGCGAACAGAATTTCGCGATGAACGCACTGATGGACCCGGAAATCGACTTTGTCACCCTGCTTGGAACGGCTGGCACCGGCAAGACCCTGCTCGCACTCGCCGCCGGACTTGCCCAGGTAATGGATCAGCAGCGTTATCGCGAGATCATCATGACGCGCGCAACGGTTTCGGTAGGCGAGGACATCGGTTTTCTTCCGGGTACCGAGGAAGAAAAGATGACGCCCTGGATGGGCGCGCTCACCGACAATCTTGAAGTACTGGCCGATCCGCAGGAGGGCGGATCATGGGGCCGTGCGGCGACCAACGACTTGTTGGCTTCGCGCATCAAGATCCGCTCGATGAACTTCATGCGCGGCCGAACCTTTCTCAACCGCTACGTGATTATCGACGAGGCGCAGAATCTCTCGCCCAAGCAGATGAAGACCCTGCTGACGCGCGCCGGCCCCGGAACCAAGATGATCTGTCTGGGCAATGTCGAGCAGATTGATACGCCGTATCTCACCGAGACCACATCCGGCCTTACCTACGCCGTCGATCGCTTCAAGGCTTGGCAGCACAGCGCCCACATCACCTTGCGCCGCGGTGAACGTTCGCGCCTGGCCGACTTTGCATCGGAAAGCCTGTAGCTGCAGATCGCGCCCGCTAGCGCACAGCCAGCGGGCGCGGCAAGATCGGATTCCTCGGTACGCGGGCAAAAAAAATGGGGCCCCAATGGAGCCCCTAGTGGATTCAAGCCCTGAAACCGAAAATCAGAAGTCAAAACGCCAAACAGCCTCGGCTTCCACCATCGATCGGCCCGGATCGGTGGAGTCGAGACCAGAAACATTGCCCAGGAAATACTCGGAAGGTGCATAGCTTGCAGCGAACCGGAGTCGACCCGCGCGTTCGAAGCTATGCTCGTAACCCACCGCGAAATTCTGGTCGGTATAGGTATTGCCGAACGCATTGCTGAGCACCAGCGAGGTCAGTTGCGGCTGCTGCTGACTGCTGTAGCGCAGGGTCAGGCGATCCGCCGCACCCAGTTGGAAACCGATATCGGCCCCGTAGATGTCCAGATCGCGCCAGGTAAATGCGGGTGTGCTGCCGTCATTGAGCAGGGACAGCACGCGAACCGGCAGCGAGGCACTGTGGAAGGCAACGAGATCACTGTAGAAGACCCGCTGCACGGAGAATGAGACATCGGCGAACGGCACTGGAGTCCAGCGCGCCACCACACTGGCGCGTGCCGGCAAATCGAAATCGCCAGGACCTGAGTGCACACCGCGGTAGCTCTGGAACGATTCCATGTCGATGCGCGACTGCATCGAGGTGGCAACGCTCAGCTGGTCATTCACAAGCTGTTCGAAGCCAACGCGAACGCCGACGCCCGATGAGGATTCGGAAACATCCTGCGGCGCATTGATGCGCTGCTCAATCAACTCGGTGCCCAGACCAAACGAGGCAAACTGCTGGTTGGCGATCAGTACCGCCGCGGTCACCCGCGTGCTGTCGGTGACGGCACGGCTGACACCTGCAGCCAACACATCCTGCACCAAACCGGCACGCGGCAGGTCAGCATCGCTGAGCGCACCGAATGAAGAATTGCTGTGCGGAGAATCGCTGGCCAAGGTGGAGCTGAAGCTGAGACTCAGTGGCAGGGAAGCATTGGCAGTGCCGAGTTCAAGCTTGACCACCGGCGTTTGCGCGCCGAGCACACGGCCCATGACCGACGGTGCTTCGAGTACAGGCTTGTCAGCCCAGGAAAAATCGGGCGTGATCGAAGCGCGTGCATAGTCTCGCCACGCGTCCATCACCTCGGATTGCGCGGAGACCGGACCGGCGATCGCACAGGCGACCGCTACCGACAGGAGTGTCAGCGCAGAGCGGCCGGATTGGCGAATCGAATGGATCATAGTCCCCAGGGCAATGTTGCGAGTCCACGACATCGTCTCAAAAAAACAACAGTACGTCAATTGTTCCGCGCACCTTGTATTTTGGGGCATCATCAGCAGCCTAGCCGAGTGTGGAACGCGTACGTGTCGCATAAAAACAACAGCCCCGCCGTTCTGTTGATCGGCGGTTCGGATTCCGGCGGAGGCGCCGGGCTGCAGGCCGACTTACGTGCGGTTCATGCGCACGGCCTGGCGGGTGCTTGCGTAGTGACCGCCGCCACGGCGCAGAACACCCTGGAAGTCCGCTCGCTCAACACTTTGTCCGCCAATCAGGTATCTGCGCAACTGGAGGCGGTACTCGACGATATCCGGATTTCCGCCATCAAGCTCGGCATGCTCGGCACCGCGCCGACCGCCAGACGCATCTTCGAGAGAATAGGTGGGCTGGGCCTGCCGATCGTGCTCGACCCGGTCTTGGTGGCAAGCTCCGGCGGGCGTCTGCTGGACGATGCCGGGCTGAAGTTTGTCCGCGAAAAGCTGCTGCCGACCTGCACGCTGATCACGCCGAACCTACCCGAAGCGGAGGCCTTGCTGGGTCGCCAACTGGACAGCTTGAAGGCGCGCAGACTTGCCGCTCGAGAACTCGTCGCGATGGGGGCGAGGGCTGTGTTGCTGAAAGGCGGGCACGGCCAGGGGCCACGACTGATCGATATCTACGCCGAGGCGGATCAATTGATCGAGCTGGAAGCGCGGCGGCTTCCGCTGCAAACGCATGGCACCGGTTGCACCTATGCCAGCGCTATCGCCGCAGGTCTTGTTCTTGGACGCTCGCTCGAGTCAGCGGTCAAGGCCGCGCACGCCTATGTGCAGGCGGCGCTGCAACGTCCACTCCGGCTGGGCCGTGACGGGGTCTGCAGTCCTGGCATGGCTGAGCCAGCATCGACCTGGGAATGCGATAAAATGAAATTCTCTTCCGTTAAGGTTCCGGTAGCTCCATGAATAGTCGCTCCAAATTTCTAGCCGCGGTACTGGGATTCTGCGCCATGCACTCCGTCACCGCGGGTGACGCGCCACCGGCAGCGTCACACCCATTGGACCTGACGCCGGCCGAGGCGGTACCGAGTGGACGCGAGAAACTCGGCAAGGCCCATGTCCATACCCGGCTCAACGCGACCTTGCAGGCTGATGGAAGCATGCTCCTGTACTGTCAGCAGATCCACGAGGCATCGCCAATCCGCGACACGCGACCGGGGAAAGAGCAATGAGCCGCCTGCTCGTCGCAGCGCTGAGCCTGTTGCTCGTGGCAATGGGCCTGCAAGCCGAACCCAGCATTCCCCTACAATCCGGGGTGCCAACGAATTTCAGCCTTGCTGCCAACAGCCTGACCACCAGCTATTTCATAAACGCCTCAGCCGGCGACCGTTTCCTCCGGGTGAATCTGGATTCTTCCACCGCTGGCGTGAATATCGGTATGTACCTGCGACACGGCACACCGTTTCCGGACTCGCTGAGCGGCGGACGTCCGATCAGCCTGAGCTATATCGAAGAATTGTCGCACTACCGCTCGATCGGACCCGACAACAATGAATGGCTGCAAATTGGCCGCACCGGCGCCGAGCCGATGCGTGCTGGCCCCTGGTATCTGCTGATCGTCAACCTCAATCTGTCGCAAGACACAAGCATTCCGGCAAGTATCACGTTGAATGCCACGCTGTCACAGAGCGAACCGGCGGCGGCTGCCTTCGCGGTCAATTTCAATCCGGTTGCTACGGCACAGGAGCCTTGCAGCACCTCGGAATGGTTCGACAACACTGCAGCGACACCCGTTGCGGGCAACTCCGGCACCACCATCGGAGCCCAACGGCGCAACGCGATGACGCGCGCCGCCGAACTGTTGGCGCAGGAAATGCAGAGTCCGGTACCGATCACGATCGACGCCTGCTGGGATAATCTCGGCACTGGCAACGCGGTAACGCTGGCTCAGGCTGGCCCACGCATCGTGGTCTCCGACCTGCCTCCCATGCCGCGCAAGTACACCTGGTATGTCGATGGGCCGACCGCGCGACTGAGCGGCACCGCTTTGTGCAAAGCACTTGACGACGACTGCAGCCGGGCGCAGATCCGCGCAACCTTCAACAATCAGGTCGACACTCCGAGCGCCCTCGGAGCGATCGGGTTTCACTACGGACTTCAGGCCTCCACAACGAGCAGCCCCGATTTCATCACGGTTGCCCTGCACGAAATCACCCACGGCCTCGGGTTCATCAGCCTTGTCGACATCGATCCCGATAGCGGCAGCAGCGCCGGCAGCAAGTTTCTCGGCACCGACGACATCTACTCTGCGCAACTTTCCTGGTTGCAGCTGGGACAGTTGCGCCCGTTCAATGACCTCAGCGACAGCGAGCGCATGCAGGCAGCGGCGTCGGGCTCGGAGCTGAAATGGATCGATGATTCGGCGACCAATTCTGCCACCAATCCGCGCCGAGCGCTGCCTGCTCCGAACAACTACGTGCAGGTGTACGCACCCAATCCGATCTCGGCCGGATCGTCGGTATCGCACATCGACCAGGACGGCTACTCCGGCGAACTCATGCGGCCCTTCATCGTTGGTGCACCCAGAACACTGTCTCTGGCCCGGCCGATGCTGGATGCGGTCGGCTGGAGCAACACGGAAACATCCGCTGCAATTGACCCGATCCCACTGGGTGGATTTTTCTATGATCCGCGTCACAGCGGACACGGCATCGAGTTCTCTCCAGTCACCCCTGGATCGGATGTCTATGTGCTGATTTTTTACACCTATGATGCGGCCGGCAATCCGGAATGGTTCCTGACTTCGGGCCGATTCATCGATGGGCGATTCCTGCCTGAGTCAGACGTCAACGGCAATAGCCTGCAACGTTACACGTATGATGCGAGCCGTCCTTCTGGTCAGCGTCAGCAGGTCGATCCGACGATGCGCGGACGCCTGCGTCTGGATTTCGTCCAGGCCGGCAATGCGCCAACCTGCTCGGCTGCGCGCGGGTTCAATGGCTATCTTGCCGTGATGAATTTCACCATCGGCAACGACAGCGAGCAGACCTGGTGCATGCAGGAATTGATTCCGCAGAGTCTGCGCCCGACGATGGACCTCACCGGCACGTGGTACGCCGGCCCGCAGGATTCTGGCTGGGGCATCTCGCTGGGTTCCCTGCCCAATGGCGGTAGCGGCGGACTATTTGGCATCCTCTACTACTACGACGCCCTGGGCAAACCGCGCTGGGCGCTGGCAACCGTCGGCGGGCTTGTCGCAAACAGTACGGTCGACCTGCTGAGCCGGAACGGCTACTGCCGCACTTGCGTCTTGCCGGTTGGATTTCCCGCGGGTCGTGACAGTGACGTCGGTTCGATCAGTTTCAACATGCAGGCGGCTGGCAGCGCTGGTAGCACCGCAAGCTATTCAGCCACATGGCCGGGCGTGGAGGGCGGGACGTTTGCGCGAACAGCATCGCCACTGACGATCCTGTCGATCCCCGCGGCCAATCAGCAGCCGCAGTAAGTTGTAGACAGGGGCCCGGTGCGCGAGGCGCCGGGCGGGCCGCCTGGGATCAGATCCGGCTGATGATCGCGTCGGCGAAGGCACCGGTATTGCCACTGCCACCCAGATCGGGTGTGACCCGATCCCCTGCCGCCATCGTGGAACGGATCGCGTCGCGCAATCGCCGCGCCTGATCCTGCATCCCCAGATGATCGAGCATCTGACCGGCACCCAGCAGCAGAGCGCAGGGATTGGCAATGCCCTTGCCCGCGATGTCCGGAGCCGAGCCATGGACCGCTTCGAAGATCGCGCTTTCGGTGCCGATGTTTGCTCCTGGCGCAAGGCCCAGCCCGCCGACCAAACCGGCGCAGAGGTCGGAGATGATGTCCCCGAACAGATTCGTCGTGACGATGACATCGAACTGCTCGGGTCGCATCACCAATTGCATGCAGGTGTTGTCGACGATCATCTCGTTGGTCTCGATCTGCGGATAATCCGCGGCAACCTCTCGGCCGACCTTCAGGAACAATCCTGAGGTCGTCTTCATGATGTTGGCTTTGTGCACGATCGTCACCTTCTTGCGACCCAGCCGGCTCGCCAGCTCGAAGGCATAGCGCAGGATGCGCTCGGAGCCGCGATGAGTGACGCGGATCAGCGACTGCGCCTGCTGTCCATCGGCCGACATGGTCTGGCCTTCGGCTCCATAAGCGCCCTCGGTATTCTCGCGCACAGTGATCAGATCGATATTGTCGTAGCGCGCCTGCGTGCCCGGAAACGTGATCGCTGGGCGCACATTGGCGTACAGATCGAAGCGTCGCCGCAGTTCGACATTGATCGAGCTGAAGCCCTCGCCGATTGGCGTGGTCAGCGGCCCCTTGAGTGCGATGCGATACTTGCCGATGGCATCCAGGGTCGGCTGCGGCAGCAACACGCCGTGCTTCTCATATGCGGTCATGCCGGCGTCGACGAACTCGTATTGCAGTCCGACCTTCAGCGCATCGAGGACGCGAAGGGTCGCATCCATGATTTCCGGTCCGATACCGTCTCCGCGAATCACCGCGATCGTCGTGCTCATGGGCGTCTCTCGTGTAGGGTCAGCCGGCCATTATAGCCGGCGGCAATGCGCCGCAACAGTTCAGGCAGCGGGCTTGGCTTCGGCGGACTCAAGCTGATCCAGAAAATCGACAGCGCGGCGCAGGTGCGGAATCACGATCGAACCACCCACCACCAGACCGACACTGAACACCTCGAAAAATTCCTCGCGGCTAACGCCAGCGGCATGTGACTGCGCGATGTGATAGCTGATGCAGTCATCGCAGCGCAGGACCATCGACGCCACCAGTCCGAGCATTTCCTTGGTCTTCAGATCGAGCGCGCCTTCCTTGTAGGTCTGGGTATCGAGCGCGAAGAAGCGGCGCACGACCTGATTGTCCTCGGCCAGTATCCGCTCGTTCATGCGCTTGCGAAAATCGGAAAACTCCTGAATGCGATCTGACATGGGGGTTGATCCTGGCGTGTGAAAGACGGAGTTTGGCGGCAGCTCTGTGCCCGGATCAATCAGCGATCAGCAGTGCAGCGAATCCACCCTTGCGGTCAAGCGCGACCAGATCGTCATAGCCACCTACGTGGTGACCATTGACGAAGATCTGCGGCACCGTCATCCGGCGCGTCTTGCTGATCATTTCCTGGCGCCGCGCTGGATCGAGATCGACGCGGATCTCCTCAACGCTCAGCCCCTTGCGGGACAGAAAGCTCTTTGCTGCCAGGCAATACGGGCAGATCGCGGTGGTGTACATCTCGATTCGGTTCATGGGTTGCGCATACTCGGATCAGACACAGGAAATCGGCTTGGGCAGTCCAGCATATCGGCAAGCCTGCCGGGCCGGACCATCAGGGAACAGCCTATAAAGATAACGGCTCGATGCTTTATCGGGCCCAAACTGCCGGCCGATCTCCTTTACCAGCAGACGCATTGGCGGCGCGAGGCCAAAACGCTCGTGGTAAATGCGCAGGAAGTCGATGATCTCCCAGTGCTCCGGTCCCAGCACGATCGCGTCGATCTCGGCCATCGCCGCCGCAATCTCGCGCGTCCACGCAGCCGCGTCCAGCAGGTAGCCGCGGGCGTCGAGGCGAACATTCGAGAGTGCGGCCGCAGTCATCGGCCGCTGCCCCAGCTGAGACTTCGCGCGTGGCGTTCGCTGGCGATCACCCAGGCGAGATCATCGCTTCGTTGAATGCGCGAATGCAGGCTCCGCTCGCCCAGGCCACGGCGTTCGAGATCGGTCTGCAGGACCAGCACCTCGATCGCGACGGGTAGCCGAGCCCAGTCCATTGCCGAACCGGCCAGAGCAAGTGTGACCGCATCGGAAATCAGCACGAGCGTGTCAGCCGGCGACAAGGCCCTCAACAACGCTGAGGGCAGCGAGAGGCGCTCGGACGAACTGAGCAGGTGCAAGACTCCGCGATCAGAAACCGAAGACATGCTGGTGCTCCTCGATCATTTGGGCGACGCCAGCTGGCGACAGCATCTCCACCTCTTTCAATCTGGACTCCAGGCCACGCTCCACCCAGCAGTCCTCGCTGGCGGCCAATCGCTGCAGGCCATGATGGCGACAGGCTTCGAGCGCTCGCGGAAGATCGGGGATCGGCGGCGACGCAACAGCTGGAATTGCCTGCAGCGCTGCGACCCCGGCGCCGAGCAGAAGGATGGAAACCTCGTGTTCGTAGGCCAGGGCAGCCAGACTCACGTCCACGGCCTCACGGGCTCCCGGCCCGGGTGCACTGCGGATCACTACAAGGATCCGGCTCATCCGCCAAAACTCATGATCCGATCCATCTCGTAATTGGCATCAAACCACTGCCCCAAACTTCCGCGTGACACCCCCGAACCCGCCTTTATTGACAATCCGAGCCGCTCAATCGCCGATTGGCAGGCGAGCACGGGAACCTTGTTTGCCAAGGCGAGGTCCAAGAGCGCATCCAGCCCACGCAATCCTGAGTGCAAGGGCTGGGTTACCGCGAGCACAGCGTCCGAGTACAGAAAAATCTGGCGGACGCTGTGGCCGCGCTGGAGCAAGGCGCCAAGGAAGCGCGCAGCGGAATCGAAACCCGCCTCTGCGCCAGGCGAATCCTGGATGAACAAACCGTAGACCACGTTGGGACGCTTCCTGAAAGTCGCGCTAGGCTAGACCACCCGTTTCAAGGCCAACCGAATTGCCGTGCTGACCCGATTGCTCGCAATGATTATAGCCGTCTGCGTGACGCTGCCAGCGCTTGCGTCCGGGAACATTGCATTGCCCGACATGGGCGCATCCGCCGATCGCCTGCTATCGCCCGAAGAAGAGAGCCGCTACGGCGAAAGCCTGCTGCGCGAACTGCGTCGGCAGAACCTGATCATCGAAGACCCCCTGGTTGCCGATTATCTGCGTGCGCTGGGCTACCGTCTGGTCGCCTACAGTGAGCGCCAGGCCGATGATTTCACGTTTTTCGTGGTTCGCTCCGACGACATCAATGCGTTCGCCGCACCCGGCGGCTACATCGGCGTCAATGTCGGCCTGATCTACGCGTTCGAGTCCGAGAGCGAACTCGCCGCCGTGCTTGCACACGAAATTGCCCATGTCTCACAGCGTCACCTGGTCCGCGCCTGGGAATCGATGCAGAAGGCCACCCTGCCGATCGCGTTGGCGATGATCGGCGCGGTGATCGCGGCGCAGGGCGCCAGCGGTGATGGCACCGAGGCCGCCCTGATCAGTGGCATGGGCTTACTGCAGCAGCAATCGATCAATTTCACCCGCAACAACGAGTACGAGGCCGACCGGATCGGCATCCATACCCTGCACAGCTCGGGCTTCGACGCCGGCGCAATGGCGACGACTTTTTCGCGGATGGGCCGGGCGATGCGCTCCAATGGCCGCGAACAACCGGAATTTCTGCGCACCCATCCGGTCACCCTGTCGCGCGTCACCGAGGCCAAGGACCGTGCGGCGGCGATCGAGCGTGATTCCGTGCGCCCGGCCACCGAGGAGCGTCCCGACGAAGCGCGATTCCGGCTGATGCGGGAGCGCGCGCATGTGCTGACCGCCATCGCACCGGTAGAGCTCGTCGGCGAGTATCAGAAAAAGCTGCTCACCGCCGAAGCCGGATTGAAGCCCTCATTGCGCTATGGCCTCGCCCTCTCTCAACTGTATGGCGCGCAGCCGCGCCCAGCCCTGACAGCTCTGCGGGCCATGGCCGACGAGAAACCGAACGATCCTCTGTTCGAGCTGCCCTTGGCCGAAGCACTCAGCGCCACCGACGATAGCGCGCAGGCGCTGGTCCGACTGGAACGGCTGGCGAAGAATTTCCCCGGAAATCGCGCCGTCCAGCTCGGCTACGCCAACGAACTGGTGCGCACCGGAGATAGTGAAAGGGGCGCCCTCGCCAGTGCCGTGCTGCGCGAGCTGCTGGTGCGCCATGGCGACGACCCCTCGGTACAGCAGTCGTATGCGCGCGCCTCGGAACTGGCAGGCCAGGAACTGCGCGCTCTGGAGGCACATGCCGAAGTCGCCCTGCTCAATGGCCGGCCGGTCGATGCCATGGAACAACTCCGTCGTCTGCTTGAGCGACCCAAGCTCGACTATTACCAACGTGCCCGCGTCGAGGCGAGAATCCAGGCGATCACACCCTGGGTGCTCGAAGTCGAACGACTGCGTGATCGCGCGCAACGGCCGACCTGAATCGCCGGCCCGCCAAAGATCGCGCCCTGTTTCCGGTCCGCTCAGGCGAACTTGTGTGCGCGTATCCCGTGTCCATCGCGCAGCGGCTAGACTGGCCGTACCGCTGCAGCTGTCACACAGCTGAAACAGATCTGTCGTGTAATGCAGTCTGCCCACTACATGACACCTTATGCAGAAGCACATCCTCATAGTCGAAGACGAAGCCGCCATACGCGAAATGATCGCTGTGGCCCTGTCACGCGCCGGAATGCGCGCCGAGCACGCACCCGAGGTCCGCGCCGCCCAGGAAGCGATCGCGCGCAAGGTGCCCGACCTGATCCTGCTCGACTGGATGTTGCCAGGTATCAGCGGCATCGACTACGCGCGCCGGCTCCGGCGCGACGAACTGACCCGAGAAGTGCCAATCATCATGCTCACTGCACGCGGCGAAGAAGATGACCGCGTGCTGGGACTCGATGCCGGCGTGGATGACTACGTGGTCAAGCCATTTTCCGCGCGCGAGCTGGTCGCCCGGGTCAAGGCAGTGATGCGTCGCACACTCGGTGACAGCGAGAACGGCAATGTGGAAATGTCCGGCCTGCGCATCGATGGCGCAGCGCACCGGGTATTTGCTGACGGCAAGCCGGTCCCGATCGGACCGACCGAGTATCGCCTTCTGTATTTCTTCATGACCCACCCGGATCGGGTATACGCCCGCGATCAACTGCTGGATCACGTCTGGGGCGGCACCGTGTACGTCGAAGAGCGCACAGTGGACGTGCACATCCGTCGCCTGCGCAAGACCCTGGAACCGTTTGCCAAAGAGAACCTGGTCCAGACCGTTCGCGGCTCCGGCTATCGTTTTTCAATTCTGGTCTGATCGGGCCGACGCTACAATGGCGCCATGGCCGATATCGAGCTGAGTTTCCTGCGGTCCCACTCCTGGCAGGTTTCGATTGGCCGTCTGGTCTTGCTGGTGGCATTCGCGGCGGCCATCGGTTGGTGGCTGGACACGACCGTCGAGGCGCTGATGATCGCCTTTGCCATCTATGCGCTGTGGTCGCTGGCCAGTCTGATGCGCTTGCAGCGCTGGGTGCGCGGGCGGCATCGCGCGACGCCGCCGAGCGATATGGGCGTCTGGAGTGACATCGCCGGCTATGTGCACGCCCGTCACGAGGCCGGACGCCAGCGCCGCCGACGCCTGGTCCAGTTGCTGCGTGCCTACCGCGAAGCCGCCGAGGCCCTGCCCGACGGGGTTATGGTCTTGAGCAATACGCGGCAGCTGGTCTGGTCGAATGTTTCCGCGCAGCGACTGCTCGCGCTCGACCGCCATCTGCATCGCGGCCAGGTGATCGACCATTTGCTGCAGAATCGACAGATCCTTGAATGGCTGAGCGCCGAACGCACCGACCTACCGCTGATCGACGTGCCGGCACCAGCCAATAGCGATATCCGCCTGAGCATGAGGCTGATCCCGTATGCCGAAAATCAATGGCTGCTGGTCGTCCGCGACATCAGCACCCTGCTGAAGCTTGAGCAGGTTCGCCGCGATTTTGTCGCCAATGTCTCGCACGAGCTGCGTACGCCACTGACGGTGATCCACGGCTACCTCGATTTGATCGAACCGGAAGACCTGCCCGACTCCAGCGGTATGGTGCTCGAAATGCGTCGCCAGTCGACGCGAATGACTCAGATCGTGGAGGATTTGCTCACGCTGTCGCGACTGGATGCGCAAGAGGGACTGTACGACGAACCGGTGAGTATGGAGGGCATGTTGTGCCTGCTCAAACGCGAAGCCGAGGCGCTGTCGGGAGGTCAACACCGGATCGCAGTCCTGTTGCAGAGTGCCTGCGATCTGGTCGGCTCGCCCAAAGACCTGCATAGCGCGTTCTCCAATATCGTTTTCAATGCCGTCCGTTACACGCCAGCTGGCGGACAGATCGACATCCAGTGGACCGACATCCCCGGCGGTGCCGCCCTCAGCGTGCACGACACCGGGCATGGCATACCCGCCGAGCACCTGCCACGCATCACCGAACGTTTCTATCGCGTATCGACCAGCCGATCACGCGAGAAAGGCGGCACCGGGCTCGGACTTTCGATCGCCAAACACGTGCTCGCCCTGCATCAGGCGCGCCTGCGCATCGAGAGCGAACTCGGCTCTGGCAGTGCCTTCCACTGCGAGTTCCCGGCCTCACGCCTGGAAATTTCAGCCACCGGTGCGGACAGTTCTGCTTCAATGGCGTCCTCTGAAACCGTCGCCAATACCAGGACCGCCTGAAGATGAGTCGCAAGAACGAAGCCAAGGATCTACGCGACCCCAGCCTGTACATCAACCGTGAGCTCTCCCAGCTCGAGTTCAACGGACGCGTGTTGGCCCAGGCCCAGGACTCCGCAATTCCATTGCTCGAACGACTGCGTTTTCTGTGTATCTGCTCGACCAATATCGACGAGTTCTTCGAGATCCGGGTTGCCGCACTCAAGCAGCAGATCGCCTATGGTGGTGGCCCGGCCACGCCCGACGGCCTCAGCCCGCTGGAAACCTTCAAACGCGTCCGGACCCGGGCACTCGAACTGGTTGATGCCCAGTACCAGTTGTGGAACAAGGTATTGCGCCCTGCGCTGAAAAAACACGGCATCCGCATCCAGATGCGCGATGAATGGAATGCCCGCCAGCGGCGCTGGTTGCAGACGTATTTCCAGACCCAGATCCTGCCGGTGTTGTCGCCGCTGGGGCTCGATCCCGCGCACCCGTTTCCGCGCATCCTCAACAAGAGTCTGAACATCGCCGTCGTGCTGAAGGGCAAAGATGCCTTTGGTCGCGAAGGTCATATGGCGATCGTACGTGCGCCACGCTCCCTGCCGCGGGTGATTCGCCTGCCGGCCGAACTCAGCGATGGCTCGCAGGACTTCGTGCTGCTGTCCAGCATCCTGCACGAATTCGTTGATGAGTTGTTTTCCGGCATGCTGGTGAAGGGCTCGTACCAGTTCCGCGTCACCCGCAACAGCGAGCTGATCGTTGATGAAGACGAGACCGAGGATCTGGCCCACGCGCTGAAGGACGAGCTGCACGGCCGAGGATTCGCCCAGGCGGTACGCCTCGAAGTGGCCGACACCTGCCCGAAGGTGACACTCAAGTTCCTGATGGCAAATTTCGAGCTCAGCGAAGACGATATCTATCGCTGTAACGGACCGGTGAACCTCAGCCGGATTTCCGCGGTGTTCGACATGACCGACCGGCCGGATCTGAAGTTCCCCAAGTTCGCGCCGCGCGTGCAGCCGCGCCTCGCCGCAGCGGCGACGGTGTTCGATGCGGTACGTGAGGGCGATGTCCTGCTGCATCATCCGTTCGATTCCTTTGTGACCGTGCTCGATCTGCTGCGCCAGGCCAGCATCGATCCCGAAGTGATGGCGATCAAGCAGACGCTCTACCGCACTGGTATCGATTCCCCACTGGTCGGTTATCTGGTGGAAGCGGCGCGTGCCGGCAAGGACGTCACCGTCGTCATCGAGCTGCGCGCACGATTCGATGAGGAGGCGAACCTCGGCTTGGCTGACCGCTTGCAGGCAGCTGGCGCGCAAGTTGTCTATGGCGTGGTCGGCTACAAGACCCATGCCAAGATGCTGCTGATCGTACGCCGCGAACCTACCGGCCTACGCCGCTACGTTCATCTCTCGACCGGCAATTACCATGCTGGGACAGCACGCACCTATACCGATCTTGCCCTGCTCACCTGTCACCCCGAGATCGGCGAAGACGTCCACAAGATGTTCCAGCAGATCTCCGGACTCGGCCCGCTGATCAAGCTGCGTCACCTGCTGCAGTCACCGTTCACGATGCACAAGACACTGCTGCAGAAAATCGCGCGCGAGACCGAGATTGCCCTCTCCGGCCAGCCGGCAGCGATACGCGCCAAGATCAACCACCTCAACGAGGCGCAGGTGATAATGAGCCTGTACGCAGCATCGCGGGCGGGGGTCAAGATTGATTTGATGGTGCGCGGCACCTGCTGCCTGCGCCCTGGCGTGCCCGGTGTATCCGAGAACATCACGGTGCGTTCCCTGGTCGGTCGCTTTCTCGAACACAGCCGCGTCTACTGGTTTGCCAATTCGGGCACGCCCGAGCTGTACTGCTCCAGCGCCGACTGGCTGGACCGCAACCTGCTCCGACGGATCGAGGTGTCATTCCCCATTCTCGACGAAGCGCTGGCGCGCCGTGTCGTGGAGGAAGAAATCGACAACTATCAGTCCGACAACCAGCAGGCTTGGCAGTTGCTGGCTGATGGCAGCTATGTGCGGGTGACCTGTGGCGACAGCATGCCGCACTCCGCCCAACAGGCCCTGCTCGCCAAGCTCTGTCACTGAGGTCGACCATGCCCAATACCCTCCAGGATGGTGACGAGCTTGCAGCGGTTGATCTCGGCTCGAACAGCTTCCATCTGGTGGTGGCACGCGTGGAGCACGGCCAGTTGCGCGTCATCGACCGGCTCCGCGAGAGCATCCGCCTCGGTGCCGGGCTCGGTGAAGACGGCTCGCTCAGCGCGCCAAAGCGGCGCGAAGCATTGACCTGCCTGGCAAAATTTGGACAACGCCTCGCCCACCTCCCGCACGAGCGGGTCTGGGTCGTTGGCACCCAGACGCTGCGCAAGCTCAAAGCGCCGCGGCCCTTTCTCATTGCAGCGGAGACGGCGCTCGGGCACCCGGTGGAGATTGTTTCGGGTCGCGAAGAGGCGCGCCTGATCTATCTCGGTGTCGCACATGGCCTGAAGGACAATGGAAATCGCCGACTGGTCATCGATATCGGTGGCGGCAGTACCGAGTTCATCATCGGCGAAGGACTCGACGCGCTTGAACGCGAGAGTCTGCAGATGGGCTGTGTCGCCACGTCCAAGCTCTGGTTTGGGGATGGTCAGATCAGCCGCAAGCGCTATGCCGGCGCGCAGGCCAGCATCGCCCTCGAACTGCAGCAGTTCGCCGCGGATTTTCGTGCGCGCGGCTGGAGCGAAGTCTACGGATCGTCGGGCACGGTGAAATCGATCGGGGCTATTTCCCGCGCGCTCGGCAACCGTGAGAGCAGCATCACCCGCGCCAGTGTCAATGAAATTCGCGACCGCCTGCTGCAAGCAGGACATGCCGATCGGCTGGATCTCCCCGGTCTGCAGGAGGACCGCCGCGCCATCATCGCTGGCGGCTTCGTCGTATTCGATACGGTGATGGAAACCCTGGGAATCAAATCCCTGCAGGTTGCCGAGACGGCGATGCGCGAGGGCCTGCTCTATGACATGCAGGGCCGCGCCGCGCACAGCGATCCCAGGCTGGCCACCGTCGATGGACTCGGCCAGCGCTACGCAGTCGACCACGCCCAGGCACGACGTGTCGAGCGGATGGCGATGCATCTGTTCGACCAGGTTGCGGGGGCGTGGAATCTCGACGACGAACACCGCACCTGGCTGCAGTTTGCTGCCCGCGTGCACGAGATCGGCCTGGCGATCGCGCATAGCCAGCATCATCAGCACGCCGAGTATCTGCTGGAGAATTCCGATCTCGCCGGATTCACCCGCTCAGACCAGGAAGTGCTTGCAATCATCGTCCGCGGTCACCGGCGCAATCCACCAGCGGGCAGGTTGCGCAGTCGTCCCGCGCGCATTGCGCAGCCGGCAAAATACGTTATGGTCCTGCTCCGTCTGGCCGCACTGCTGCACCGTGCGCGCGTCGACGAGCGGCCGCCGCGCCTGATTGCGACGGCGCGTGAGGACGGATTGAGTCTGGTGCTGCCAAAGCGCTGGCTGGAATCGCATCCGCTGACACGAACCGATCTCGACCAGGAACGCGAGCATCTGGTCGAGCTCGGCCTGAGGCTCGAAGTCTCGACCCAGCAACTCTGATGCGCGCACGCTGAACGCGCAGCGTAGATGTCACGCCGCTGGAACACCGGAGTCACCGCAACGCAACAACTGCGCAGCACACTGCTGTTCCGAAGAAGGGAGCTTCGGCATGCGCATCGCGGTCATCAGCGAGACCTACCCACCCGAGGTTAACGGCGTGGCATTGACCGTCCAGCAGTTCGTCCAGCAGATGCTGGCACTGGGGCACGAAGTCGAATTGACCCGACCTCAGCAGGCGCAGCATGGTGTCGATGTGCTTGAGCCCGGCCTGGAGCAGCACCTGGTGCGCGGGCTACGAATTCCACGCTATCCAGACCTGCGCTTCGGGCTGCCAAGCAGCCGACTTTTCCGCCGGCATTGGCGACAACGCCGACCCGACGCGATCTATGTGGCCACGGAAGGACCGCTGGGCTGGTCAGCGCTGCGCGCTGCACGCGAAATGGGCATCCGCGCGGCAACCGGTTTCCATACCCGATTCGATGACTATGTTGCGCACTATGGTGCAGGCCTGTTGACGCCTATCGTGCTGTCCTGGCTACGTCGCTTCCACAATCGTGCCGACATTACACTGGTGCCGACCCGTGAACTGATGGATGCACTTGGCGCACAGGGCTTTCGCAACGCCACGCACCTCGCGCGCGCGGTGGACACACATCGGTTCAATCCACGGCATCGCGACGCAGAACTGCGGGCGTCCTGGGGTGCGGCCGAGGACGCTCCTATTATTCTGCATGTCGGCAGGCTCGCCCCGGAGAAGAATCTCGATCTGGTGGTCAGGAGTTTCGAGCTGATCCGCGCACGTATTCCCGCTGCGCGCATGGTCTGGGTCGGCGACGGGCCAGCGCTTGCGCAGTTGCGCAGGCAGAACCCCACGCACATTTTTTGCGGCGTGCAACGCGACGGCGCCTTGTCGCGCCACTTTGCGAGCGGAGATCTGTTTCTGTTCCCAAGTCTTACCGATACGTTTGGCAACGTGACCCTGGAAGCGATGGCGAGTGGCCTGCCGGTGCTGGCTTTCGACTATGCGGCTGCTCGCGAGCACATCCACAACGGCGTATCCGGTCGGACGGTTCGATTTGGCGACAGCGAGGCCTACATTCAAGCTGCCGCACAACTCGCCATGGATCGCGCGCAACGCTCGGAAATGTGCCTGCTGGCGCGCGCAGCAGTCGCCTCTCTGGATCAAACCCAAGTGGCGCGACGCCTGATCGAGTTGCTGATCGGAGCCGACGCGAGGATGGCCGCATGAGTCCGACCCAAGCACGCATCCGCTCATGGATTTCAGATCCCGAGCTGGGCATTTGCCAGGGGCTGAATCGCTGGGGCACTCGACGGCCAATCTGCGCAGTGTTCTGCACTTTGAGTCGACTCGGCGATGGTCCGGTATGGTACGCCCTGATGACTGCACTGGCCGTTTTCGGCGGGCGCAAGGGTGCACTGGCTGGGCTGCACCTGGCGATTGTCGGACTCTGCTGTCTACTGCTCTACCGTGGCCTCAAGCGCGGCACCCGCAGGCTGCGTCCATTCGCCCGCCACCCCAGCATCCAGGCGCTGATCCAACCTCTGGACGAGTACAGTTTTCCATCCGGCCACACCCTGCACGCCAGCGCATTCACGGTTGTAGCCTGCGCCTATTTTCCCAGCCTGGCCTGGCTGCTGGTTCCGCTGGCACTGTTGATTGCGCTGTCACGCGTGGTGCTCGGACTGCATTATCCCAGCGACGTGCTGGCTGCCATCGTGATCGGCTGTGCCCTCGCTGGAAGTTCTCTCCCGCTCATGCAGTAGTCCGTCACGATCGACGTCATTGTCGATCCTTGACCGACTTCTCGGGCCAGGCGTTGCGGCACGACCAGCGCTACCCGCATACTCGGGGTGACTTCAGCGGGGATCACCTTGAACTACCGACATGCCTACCATGCCGGCAATTTTGCCGACGTACTCAAACATATCGTGCTGGTCGCCTGCATTGAATCAATGAAGGCCAAGCAGACGCCATTCTGCTACGTCGATACCCACGCCGGCGCTGGTCGATACGACCTCGGCGGGATCGAGGCACAAAAGACCGGCGAATCACACGACGGCGTCAAGCGACTGTTCAATGCCGAACGGCTACCCACCCTGATCCACGCCTACCTCAACCTGGTTCGCTCTCAGGGCCAGGACCACGGCGGAACGCCCGAAGGCTTTTATCCCGGTTCACCGGCGATCGCAGCCGCCCTGCTGCGTGACCAGGATCGCCTGCAGCTATGTGAACTGCAGGATCTCGAGTACGCGCAATTGCGCAACCTGTTCAAGAACGACAGTCGCGTCGCCGTGCATCAACGCGATGGTTACCAGGCGCTGAAAGCGCTGCTGCCGCCCAAGGAAAAGCGCGGCCTGGTGCTGATCGATCCGCCGTTCGAAGCCCAGGCCGAGGAGTTCAGGCTGATCGAGCGCAGCCTGCGCCACGCGATGGATCGCTGGCCGACGGGCGTGTTCGCTATCTGGTATCCGATCAAGTTGCGCCAGCACATTGTGCCGTTCCACCGTTGGCTGCAGAACAGCGGCCTGCGCAAGGTACTGGTCGCCGAATTGCTCCTGCATCCGGACAACTCCGCATTGCGACTGAATGGCTGTGGCATGGCGCTGATCAATGCGCCTTATCGAATTGACCGCAGCATTGGTGAATGCCTGCCGGTGCTGGCCCAGAACCTCGCTCAGAGCCGGTTCAGCCAACATCGAATGGAATGGCTGGTAGAAGACTGAAGGAGTCACGCCATGATTCACCGCACGGCCCGATCACTCGCCGCAACAACGCTGCCACTGTTGATCCTGCTCGCCGGTTGCGCAACGCCGACATTCGATCCTGCGGGCGCGCAGACGGCGCTCGCACCCTGGCAGGCGGTTGAGCAATCCCTGGACGATGTCGATGTGATCTGGGGGGGCGCCATCATCAAAGTTCACCATCTGGCCGATGTCTCCGAGATCGAAGTGCTGGCGTTTCCGCTGGACCGCGGCCAGCGTCCCCTACCCGGCGCGCCCTCGCAGGGTCGATTCCGCATCCGCATGCCTGGCTATGTCGAGACAGTCGATTTTCCCGAGGGCCTGTTCCTGACGGCGCGCGGCCGTCTGATTGGCAGGCGCGAGGGCGTGATCGGTAGTTCGAACTATCTCTATCCCATCATCGGCACGGCTCAGATCCGCCGGTGGCCGCCCGGCTACCAGTTTGATCGATACCGCTGGTCGATCGGCGTTGGCGTGGTGCTCTGAACGCCAGCCGGCCGCTGCTGCGCGCCGCCTACCCTGGTAGAACATTGTCTCGACGGATTCGGCGGATAATGCGCGGTATGAAACCAAGTGGCCGCAGCAAACCCAACATCGCACGCCGGCGGCTGGGACGATGGCAAGAAGCGCTCACACTCCAGAACGGCCGCGAACTGCTGCTGCGCCCGATCAACACGCTGGATATCGAACCGCTCCGCGCCGGATTCTCGACACTCTCGCCCGAAGAAGTGCGCATGCGCTTCATGCATCCGATCACCGAGTTGACGCCAGAGTATGCACGCCAGCTGTGCGAGCTCGATTCCAGTCGCGAATTTGCCTTGGTCGCCAGCGAGCCGCTGCCGGCGGGCGAGGCACTGATCGGCGCGGTCGCCCGACTCAGCTTCGATCATGCCACCGGACTCGCCGAATTTGCCCTGCTGGTTGGTCGTCCGCTGACCGGGATGGGTCTGGGCTACTACATGATGCGCAAATTGATTGAGTACGCGCGCCGCCGCAAACTGCGCGCCGTGTTCGGTGACGTGATGAATGAGAATGCCAGTATGCTGATGCTGGCCGATCAACTGGGGTTCAAGCACCGTACCCTGATCGAAGAACCCGGGGTCACCCGTATCTGGCTTGACCTCTGACCCGCTGGCGCAACAACGCTCAGTCAGCGAGTTCCGCCTGCAGCTTGCGTGTCAACTTGGCGCGCACCAGCTCATAGGATTTTCGGACCAGCGCCTGCTTCTCGCCTTCGCCCATTTCGCATGAGGGCAGTAGTGAGACCCAATGCGCGCGCGCCATGTAGGGCGCCGGAATCACGTGCGGTCGATCGGTCAGTTCGAGGAATCGCTCGTCTTCTACCTTGAAGCTGAGTTGGCCCTGATTCTTGCCCTGGAAGCAATGTACAGCGAACATTTTGCCGGCCAGCATGAACACCACGTCATCGTGCCACTTTATCTCGTGACTGACTCCGGGCCAGGCAGTGACCCAGCCCCGCAGTGTGGTGAGTTCCATGCGCTACTCCAGTGACAACCACGACAGCAGCCGCGGCAAGCAAAGCCTACTGCGTCGACCCGGCATTGTCGAAACGACGATCAATTCCTTGCCTGGACACGATAGCGCCCGCCGCGCACACTGATGCGGGGCGGCTCACCGCTGGCTTCAAATGCGCGATAACCCTCGGCCAGCTGTCCCCAGAAATCAGCGTGCGGCGATGCCAGTCGCTGAGCCTCGTGGGCGGCATCCAGATGAAACGGAAAGGTATGCACCGGCACCGCGTCCTGGCCGGCATCCAGCGCAGCCGCGACCAGAGTGTAGATCTCCTCGATCGCGGCATCGCCCATCGCATAGCACCCAATCGAAACACAGTTGCCGTGCACCATCAGATAGTCGCCGGTCCAAGCCTGGGCGCGCTCATAGGCGTTTGGATAACCAAGATTGAATGACAGGTGATAGCTGCTGGCGGGATTGAGTTGATGCTTGTCGACACGGTAAAAACCTTCCGGCGCCTGTCCATCGCCCTGCCGGGTCTTGGGTCCAAGCGCGCCGGAATACGCGCAGATCGGATACTCCAGCACCCGGCGGAATTTTTCGCCGCGCGCCTGCATCCAGACTTCGAGCGTGCGCTCCTGCTTGAAAATCCGGATCAACAGCGGGTCGCCCGGCTGCACCTGATGCGCAGCCAATTGCGTTCTCAATCCGGGCAATACGCGCGCCCTGGCGGCATCTGCGCGGCTGCCGGCGGCAGCAGCGGCCAATACATCCGGCAACACCATCTCGAGATTCACCCCGATCAGCAGAGTGGTCACAACCAAAAGCAGGCAGTGCCGAAACAGCTTGGATCTCACAGCGCGCTTCCTGTTGATCGTGTCCGCGCATGATCGCGCAAGAAATGTCTACGCGCCATCTTCAGCCCAGCTGCGATATCCTGCGCGGCCAATCCCTCTTCGTTTGCGCATGACCCGTCTCCTGCTTTCGCCACCGCTCCCCCAAGCTGGCCAGAAACGCTCGCATTGGCGCACCCCGCCCGGCTCGGCCAAGGCGCTGGCGTTCGCCGAAGCCGCGCGCCTGCATGATGGTCTGCTGGTGGTGATTGCACGCGATACCCATGCGGCGCACCAACTGGAGTCGGAATTACGCGTCTTTCTCGATCCGGATCTGCCCCTGGTGCATTTCGCCGACTGGGAGACCCTGCCCTACGACGTGTTCTCGCCGCATCCGGACATCATCTCGCAGCGAATCAGTACGCTCTATCAATTGCCCGGCCTGCGCCGCGGCGTGCTGGTGGTTCCGGTCGCCACCCTGATGCAACGCGTTGCGCCGCGTCGGTTCATCACGGGTTCGAGCCTGGTGCTCAAGGTTGGTCAGCAACTGCAGCTCGAGGCAGAACGCCGTCGACTGGACGGCGCCGGCTATCGACATGTCCCGCAGGTGCTCGAGCCCGGTGACTACGCCAGTCGCGGCGCCCTGCTCGACATTTTTCCGATGGGATCACCAACTCCCTATCGGATCGAATTGCTGGATGAGGAAATTGATTCCATCCGCGCCTTTGATGCCGAATCGCAGCGCTCGCTCAACCGTTTCGAGCAGGTCAATCTGCTGCCTGCACGTGAGTTCCCGTTGACCGATGCCGCTACCCGCGATTTCAGAGCCCGCCTGCGCGAGCGCTTTGATATCGATCCCAGGCGCAGCCCGATCTATCAGGATCTACGCGAAGGCGTCGCGCCGGCAGGCATCGAATATTACCTGCCGCTGTTCTTTGATCAGCTCGACACCCTGTTCGACTACATCGGCGAACGCGCCCTGCTCGCGTTGGAAGAAGGCGCACTCGAATCCGCCGAGCAATTCTGGAAGCAGGTCGGTCAGCGCCACGAGAGCCGAGCCCACGATATCGAGCGGCCGGTGCTGCCGCCGGCCGAGCTCTACCTCACGCCCGAATTGTTGCGTGCGCAACTGAATCTGCATGCGCGGATCGAACTCAGTGCGGATCCGACGCCGGGCAGTGCGCATGCACTTGGCGCGCAACCGGCACCGCTGCTACCGATTCAGCGCAAAGACTCCGATCCAGCGCGCGAACTACGCCAATTCCTTGCGAGCTATCCCGGACGCGTACTGATCGCATCGGATTCCCCCGGTCGGCGCGAGGCGCTGCGCGAAATGCTGGAGGGCTTCTCGCTTCGGCCTGAATCGCTGCCGTCCTGGCACGATTTTCTGAACTCGGACACACCCCTCGCCATCACCGTTGCCGAACTCGACGATGGCCTGGCGACCACCTCACCACCCGTCGTGGTACTCACCGAGCGCCAGCTCTACGGCGAACGGGTGCAGCAGGCGCGTCGACGCAAACGCGCAGGCCGCGATCCCGACACGATCATTCGCGACCTTGGCGAGCTCAGCCTCGGCGCGCCCATCGTCCATGAGGACCATGGCGTCGGCCGTTATCTCGGGCTGACCAAACTTGAAATCGGTGGCGAAGTCGGCGAATTTCTCAGCATCGAATACGCCAAGGGCGACAAGCTCTATGTGCCGGTTGCCAATCTGCATCTTGTCGGTCGCTACACCGGTGCTGCGCCCGAGATGGCGCCCCTGCATGCACTCAATGGCGAAGCCTGGACGCGCGCCAAGCGCCGCGCCGCCGAGAAGGTCAGAGACGCCGCCGCCGAGTTGCTGGAAATCTACGCGCGCAGAGAGGCCAGACCCGGCACTTCGATGCCATTTGATCGCGCCTCATACGAGCAATTTGCCGCCGCGTTTCAGTTCGAGGAAACACCTGACCAGTCCAGCGCCATCGAATCGGTCATCGCCGATCTGCAGAAACCTCGACCGATGGATCGCGTGGTCTGTGGCGACGTTGGATTCGGCAAAACCGAGGTCGCGGTGCGCGGCGCGTTCGTCGCCGCCCATGCCGGCAAGCAGGTCGCCTTGTTGGTGCCGACCACCCTGCTGGCGCAGCAGCACTTCCAGAATTTCAGCGACCGCTTTGCCGAGTGGCCGGTTCGCGTCGAGGTGCTGTCGCGCTTCAAGTCCAAGAAAGAGACCGACGAAGCACTACGCCGAATTGAACGCGGTGACATCGACATCGTGATCGGCACCCACAAATTGCTGCAGAATGATGTGCGCTTCAAGGATCTCGGCCTGGTCATCGTCGATGAGGAGCAGCGCTTTGGCGTGCGTCAGAAAGAGCAGTTCAAGAAGCTGCGCGCCGAAGTGGATCTGTTGACGCTGACCGCAACGCCGATTCCGCGTACCTTGAATATGGCGATGTCGGGCCTGCGCGATCTCAGCATCATCGGGACGCCACCGGCTCACCGAGTCGCCGTGCAGACCTTTGTGTCGACCTGGGACAACGCCCTGCTGAAAGAAGCCTTCCAGCGTGAACTGGCGCGCGGCGGCCAGGTCTACTTCCTGCACAATGAAGTCGACACCATCGACAAGATGAGCCGCAGCCTGCAGGAGCTGGTACCCGAGGCGCGCATTCGCATCGCCCATGGCCAGATGCCCGAAAAGGAACTGGAATCGGTGATGCTGGACTTCTATCGGCAGCGCTTCAATGTGCTGCTGTGCACGACCATCATCGAGTCGGGCATCGATGTGCCGAGTGCCAATACCATCATCATTCATCGCGCAGACAAGTTCGGCCTGGCCCAACTGCATCAGTTGCGTGGTCGCGTCGGTCGCTCGCATCATCGCGCCTACGCCTACTTGATTACACCGGAACGCAAGGCGATGACCGCAGATGCCGAGAAGCGCTTGGAAGCGATCACCTCACTCGATGAACTGGGCGCAGGGTTCACGCTGGCGACCCACGATCTGGAGATCCGCGGTGCCGGCGAGTTGCTTGGCGAAGAACAAAGCGGCCAGATTCAGGAAGTCGGTTTCTCGATGTATACCGAGAT
>JAYSZM010000229.1:0-10868 GCA_043738015.1 Lysobacterales bacterium
GCCGCCATAGACCCAGGGCACCTCGGCCCGGATGCAGGCCGCGTTGATCAGATAACGGGTGGGGAAATTGTCGGCACCATCGATCACGACAGCACAGCCCTCGATCAGGGCATCGACATTGTCCGGACCGAGGCGCGCATCGATCGCCTCGACTTGCACATCAGGATTGAGTGCGCTGAGCGCCCGGGCAGCAGAGCCCACTTTCTTTGTACCGATGTCCTGATCACGATGGATGACCTGGCGTTGCAGGTTGCTGCGCTCGACGCGATCATCATCGACAACGCGGATGTGTCCGACGCCGGCCGCCGCCAGATACAAGGCGATGGGCGAGCCCAGTCCGCCCGCGCCGACCAGAAGCACGCGCGAATTGAGCAGACGACGCTGACCATCGACACCGACCTCGTCCAATCGCCAGTGGCGTGCGTAGCGATCCGAGAGCGCCGGCTCATCACGGCCTGGCATCTGCAAGGGAAGCTGCAGCGCCTGCCAGGCATATTGACCACCGCGCACCGACACCGCCGCAGAAAATCCGGCGGCGCGGAACGCTGCAGCAGCATGCAGCGAACGTACGCCCGCTGCGCAGTAGAGCAGGAGCTGTCGATCGGGCGGCAAGTCCTCGAACAATCTGCCGAAGCCCTGCGACATCGGGGCATGCAGACTACCGACCGGATAGCCCGACAGACGCTCCGATGACTCGCGCACATCAAGCATCAGGGCGCCAGCCGCTTGTGCGTTCAGGGCCTCCTGCACAGAAATTTCGAGCTGATTCATCCTGCCAGTCTATAGCTCTGGGGACGCGATCGCACCTGTCACACGGCTCGGTCGTAGCGCATCACCGTCACCACATCGCCGGCATTCCACTGATGACGCTCGGCCTCAAGTATCACCAGCGCGTTGGATTCCACGACACTGCGCAGAACACCCGAACTCAGCGCGGCATGCAGATGCGCGCGTTGGATGCCCTGCTCATCGATATGCAGACGCGCGCGGCGAAATTCCAGGCGATCGTGATGCTTGCTGGCAGTCTCGGCAAGTCGCGCATACTCCGCTGCCGGCGGCGGCGCACCCTGCATCCGCCGCAGCATTGGCCGCACCAGACTCAGAAATCCGGCAACCACCGCAACCGGATTTCCCGGCAGCCCGACCACGAGACACGATCCAATCCGACCGAACAGAATAGGCATTCCGGGCCGCATCGCGACCTTCCAGAAAATCACCTCGCCCAATTCGTCGAGCAGACGTGGCATGAAGTCGGCGACCCCAGCCGAGGCGCCTCCGCTGCTGATTACCAGATCCGATTCAGCGCAGGCGCACAGCAATTCCCCGCGGATCAATGCCGCATCATCTGTGAGCGCCAGCGCGGGTGTCGTCTCGATGTCCTCGCAGAGCAAGAGGCCACGCAGGGTCGCGCCATTGCTGTCATGTATCTGCCCGGGTGCGCGCGGCGCGCCGGCCGGTACCAACTCCGAGCCAGTGACCAGTACGCTGACACGAGGTTTCTTCGCAACACAAACCTGAGACATTCCGAAGGATGCCAGGGCGCCCAAAGCGGCAAACCCCAATCGACCACCCGCAGCTATCGCCAAGGCACCGGCGGCGTAGTCGTCCTCGGCGCCGCGGATATGCGGGGGCGAGCCCTCGCCCCAATCGAGCAGCACAGCGTCTTCCCCCGCCATCCGGGAAGCCTCACGAGGAACCACTCGGGTCGCGCCATCAGGCAGCATCGCGCCCGTCGCAATCAGTACGGCTTCGCCCGCTTCGAGCGAGCGGAATGGCGGATCACCGGCCAGGATCTGGCCGACGCTGCGGAATCGCGCATTCGTCGCTGCCACCCTGTCGTCCTGGATCGCAAAGCCGTCCATCGCCGAATGCCGAAAGCCCGGAACCGCAAACGGAGCGCGAATATCTGCGGCCGCAATACGTCCGGCGGCGAACCCCATCCCGATGGATTCGTTGGCCAAGGCATACATTGCGGCAGCTTCGATCACCTTGTCCAGCGCCTGTTGAAATGGAATCAGCGCCATGTCTGCGAGCGACTTCAGCTGGACTTGAGATCAGTTTCGGAATTCACGTTGCGAAACAGCGCGGCCGTACCCGGCATGCTGCATTCGGCAACACTGAGTTTCTCGTGCCATCGCCAGACTGCACGTTCCCCAGACTCCAATGCACGTTCGGCCATTTCGGCCATTTCCCGGCGATACAGCGCAAACAGAAACTGACGCTGCTCGCCATCCTGAGCCACCACCACGTCCGCAGTCGTGTCGCGCTGTCGACGCAAAAGCTGCGCAACCAGATCAGCAGGGAAATCGGGCGTATCGCAGGGCACGGTAACCAGAAATGGGGTCTGCAAGCGCGCCAGCAGGGTGGCGATTCCAGCCAGAGGGCCAAGAAATCCGGCGCTGTCATCAGGGTAGACGGGGAAACCCGTCTCGGCGTAGCGATCAAGATTGCGGTTCGCGCTGATCAGAATCGTGTTGACCTGTGGTCGCAGCTGCGCGCAAGTCCGCTCTATCAAGGTCTGCGACTCAACTTCGATGAGCCCCTTGTCACGACCGCCCATGCGCAGGCCGCGCCCACCCGCCAGCACGCCCCCGGTTACTTCCAATACCGACATCGTTTGACCTCGCCCATGCTTGCTGACGATTATGCCACCAGATCCTCGGGGCGGCCTCTGACTAAAGACAGTGCTGAGTGCGCTGCGATGAGCGCTTCGTCATCGCTTCTTCACATGTTGCATCATGCGGCGGCGGCGCTGCACCTGCTTCTCGGTCAGCACATTTTTCTTGTCGGCGAAGGGATTCTCGCCCGTGCGGAAATCCATCACGACAGGCGTGCCCACCAGCTTGAAGCGCTTGCGGAAAAAATTCTCGAGGTAACGGATATAGCTCTGGGGCAAGGACTCAAGTCGGGTGCCGTGCACGATAAAACGCGGCGGAAAGCTGCCGCCTAGGTGCGCATAGCGGAGCTTGGCGGTACGACCGGAAACCACCGGCGGTTGAAAACTCTCGACCGCGATCTCGAGCGCCTTGGTCACTTCCGATGCCCCAAAATTGGCCGCGGCCGAAGCCGCAGCGCGATCCACAGCAATCATCAGTTCACCCAGACCAGAGCCGTGCTTGGCCGAGATGAACAGACGCTCAGCCCAGGGTACGAAGATCAGCTTGCGATCGAGTTCAACCTCGCAGCGCTCGCGTTGGTAGGTGCTGAGGCCATCCCATTTGTTGATCGCGACGACCAGAGCGCGTCCTGCTTGCAGCGCGAGACTGAGCACCGAGGCGTCCTGATCCGTCACACCCTCCTGGGCATCAATCATCAATACCGCCACGTCGGCATGTTCGACTGCCTGTAGCGTCTTGATGATGCTGAATTTCTCCACCGCTTCTTCGACTTTCGACTTGCGCCTTACGCCTGCCGTGTCGATCAGCACATACGGCTTGCCGTCGCGCTCGATGGCAATCTCGATGGCATCGCGGGTGGTACCGGGAACCTCGGACGCGATCATGCGGTCTTCGCCGAGCAGGCGATTGACCAGGGTCGACTTGCCCACATTGGGTCGGCCGATGATCGCCACGCGCGTGCCTTGCATGCGCAGATTGATCTTTTCTTCCGGGGGCGGCGGCAGTTGCGCTTCGATCTCGGCAACCAGCGAATCGATTCCACGCTTGTGTGCAGACGAAATGGCGAACACCTGCGACAGGCCAAGCTCACTGAACTCGGCCAATGAATCCTGCAAATCCTTGCCGTCGGTCTTGTTGACGGCAAGGATGATCGAACGTCCGAAACGGCGGAGTTGCGCCAGAATATTGCGGTCCGCGGCGGTAAGCCCGTCCTTCGCATCAACCACAAAGACAGCGAGTTGGGCCTCGTCGACAGCAGCCAGCGACTGTCGCACCGTGGCCTCCGCCAACAATTCGCGTTCGTCAGTCAGCCCGCCCGTATCGACAATAAAGAATGGCTGGTCGCCTACGCGGCACACACCATAGTGGCGATCGCGGGTGACCCCGGGCTCGTCATGAACCAAGGCATCTCGGGTGCGGGTGAGCACATTGAAGAGTGTCGACTTGCCGACATTGGGTCGGCCGACCAGGGCCACTACAGGCAACATCGTATTCCAAGCCTCTTGGGGGGCCGTGACCTGGTCACGGCAGCGGGATGTGGTGGGAGGGGCGCGTCAGGACGCTGCGATCCGTGCCTCGCGCGCTCCCGGAGGGCCGACAAGATAGCGCGAGCACCACAAGCGAGGCCAGTGGGAATCAATCCGCTGGCCTGGATGCCGCAGGGACGGGCGGGGTTCGCTGGACAGCCAGGGGTCAGCCGAAGCCGCAGTCAACCACCTGTCTGGAACGCTGCCAGCTTGCCATCCACCGAGGCAACGTAGACGCGATTGCCAACGACCAGAGGCGTGGAGCGGATGCCCTTCTTGCCGACGCGGAAGCGCGCTGCCGTTGTACCGTCTTCGCGCTTGAGCCAATGGACATAGCCTTCAACATCGCCGACCACGATGTGTTCGGCCATAACCTGGGGCGTAGTCATCCAACGATGAGCCAGTGCATCCTGGCGCCACAACGAACTTCCGCTGCGGCGATCAACAGCCCACAGGATGCCTTCGTCATCGACGCTGTAGAGCGTGTCGCCCGAACTTGAAACACCGGAATAGGAGGACAGGTCACGACTCCAGAGCGGGCGTCCGTTGTCGATCGACAGGGACGTGATCTGACCGCGGTAGGCGACCAGATACAGTGCGTCATCGATGAGTTGGAGTTCACCATCGATATCGTTCATGCGCTCCAGCTCAGTCCGGCCATCTGGCCGCGCAATGGTCTGTTCCCACAGCAGAACGCCATCAGCGACGTTGAGTGCAACAATACGCGCATTGTCATAACCGACATAGACCTTGCCGGCAGCGAGCAGTGGCGGACCATTGCCGCGCAAGCTGATCAGAGGTGTGCTGCGGTCGAACTGCCAGAGCAGCTTGCCATCGGCGGCCGAAAGTCCGTGCACCCGGCCATCATTGGAGCGGGCGACGACAACTTCTGCGCCGATCACCGGCGCGACCACAAGTTCGGACGAGACCCTGTGCGTCCAGCGCTCGGCTCCAGTGTCCGCGTCCACTGCGATCACCAGCCCATCAATGCTGCCAGCGACGACCAGACCATCACGCGCCTCAGCACCCGAGACCAGTCGCTCTGCGCTCTCGTAGCGCCAAAGCCGATTGCCGCTATCGGCCGAGTAGGCCAACAGACCCCCTTCGATATCCGTGACGAAAATTCGACCATCGGAAAACGCCGGACGCGGCCGTACACCGGTTCGATCGACGCCGTCACCGGTGCTGGTCGACCACAGTCGCTCGACCCGAAGCGATGACTCGAACTCGACCAGGGCCGCAGGCGGCTCGAGCGTGTCCTTGCTCTTGCCCTTGAAGAACTTGCAACCTGGCAATACTGCCAGCGCGATGAGCAGCCAGCCGAGGCGGCGCATCAGGCACCCGCCTTGGAGCTATTCGCCGTCGCGCCGATGTCATCGCGCTTCATCTCGACGAACTTGCGTCGAGGTGTCACCGCGTCGAGTTCGGCCAGGGCCTGTTCGTAGGCCAATTTCGCGTCGGCGGCCTTGCCCTGGGCGAGCAGGATATCGCCCCGAGCCTCATTGACCGGCCCGCCAAAACCAATGGACTGGATGCTGGTCAGTACGCTGAGAGCCTCATCCAATTTGCCCGAATCGATCAGGGCGCGCGACAAACGAAGGCGAGCAAGATCCTTCAATTCCGGAGAATTGGCATTGTCCTGTGCCCAACGCAGCGAGGCGACAGCCTCTTCCTTTTTGTCGCCCGAGGCGATGGCGCGCTCAGCCTCACTCATGGCGGTCAGCACCGCATAGGGCGAGTCCTTGAATTTGGTGCGCAGTTCGGCGCCAATCTTCTGGATCTCATCGGCATCTTTTTTCTCAACCGCGGCAAGGTATCGCCCATAGTCGAGACCTGCTCGATCACGCTCCACGACGCGCCAGTCCTGATACTTGCCATAGCCCCAGATCAAGCCCAAACCGCCAGCGAGGCCGATCAGGATGGCGCCAAAATTATTGCGCAACCAATTGCGCGCGAGCTCACCGAGCTCGTGGTCGTCGAGATGTTCGTTTGCCATGGGATTCCAGTTGATAGCCTGAGTCCGGACCCAAAGTCCGGCGGCGCATTCTAACGCGAGGGAGCGCTGCTTGTCGGCTCAGCCTCAAACAGCCTCAGACGGGCTACGTTCAGGCGTGCAAACGGTGCAAGCGCTACCGGCTTGCCATCCACACGCAGCTGAGCGCCATTGGCGTTGCCGACGATCATGGTGACCGGGCCACGGGCCAGATGAACGCGACGTTCGCCGGCGCGGGCCATTCCATAGTCGATGCGGGCACCGGAAGCATCCATGACTTCCAGCCAACTGTCTTGACTGAACGACATTTCGATACGGTGTTGATCACTGGTCTCCGCATAAGTGGAGTTCCGCATCGGGGTCATCGACGCCATCAACGGGGCGGTCGCTGGTGGCGTCTGCTCTACCAATGCGGTAGTCGGATCGCTCGCGAGACTGCTGGGAGGACCCATCGTTTCGTCCGAATCGCCGACCTCCGCTGGCTGCTGGGTTGAATACGGAATCGAGCTGGCACCAAGTTCACTTTCGTCCATCAGCCGGACTTGGGGCACCGGCGAATTGACACCGCGCTTGGGTATCAGATTGAAAACCGGGATCGCCAGGAGCAGGGTCAAGACCACGTAGGTCGCCCCGCTGGCGAAACGCCTCCACGCCGAAGAGGGCACCGCGGCGACGGTCAGGGCGAGCTGCACTGGGGCCTCAATATCCCGCAGAGCGTGGTGCACGACAACGGTCGGTACATCAAGGCTACGGGCATAGCTGGTCAGATGCCCGCGTACATAGACGGTCGCTCCAAGGCGCTGCCACTGGTCGTTTTCAATGTCCTGGATGACGCTTGGTGAGACACGCATCCGGCGCGCCATTTCCTCACGACTGAGCCCCTTGGCCTCGCGTGCAGCGCGCAGACGCTGGCTCAGCGAAGGGGGGATTTCAACCGTCACGGGTGGCAGTTCGTCGGCCGCATCCAAATGCGCATCTTGTGTCGCCGGGAGTCCGTAAACATCTTCCGGCTCTCGCTGTGCAATCAAGGGCAGGTCGATTGCCAGCTCGGGTTGCCTGGCCAAACTCGGCGCCAGGACGACTTCTTCCACCGGCGCGTCAGGCTGGACGGCCCGCGCCTGCTCAATCGCCGCCGAACCGGCCTCAGCGACAGCCTCGGCCGGCACTGCCTCTGACCCGAATTCGACAATTCCGGCCGCCGACTCCTGGTTGGAACGGTGCTCGATAACCAGCCTACCCTGCTCAACATCGGCGGGTACGGCAAGATCAAGCTGGGCTCCCAACGGCGGCCTGGCGCCCGGGAAGCCGGTTTCGACATCAACTCTTGCGCGCTTTTTTTTGCTCATGGCGAGTTGCTAGCCTTGGCCACACTGAGGGCCTGGTCGGAGTCGGGAAATTCGGTCAGCAGTCTGCGCCGATAGCTTTCGATCGCGCGGCGGTCGCTCAACTCGGTCTCGATCCGCAAACCCAGCAGGAGCGAATCCGGAGCAGCCGGTGCTCCGGAGAGATGGCGCTCGATAAAGGCACGCGCACGCATGTAATCGCGGTCTTCGAAAGCAAGCTGGGCCATCTGCCGCAGCGCCTGCGAGTGCTCGGGCGAGGCCTGCAAGACCAGGCGCAAACTCTCGGCTGCCAAATCGCGCTTGCCCCAACGCATTGCACAGGCGGCCCGGTTTACCAGCGCGGTCTCCGGATTTTTGTAGAAGGGATCAGCCAGAGCCGCAGCAAAATGTTTGTCGGCCTCGGCAAACTTTCCGCGTGCGCAGTAAAAGCGGCCGAGGTTGTTGTTGCTGGCCCCGAGTTCGGGCGTCAACTTGTACGCCCTGAGGTAGTGCTCTTCGGCGCGCTTGTCCTTGTTGATCTGCTCGTAGAGCACGGCCAGCAGGGTATGCGCATCGCTCGACTTGGGGTCAAGCTGGACCGCCTTCTGCAGCTTTTCCATCGCGCGCTCAAGCTGGCCCTTGGCGAGATAGGCTTGACCCAAGGACACATTGAGGCGCGCGGCCTCATCACGATCAGGACCCTGGTTGCGTGAAGAACTGCTCGATCGCGAACTGCTCGCGGCCGCACCAGGCGCAGGGTTGAAATTTCCTGGCTTTTTCTCGGCACTGCCACAGCCCACCAGCATGCCGGCAGACATCGCCAAAAGGGTCACCAGGATCAGGCGCTGATCATGCCGCATCGGCGCGTGCCTCCAGCTTGGCCTTGTGCTCACGGCTGCGCCGGGTGCGGTCGAGCACCTGGCCAACCAGCTGACCACAGGCTGCATCGATATCGTCCCCGCGCGTGCGCCTTACCGTGGCGATCAGACCAGAGGACATCACGATACGCTTGAATGCCTCGATGGCTTCCGGCGTGGACCGCTCGTACTGCGTTCCGGGGAACGGATTGAACGGGATCAGGTTGAGCTTGCTTGGGACCTTGCGCAGCAACTTGATCAGCTTGCGGGCATGTTCAGGGTGATCGTTGATCCCCTTCATCAACGTATATTCGAAGGTGATCGACGAGCGCGGCCGGCGCGCCTGGTAGCGTTGACAGGCAGCCAGCAATTCGGCGATGGGATATTTCTTGTTGAGCGGAACCAACGTACTTCTCAGTTCATCGGTCGGCGCGTGAAGCGATACCGCAAGGCTGACATCGCAGCGCGTGGACAGCGCGTCGATCCCCGGCACCAAACCGGCGGTCGACAGCGTGACACGGCGATTGGCCAGCCCGAATCCGAAATCGTCGCGCATCAGGTCCATGGCATCGGTGACCGCATCAAAATTCAGCAACGGTTCGCCCATACCCATCATCACCACATTGGTGATGCGCCGCTCACTCAGGCGATTGTCCCTATGCACGCTACCGATGCGCTTGGCCGCTACCCAAACCTGACCGATGATCTCTGCGGTGGTCAGGTTGCGATTGAAACCTTGGGTCGCCGTCGAGCAGAAGGTGCAATTGAGCGCACAACCGATTTGCGACGATACACAGAGCGTGCCGCGATCTGCCTCGGGTATGTAGACGGTCTCGATGGCATTGCCACCATCAAGGCCGAGTACCCACTTCATCGTGCCATCCGCAGCGACCTGCTCGTGGATCAGCTTGGGAAGTTTCAGCTCGGCAAGCTCATCGAGCTTGACCCGCAGCGCTTTGCCGACATCGGTCATGTCGTCGAAGTTGTCGACCTGCTGGTGATACAACCACTTGAGTATCTGCTGCGCACGGAACCGCTTCTCGCCCAGCCCAACGAAAAACTGCTCCATGCCCGGCTTGGCCAGGTTGAACAGATTGGTGCGTTGGACGGAAGTGGATGTCATGACAACAGGAATGCTCCGATGGTCAGGCCCGCGGGCAGAGTTCGATGCCCGAGAAAAAATAGGCGATTTCGTTGCGCGCGGTCTCTTCTGCATCAGAGCCGTGCACGGCATTGGCGTCGATCGATTCCGCGAAATCCGCGCGAATCGTGCCCGCAGCAGCTTTTTTCGGATCGGTCGCGCCCATCAGGTCGCGATGCTTGGCGACAGCGTTGTCGCCCTCCAGAGCCTGAATCATCACCGGGCCGGAGATCATGAACTTGACCAGATCCTTGAAAAACGGACGTTCACGATGGACCGCGTAGAAACCTTCGGCTTCGGACTGTGAGAGTTGCTTCATCTTGGCCGCCACGATACGCAGACCGGCAGCTTCGAAACGGGAATAGATTTGTCCGATCACGTTTTTGGCAACGGCATCGGGCTTGATGATGGACAGCGTGCGCTCCAGCGCCATGGTAAAGCTCCTCGTGAAAGCAAAGTGAAAGGCTAAGGTAATCAGCGTAAATGTTAGCACCATTTCCTGAAAAAACGCGCCCTTAGCGCCACATTTGAAGCCAATTTGCAGGCAACGGCCGCATTCGTCACCCGCCCGCCGGTACCCCGCCGGACCCTAACATCGCTACGCACAGCATCAAGCCTTCGGCACCGCTCGTCCGCCGTGGATGACCGTTTATCCTGCTGATCAATCACAAACCGTGAACTAAGTCTCAAAACGAAAATGGTCCCTGACTGAACCCGTCGCAGAGAATCTTGTGTTGCCATTCCCGGCCATGCTCGCTAGCATGCGCCCCCTCACGAGTCGGGGTGTAGCTCAGCCTGGTAGAGCGCTACCTTCGGGAGGTAGAAGTCGCAAGTTCGAATCCTGTCACCCCGACCATCTGATAAAAGAGCCCGCATCTTGCGGGTTTTTTTGTGCCTGGGCCCGGCAAGTCGTGGCAACGTTGGCCCGCTTGCAAGCACGCAAGCCGGCTCTGCATCGAAAGCGCTGCCCCTGGGCCCCGGGGAGACTTAAGCTCACCCCGTCGATCCGCTGCGTGCTTTTCGCTGCCGCTGGGTCGAGCTGTAGCAGGGTGCCATCGAAAAGACTGACCAGCGCTGACAGCCCAGGGGGAACTCGATACCGTCTTCGCTGTCCGGCGTTGGGCAGTTGGGCCAAGGAGCGCATCGATGATTGACCAGGTATTTTCGCAGCGGCGCAAGAGTCTCGGCGGCTTTGACGTCGGCCGGGTGCTGCCACATATCCAGCAACGCATGGTCGGACCGTTCGTCTTTTTCGACCATATCGGGCCGGTCGAATTCGCCGCGGGCATTCCACGCGAAGTTGACGTCCGGCCGCACCCACACATCGGCCTCTCGACGGTGACCTACCTGTTCGAGGGTGAGATTATGCATCGCGACAGCGTTGGCTCGGAACAGGCCATACGGCCGGGCG
>JAYSZM010000230.1:0-5199 GCA_043738015.1 Lysobacterales bacterium
GTGCTGACCAAGTTTGCCTACGTGCTGGACAAATCCAATGCCCCGCTCACTGACGATTTCTACAAGGCGGTGGTCGAGTTGATGCAGGACCAGAATTTCCCGCGCTTCTTCAGTGTGGTCGGTACCCACTACACGCACGCCACGACGTACGGCGGCAAGGGCTACGTCGTCAACACCTACACCAAAGATCAGGTGATGGCGATGCACGACCAGGGCGTTGACCTGAAGACGGCGGTGAACTTCGGCTTCTCGGAGCAATACGGCGGCGTCGGCGCCGGCGCTTCGGGTGGTATCGACGCTGCCTCCGGTCAGGCGCAGCACGATAAATTCGAGCGCATCGTCGGCAAGGAAGCAAGCCAGTACCGTTGCATCGGCGACTGCACCAATGGCGATCCCGCCGGTGCTTCGCTGGTGCCGGTCTACCTCGACCTGCGGCCGATCTCCGACCTGCTTGCTCCGCCGTACTTCACCGAGTGGCAGATCTGCGTGCAGCTGCGCCAGGCGGTGGCGCGCCACCTTCAGGACTACGCCTTCTACGCGATCGACGCGCGCACTGGGCAGTCGTCGGCGCGCTTTTACTCCTATCGCTACGATTCCAACCACGTATATCTGGCCAATGGCGATGGCTCGCCGGCAGAATGGGCCGCCGCGATGCCCGGCCCGCACTCGGTGGTCAATGTTCCCGGAGCGCTGATCGAGGTCGAACTGCTGCGTGGCACCGATCTCAACGCACAGGCAACGGCAGACGCACCGTCGAAATTTCTGCGCGAGCCGGGGGACAAGGTGCTGCTGATGTCCGGCTCGTATGTCTACAGATCGCAGACGCGCCAGTTCATGCTGTACGACGTTCTGCAGGTGCCGATGGTACCCATGTCACCGCCGCGCTCCGCAACCATTGGCAAGAGTCAGCCGGTCGTCATGCACGTGGGTGGCGGCGGGGCGATGAGTCTGGAATCCGCCGAGGGCGACGCCGGCAGCATGTACATCGACGACGCGGTGCGCCGGTTCTACAACATCCCGCCGCAAGCAATGATGGCGATGACTGCGAAGTTCACGCTCGAGACCATCACCTCGCTTGACCTTCTGACCGCGCAAGCGCAGAACCACTGATCGGAGTCAGCGCCATGGCGACCTGGAGACAAATCAAGGCACTTCTCGTTAAGGCCGGCATCCGCTTCGGGCGTGGCGTGCATGTCGAGGAGCGCGACAGGACCGAAGTGTTCGCGCCGATGGCGCTCTACATCGTTGATCCCGATCACCCGGATCAGCTCAAGCGACTCGCCTTCTTGCCGTTCAACGAGGCCAACGCAATGAGCCCCGAACCGGCGATGGATACAAGCTGGAACAACGAGGTCGTGTACCCGTTGCTGGTCGAACGACTCGGCATGGATCCGCAAGTGACAGCCGCCGGCCTGGACCTGACCGATGACGAGCGGCTGATTATCGACTTGCGCCACCTGCAGCGGGCGCAGCCGTCACTGCTGCCTGAAGGAGATGACTCGGCGCTGGATGACGTGGTCTTCCTGGGCACCATCAACGACTCGTCCAGCATCATCGAGGACGATCCTGATGAGCACGGAATGCCTTCGATGGCCAGCGCCGAATGGAGCGATTCGGAGGCAGAGGACGAGTGGGAGATTGACGACGATCCGAGGTGAGTCCCCGCGGTGAACGGGCTGTGGGCGCACGCGACGGCGCAAGCATAAGAATCCTTGCCGGCACAGCGCACAACGCCATCATAGGCTGGGGCAAGCGCAGCGCGGACCCAACAGCCTTTGCACCGTTGTTCGAATCTATCCCGCCACGTGCCAGGACGCGCGGCAGGACATGGCACGACATGGATGGCAGGGCATGGACACCCAGCAGCCAGCAGGAGTCACCCCCAGGGCCCATCGCAACTTCATCTGCGAAATTTCGGAGATTGAGTGACCGGGATTGTCCGCTCTGCTGGCCATGGCTAGGCTCGCTCACCTTGCGTCATTCGGGCCGCTCATCCATTCGTAGAAGGCAGCCTGCAGTCCCGAACGGCTCCTGTCGCTGCCCATCTGGTCCATCTGGCATCGCAGGTACTCGCTGAATCCTGTTTCCGCTGGCAACAGCCTCGCTTGTAGCCCAGCGCTCAGACGTGAAAGAATCGACCCAGTCAAACTTTGAGGTGCCGGGCGTGATTGATCCCGACGGCTACCGACCTAATGTGGGCATTGTGCTGTTGCATGCGGACGGGCGCGTTTTTTGGGCGCGGCGGGTTTCGCGGGATGGCTGGCAGTTTCCGCAGGGCGGCATGAATTCAGATGAGACGCCACTCGAGGCGATGTATCGCGAGTTGCGTGAGGAGACCGGTCTGATGCCCGAGCACGTCGATGTGCTGGCGTCTACGCCCGGCTGGCTGCGCTATCGGCTGCCCAATCGATTCGTGCGTCGGCACGAGCGGCCGACCTGCATCGGTCAGAAGCAGGTCTGGTTCCTGCTGCATTTCCAGGGTACCGAGGCCGATCTGCGCCTGGATCTCTGCGACAACCCGGAATTCGATTCCTGGACCTGGGTGGATTATTGGCATCCGCTTGACCAGGTCGTTCCGTTCAAACGCGAGGTGTATGAGCGTGCGCTACGCCATCTGGCGCCGCACGCGTCCAAGGTTTCGGTGATTGCCGAGGCGGCTCAGCCGACCGCGGCAACCCTTGCGAATCAGAGCAGGGCGGGCTGGGGTATGGGTCGATCGGGCTGGCGCTGATCGGAATTCGGTCCGTTCAGGATAGTTATTGACAACTATTCGCATTTGCATTGAAATACGGTCACTGACATCAGGGACCGCCCATGTACGTCTGCCTCTGCAATGCCGTTACCGAATCCGCCATTCGCGCCGCTGCCTGCGCCGGTGTCCGTGATCTGGACACGCTGCAGGCGCGTACCGGCTGCGGCAGTGGCTGCGGCTGCTGCCGGGAGCTGGCTGCACAGACCTTGGGCGAGCACGCAGCTTTGCTCGACCAGCCCGAAGTGCATGGCGGCAATGTGCTGCCGTTCCGACACGTTGCCTGAGGCGGGTCGGATCGCTTCCGCGCATCACCGCCTGCGCTCCGCGCCCAAGCGGTGCGCAAACAGTCCTCATTCGCAATAGCTCGCCGGAAGCCCGCGCGCAGACTTGCTAAAGTGCACGCACACTCAGGGAGCAACACCATGCGCGGCGATGCCAAGACCATTGAACTTCTCAACAAGGCGTTGACCAACGAGTTGACTGCGATCAACCAGTATTTTCTGCACGCCAAGATGTTCAAGAACTGGGGCCTGAAGGAACTGGCCGAGTACGAGCATAAAGAATCCATCGACGAGATGAAGCACGCCGATCGACTGATCGAGCGCATCCTGTTTCTTGATGGACTTCCGAACTTGCAGAAGCTCGACAAGCTGATGATCGGCGAGTCACCGAAAGAATGCCTGGCCTGCGATCTGAAACTCGAACACCTCGCCATTCCGGACCTGCAGGCAGGCATCCGCCACTGCGAGTCGGTCGGCGATTTCGGAACTCGCGGCCTGTTCGCTGACATCCTCGATTCCGAAGAAGAACACATCGACTGGATCGAGACCCAGATGGGCCTGATCGAGCGACTTGGCGAGTCGGCCTATCTGCAGACCAAGGTCGGCAGCTGATTTTTCGACGCTGATTGTTGGCCGTGGTGCGCGATGGGTCGGGCTCTACCAAGCACGGCACTTGACGGCTGTCGCCCAGCACGAAACTGCAATTCCGACCGGGCGCGTTTCTGGCAGTCGGTGCATTCTACGGTGCGGTCTGGAGAACAGAACCGTCGGCGCGCGGACCGCGGCCCGGTTGCGTTCTGCGCATTCCGTGGCGTTGCCGAGGTTTTGGGGTGTGAACGCGGTGCGTGGGGCTTGTTCGAAGGGTCCCTAGCCGCTACGGTTGGCTCAACCTCTTCAACTCTCCGACTTTCGGCGGCCAGGTAGGCTGCGAAGGTATGGAATTCCCGGAAATCTCAGCAATGCGGATTGTTTTCTTAGGCGCGCCCGGCTCGGGCAAGGGCACGCAGGCCGTCAAGGTCAAGAGCGAACTGGGCATCGCCCATATTTCCACTGGCGATCTGTTGCGGGCACAGGTCCGCGCCGGCACGCCGCTCGGCATCAAGGCCAAGACGGTAATGGATGCCGGGCAACTGGTATCCGATGATGTCGTGTTGGGCATGCTCGAAGCGCGCCTCGCTGAGCCTGACACTTCGCCCGGATTCATACTCGATGGCTATCCGCGAAACTTGATCCAGGCCAATGCGCTTGATGGCCTGCTGAAGCGCATCGGCCAGCCATTGGATGTCGCGGTGTTGCTGGCGGTGCCAAGTGAGCTGATCGTCTCCAGGCTGGCCGGTCGTGCCCAGGCCGAAGGTCGTAAGGACGATACGCCGGAGACCGTGCGTGAGCGGCTGCGTGTCTATGCCGAGCAGACAGAACCGGTGATCGATTTCTATGTGCGTGCGCGCAGATTGATCGAAGTCGATGGCGTCGGTGATGTCGATGAGGTCAATGCCCGCATTCTTGCCGCGATCCGGGTGCCGGCCTGAGGCTAGGCGATTCAGCCGCGTGCGACGATAAAGCGGGTGTGGTCGGCGGCGGGTTCCTCCGCGAGCAGGACGTGTCCGGCGCGCAGGCAGAAGGCGCGGACATCAACGCTTGCCATCGGATCGGTAGCAAGCAGGGCGACCCGCGTTGTCGGTGCAAGTGGCCGTAGCGCCTGCCGCAGCATCAGCACGGGCTGCGGACAGCTCAGACCGCGCGCATCAACCAGTTGGCCATCTCGTGTTGTCATCTGCTGCATGCTTCAATTGGATCGTCTGCAAGCCTAACCCAAGTCCGCGAGCCAGGAGCCGGAATCGAGCATGACCGCTTTTTTGAACGTGATCCTGCGCCTGCTGACGTTTCGTGCCGGCGGTGCCGACCTGCCGTATGCGCCGCGGCTGCTGGTGGTGCTGGTCGTGACGATGGTTGGCTGCGATATCTGGCTGTCGCGGCATCTCGAAGGCAGCGACGCGCCGCCGCAATGGATACTGCTGCGCACACTGATCGGGATTGGATTGATCTTTCTGGTTCTGCGTGCCGCCGACAAACCGGCCCGGTTTGTCCAGACTGCAACCGCACTCACCCTGGTGGCGTTCGCCATCACGATTTTGTCGGCGCCGATTCTGCTGGCGATCTGGCCCT
>JAYSZM010000231.1:0-10813 GCA_043738015.1 Lysobacterales bacterium
GTCCCGAGCTGGAGGAATACGCACTTCGCCATCGTCTGAAGATGGGCACGGTCGCCGATCTGATCCGCTTCCGCATGCAGGCCGAGCCTACCCTGCAGCGAGAGTTCGAACAGGAAGTCGATACCCGCCATGGTCGTTTCCAGCTCAGTGTCTGGCGCGATCGTTACACCAGGACCCTGCACTTCGCGCTGGCCCGCGGGCAGTGGACGGCCGCTACCGTGGTGCCGGTGCGCGTGCATATCGGCAACGTGCTCAGCGACGTGATGCAGCTGACCGGCCCCGGCCTCGGCGTCTCGGCCGATCGCGCGCTGGCGATGATTGCCGCGGCCGACTGCGGGGTCTTTGTCGCGCTCGGTGAATCGGCAGATCCCGAACAATGGCTGCGTCGACTGCGTCAGGACCGGCAGCCGCCGGCCGCCGCCGATGTCTGGCGCAGCAGCGGCCTCGGGGCTCAGATTCTGGCTGGCCTCGGCGTACACCGGCTGCAGGTGATCGGCACGCAACGGCGATTTCTGGGGCTCTCGGGCTTTGGGCTCGAAGTGGTAGACTACGCACCGCCGCCAGGGACTCCCTGAACGAAGCGCGCAACGACCGCCGCCGCGGTCGCTTCCGGATGATCCCCATGAGCAAGATTTCCAAAAAAGCCGCGGCCGCTGTGCCGTCCATCGACCTGCTGCGCAGCGGTGTGCAGCAGTTGGACCCCGATGTGTCCACCGATGGCATGCGGATCGCCATCGTTGCGGCGCGCTTCAATGCGCCGATCGTCGATCGACTGATCGATGGCGCGATCCAGTCCCTCATCTCCGCCGGTGTCGCGGCCGATGCCATTGTGCTCGTGCGTGTGCCGGGCGCCTGGGAATTGCCGGTGGTGGCGCATAGCCTTGCCCAAACGCAGGGCTTCGATGCCATCATTGCGCTGGGCTGCGTGATCCGCGGCGATACCGCGCATTTCGATGTGATCAGCAATGAGTCGGCGCGCGGCCTGATGCAGGTCTCCCTCGAGCATGCGATACCGGTCGGCAATGGTGTACTCGCCTGCGACAACGAACAACAAGCACTCGATCGCGCTGGCGGTGTGCACGGCAACAAGGGCGCCGAGGCGGCACAGGCAGCACTTGAAACCCTGGGTGTCGTCTCCGCGATCGATGCCGCTTACGACCAGCTGATCGATGGTCTGGGCGATCTCGAGATCGACGAGGATCTGTTCCGATGAGCCAGCACCACGCACGTCCCGAAGGAATCGATCTTGCGGCGCGCAGCCGCGCACGCCGACGTGCTCTGCAGGCTTTGTATGCCTGGCAGGTATCGGGTACGCCGATGAGCGGCATCATCGGCCAGTTCAAGCATGAGCAGGAGATGGAGGTCGCCGATCTCGACTACTTCGAGAATCTGCTGGTCAATATCGAGCAGCGTCGAGCCGAATTGGATGCGGCACTGAAGCCGTTTCTCGATCGCGAAGTCGATCAGGTCGATCCGATCGAGCGCGCGGTGCTGCGTCTGGGTACCTACGAGTTGCTGCATCGGCCGGACGTGCCGTATCGCGTCGTAATCAACGAGGCGATCGAGACCACCAAGCGCTTCGGTGCAGACTTTGGTCACACCTATGTCAACGGTGTGCTCGACAAACTCGCCGCGCAGTGTCGTGGCAGCGAATACCGGCGCTGAGTTTGCGGCGGCCGCGGGTCGTGGATGACGTGACCACACGCGCCTGTCCTGCCCGCGCCATCGTGCAGTTGCCAAGGGGCCGACACGCAGCGGGCAGTACATGGCACTGAGCGAATTCGAGCTGATCGATATCCTTCGCAGCGCCTGCGCGCATTCGCGCAGGGATGTTGTGATCGACAACGGTGATGATGCCGCTGTGCTCGAAGTTCCGGCCGGACAACAGTTGGTCGTCTGCACCGATACCCTGATCGCCGGCCGCCATTTTCCGCTCGACACCGATCCGGCCGACATCGGCTGGAAAGCGCTCGCGGTCAATCTTTCCGATCTCGCCGCCATGGGCGCCTCGCCGGCCTGGTGCGTATTGGCCTTGACTCTGCCGGATGCCGATGCCGACTGGTTGCGTGCATTTGCGCGTGGCTTCGCCGAACTCGCGGCGCAGCACGCTGTGGCCCTGGTCGGCGGCGACACTACGCGCGGTCCGCTCAGCATCACCGTGTGCGCGCAGGGCTTGCTCCCGAGTGGCACAGCGCTGACGCGTGCTGGCGCTGATGCAGGGGATGCGATCTTTGTTTGTGGTCGACTCGGTTGGGCTGCCGCCGGCCTGGTGCTGAAACAGGGAAGGCTGCAGTCCGACGTTCGCGCAAGCATTCCGGCGTCGATGCAGGCGCAGTGCATAGACGCGCTGAATCGTCCACATCCCTGGGTCGCTGTTGGCGATGCCCTGCGCGGGATCGCCAGCAGCGCCATCGATGTCAGCGATGGGCTGCTCGCTGATCTTGGTCATGTGTTGAAGGCGAGCGGCGTCGGTGCCGATATTCAACTGGAGTCCTTGCCCGGTTACAGCGAGCTGCGCAAACACCTCGGCGATGAACACGCGCGTGACTTCGTGCTTGCCGGTGGCGATGACTATGCGCTCTGCTTCACGGTGCCCCCGCGTCTTCGTGATGCCGCATTGAGTGCACTGCTGGCCTGCAGCGCGCCCGAGTTTGCTGAGATAGGCTGCATTCGGGCGGAGGCTGGCCTGCTAGTCGTCGACGCCGCCGGCGGCTTGGTCAATCTGGAGCGCAAGGGATGGGATCACTTCGGATGAATCGACTCAGCACTGCACAAATTTCTGTGCTGATGCGTCACCCCTGGGGCTGGATTGCCAGCGGCTTCGGCTCCGGCCTGTCACCGTTCGCGCCCGGCACAACCGGATCGCTCGCTGCGCTGCTGCCGTACCTTTTGCTACGGCACTACGGCCCATGGGCGGTCGCGAGCGCGTGCGTCGTGGTCTTCGTGCTGGGCGTGTTCGCCGCCAACTGGGTCATCGCCCGCCTCGGTCGCGAAGACCCCGGCGTAGTCGTCATGGACGAATGGGCCGGGCTCTGGATCACCCTGTTGCCAGCGACGGCGTACTGGCCGCGAGTGGGATTCTCGATGCCGGTGTGGGCCGAGTTGCTGATCGGCTTCTTGCTGTTCCGCGTACTCGATATCGTCAAGCCCTGGCCAGCCTCGCTCGCCGATCGCAAACTGCATGGCGGATTCGGCGCCATGCTCGATGATGCGCTCGCCGGTCTCTACGGCGCAGCGCTGATGGCGTTTGCCGTGCCGTGGTTGTGGCAGCGCGTTTAACTGGCCCGATTGACATGCCGCAAATTGGAGGGCCGCGCTCCCGCGCGGCTGCTCTGGCTTCCCGCTTAGATCAACAGTCTCGATCCGATTGCACCGCGCCTATCGGTAATCACCAGGCGTCGCAGGAGCGACGCCCTCCAACGGCACGCCCCTGGAGGGCCGCGCTCCCGCGTGGCTGCTTTGGCTCCTCGCTTCCGATCACGCGTCTCGATCCGATTGCACCTGGCCTACCGGTAATCACCAGGCGTCGCAGGAGCGACGCCCTCCATCGGCACGCTGTTGGAGGGTCGCGCTCCCGCGCGGCCGCTCTCTCAGCCCAAGGCGTTTTTCAGTTCGTCACGCAGATCGGCGACGTCTTCGACACCGACCGAAAGGCGCACCAGGGAATCACTGATGCCGAGCCGCTTGCGCTTGTCAGCCGGCACCGAGGCATGCGTCATGATCGCTGGATGATTGATCAACGATTCGACGCCGCCGAGTGATTCGGCCAGACCAAACAACTGACAGCGCTCCATCATCCGGCGTGCCTTGCGTAGTCCGCCCTTGACCTCGACCGAGATCATGCCGCCGAAACCATCCATCTGTTTGGCGGCCAGCGCATGCTGTGGATGTGATTTCAGGCCCGGATAGATCACCCGTTCCAGCGTCGGTTGCCGCTGCAGCCAGCGCGCCAGTTCCATCGCGTTGTCGCAATGGGCGCGCATGCGCAGATGCAGGGTCTTCAGTCCACGCAGGGCGAGAAAGCTGTCGAAGGGTCCGGCGACGCTGCCGATGGCATTCTGCAGAAACGTCAGTTTCTCGCGCAGCTCGGCGTTGTCGCCCACAACCGCAATTCCGGCAACAATATCGGAATGACCGTTGAGGTATTTGGTTGCCGAATGCATGACGATATCGGCGCCGTATTCGATCGGCCGCTGCAGCATCGGCGAACAGAACGTATTGTCGACGACGAGGATCAGGCCATGTTTTTTGGCGAATTTGCCGAGCTTGCTCAGATCAACCAATTTGAGCATGGGGTTGGTCGGCGTCTCGACCCAGATCATCCGGGTGTTGGGACGTAGCGCTGCCTTGAGTGCGGCCTCGTCGTTCAAATCCAGATAGCTGAAGTCGAGACCAGCGCTGCGCCGGCGCACGCGCTCGAACAGGCGAAAGGTGCCGCCGTACATATCGTCCATCGCAATCACATGACTGCCGCTGTCCAGCGTTTCCAGAATGGTCGAGGTCGCGGCAAGGCCGGAAGCGAAAGCGTATCCCTTGCTGCCACCTTCAAGCGAAGCGACGCAGTCCTCAAACGCAAATCGGGTGGGATTGTGTGAGCGCGTATATTCGAATCCCTTGTGCACGCCCGGACTCTGCTGCACATAGGTCGAGGTCGCATAGATCGGCGTCATGATCGCGCCGGTGGTCGGATCGGGTGATTGGCCGGCATGGATGGCGCGGGTGCCGAGACCCTGGGTTCGCGAAGTCTTGCTCATGGCGGATCAATCCTGAGGTGAGAAGGGTTTTGCAGCAGATTGTTCTGGCGCAGAGACAGGGAAGATTCTCAGCGCCATCCGGTGGTGATTGGATAGCGGCGGTCACGGCCGAACGCGCGCCTCGTGATGCGCGGACCGGGCGCGGATTGGCGGCGCTTGTACTCGTTGCGCAGCACCATTTTGACCACGCGTTGCACCGTATCGGCGTCAAAGCCTTCGGCGATGATCTCGGCGCGCGAGCGATCCGCCTCGATATAGCGCATCAGGATCTGGTCGAGAATCTCGTACGGTGGCAGCGAATCCTGATCGCGCTGATCGTGGCGCAATTCGGCCGAGGGTGGCCGCACGATTACCGCCTCTGGAATCGCCGGCGAGATCTTATTGCGATGCCGGCAGAGTGCCCAGACCTCGGTCTTGTAGACATCTTTCAGCGGGGCAAAGCCGCCGCACATATCGCCATACAAGGTCGCATAGCCGCAGGCCATCTCGCTCTTGTTGCCGGTGCTGAGGACCATCGCGCCAAATTTGTTGGACAGCGCCATCAGGATCATGCCGCGAATGCGCGCCTGTAGATTTTCCTCGGTGACATCGGGCTTGGTCCCAGCGAAAGCAGGTTCCAGCGCGGTACACAGCGTATCGAACGCGGACTCGATGCTGATTACCTGGTAGTGCACGCCGAGCAGGCTTGCCTGGGCCGCGGCTTCATCGAGTGAAAGCTGCGAGGTGAATCGGGTCGGCATCATCACCGCGGTGACCTTGTCGGCGCCAATGGCATCGACGGCGATGGCCAGGGTCAGCGCAGAATCGACACCGCCGGACAGACCAAGCAGCACGCCAGGGAAGCGATTCTTCTGGATGTAGTCGCGGGTGCCGCGGACCAGGGCGCGATAGAAACGCGCACGGTCATCGGCTTCGGCCGGCGGCCAGTTGACCGCGTGGAAACGACGCGAATGCGGCACATAGTCGAGTGCGAGCAGATGGTCTTCGAATGCCGGTGCTGGGCCCTGCATTTCGCCATCGCCATTGATGCAGAATGCGCCACCGTCGAACACCAGATCGTCCTGGCCGGCGACTACATTGACGTAGGCGATCGGTACTTGATGGAGGAGCGCGCGTTCGCGCACTTCGTCATGGCGGTGCTGACGATTACCGATATCGAAGGGCGAAGCATTGATCACCAACAAGGCCTCGGCGCCGGCTTGGATCGCGCGCGCCGTCGGCAGTTCTTCCCAGATGTCCTCGCAGATCATCGGTGCAAAGCGCACGCCGTCGAGCTCGACGATGGCGGCCTGGTCGCCTGAGCTGAAGTAGCGCTTCTCGTCGAATACGGTGTAATTGGGCAGGGCCTGCTTGCGGTAGCGCACGACCACCCGACCATCGCGTACCCAGCTGAGTGCGTTGTACAGGCGATCGCCCTCGCGCAGCGGATGGCCGATCACGGCATCGATGCCGCGAAGATTGGCGACCACGCGCTCGAGTTGCTCCGCGCAGGTCTCGATGAAGCTCGGGCGCAGGAACAGATCTTCGGCAAGATAGCCGGAGATCGCGAGTTCGGGAAACAGGATCAGGCGGGCGCCGAGTTCATCGCGCGCGCGCGCGGCGAGTTCGAGGATGCGGTCAGCATTCTGCTCGACTGCCGCGGCAGGAAAATCGAACTGGGCGAGCGCGATGCGGATCGGATTCATGCCTACCTCGGTACGCACTGGGGGCGCTCGCGCCCTGTCCAGAGAAGTTCAAAGGAACAGGGCGCCGGTGGATCGGATGACGTGAATCAGGCCTTCCTGGCTTTCAACGCGGCTTCGATCGCCTTGCCGAGATCCGCCGGTGACTTGACCGTGGTCACGCCGGCGGCTTCCAGTGCTGCGAATTTGGCGGCTGCCGTGCCCTTGCCACCCGAGATGATCGCGCCGGCATGGCCCATGCGCTTGCCCACGGGTGCCGAGGCGCCTGCAATAAAGGCGACCACCGGCTTGCGGACATATTCGGTGATGAATTCGGCGGCTTCTTCCTCGGCGCTTCCGCCGATCTCTCCGACCATGATGATGCCCTCGGTCTGCGGATCGTCCTGGAACATGCTCAGGCAGTCGATGAAGTTCAGGCCATTGATCGGATCGCCACCAATGCCGATGCAGGTGCTCTGGCCGAGGCCGGCGTTGGTGGTCTGAAACACGGCCTCATAGGTCAGCGTGCCCGAACGCGAGACAATGCCGATCTTGCCCGGCTTGTGGATATGCCCCGGCATGATGCCGATCTTGCACTCGCCCGGCGTGATGATACCGGGGCAGTTCGGCCCAATCAGTACCGCATCTGGATAGTGCGCGAGTGCATGCTTGACGCGCAGCATGTCGAGCACCGGGATGCCTTCAGTGATCGCGACGATCACGCGAATGCCGGCATCGGCGGCTTCGAGGATGGCGTCGGCTGCAAACGGTGGCGGCACAAAAATCATCGTGGCGTCGGCGCCGGTTTCGTTGACGGCGTCTTCGACCGTATTGAATACCGGCAGCCCGATGTGCGTATTGCCGCCCTTACCCGGCGTTACGCCACCGACCAGCTTGGTGCCGTAGTCAATCGCCTGCTCGGAATGAAAGGTGCCCTGGCTGCCGGTGAAGCCCTGGCAGATGACCTTGGTGTTCTTGTTGATCAGAACGCTCATGCTGAATCCTTGGTTGGTGCGACGCGGGTCTGTTGGATCTGCGTCGTCGATACTCGAATCGCGGCGATGCCGCTCACAAATTCCGTCAAGCTACGGCAGCGACCGCCTTGCGGGCAGCATCATTGAGGTCGATGGCGGTGATGATCTTGAAGCCCGAGTTGGCCAGCAGTTCGCGGCCCTTCTCGACATTGGTGCCCTCAAGGCGCACCACCACCGGAATCTTCACGCCGACGTCCTTGACCGCGGCGATGATGCCCTCGGCGATCATGTCGCAGCGGACGATCCCGCCGAAGATATTGACCAGGATCGCCTTGACCTTGTCCGAAGACAGGATCAGCTTGAACGCTTCAGTGACCCGTTCCTTGGTGGCGCCGCCACCGACATCGAGGAAGTTGGCCGGCTCGCTGCCATTGAGTTTGATCACATCCATCGTCGCCATCGCCAGTCCGGCGCCATTGACCATGCAGCCGATGTTGCCATCCATCTGTACGTAGTTCAGATGATGATTGGCAGCCTCGGCTTCGGCAGCGTCTTCCTGGCTGATGTCGCGCATCGCGGCCAGCTTGGGGTGACGGAACTCGGCGTTGTCGTCCGAATTGAGCTTGCCGTCGAGCGCCATCAGGTCGCCATTGGCCACGATCGCCAGCGGATTGAGCTCGATCAAGCTCATGTCTTTGTCCATGAACAGGCGATACACGCCCTGCATGATCTTGGTCAGCTGGCCCACCTGTTTGGCGTTGAGTCCCATCGCGAAGCCGACCTTGCGGCACTGGTAGGGCTGCAGCCCCTGCACGTAGTCGACGGCGACAGTGTGGATCTGCTCCGGGGTATCGCGTGCGACGGTTTCGATATCGACGCCGCCGGCAGCCGAGACGATGAACGATACCGACTTGGTGGCGCGATCGACCAGGGCGCTGAGGTACAGCTCCTGCTCGATGTCATTGGCCTCGGAAATCAACACGATATTGACCGGTAGCGCGCGCCCGGCACTCTGGTATGTCGTCATCTTGCTGCCGAGCATTTTCGCGGCGGCTTCCTTTACCGCATCGACGGTACTGCAGAGTTTGACTCCGCCGGCCTTGCCGCGACCGCCGGCATGGATCTGTGCCTTCACGACCCACTGCTCGCCGCCAATCGCGCGGGCGGCTTCAGCTGCCTGCTCGGGCGTGCTGGCGATGCGACCCGCCGGTACTGGAATGGCGTAGTCGGCGAACAGCACTTTCGCTTGATACTCGTGGAAGTTCATGAGGCACCTTAATTGGAGAGATCATCCGATTTGGACGCTGGAGACAGCCGCCCGCGGCCGGTGTTCGAGGTTGGGACGCGTATTGTGCCAAAGACCGGGGGTAATGAAAGGGCTTGTGTGGGACGGGCGGCCGTGCTTCCGGCGGCCGGGGGCGTGCATGAGGTGCGCTCGATGGCGCCTGCAGGCCCGAGTCATGACGATTGCATTGTTGTTGCCAGCGCTTTGTCGTTGCGGCACACGCGGCCAGCCTATACTCGGACCACCGCCCCCGACACGCATTCCGTTGAGCAAAAAGCCCGAGCCCCGCAGCGCTGCCGATCTCGTCCGCAACATCGATCTGGTGCGGCGCGAGCGCTATTTTTTCGGTCTTTTCCGCCTGTTCGAGGCGATGCTGCTGGTCGGTATCTGCTTCAGCCCACTAGCCAAGGATTTTGTCGATCTGGTTGCGCCTGGCGTGGCCCTTTGGGCTGCGCTGGCCTTTCTGGTCGGCGCGTCACTGTTGTTTGCCTGGGAAATCTCCGCCGGTGGACGACGCAGTGCGCCTACCCTGATCGGCCTGACGCTCGATATCAGCGTCGCCGGACTTACCCTGCTCGCGACCCAGGGCATGGACGGCGGCATCGCCATGCTGCTGATGATCAATCTGGCCTCGGGTGGCGTGCTGTTGGCGCCGCGTATCGCGTTTGTCTTCGCCAGCCTGGCGGTACTGATCGGATTTGCCGAGCGTTGGATGAGTATCCGGCTGCTCGGGGTCGAGGAACGCGGCCTGCTCGAAGTCGCCCTGGTCGGCATTGGCTATCTTGCGGTCTCGGCCCTGATGCAGTTGCTGAGGCAGGAAGTTCGTCAGCGCCAGCAGCTGGTCGAGGCGCGCGAATCCGATGTCGAGAGCCTGTCCCAGCTCAATGACCTGATCATCAGGCGGATGAAATCCGGCGTCCTGGTCATCGACGGTCAGGGTCGCATCCAGCGCATCAATGAATCGGCTTGGCATGCGCTCGGCAATCCGAGTCCGACGATCAAGGATATCGCCGTGATTTCCCCCGAGCTGTTGCGCCGGCTGGAACATTGGCGCGCCAGTGGCAAATCGGATTTTGCGCCCTCTGCCCTGGTCGAGCGTTCGATCGAAGTGATCCCGCGTTTTGTCGCGGTGCCACAGTCGGCGCAGCGTTCGGTAATCGTTTTTCTCGAAGACACCACGATGGCGACGCGGCAGGCCGAGCAGATGACGCTCAGCTCGCTGGGTCGGCTCTCGGCCAGTATCGCGCATGAGGTGCGTAACCCCTTGGCGGCGATCAGTCATGCCGCGCAGCTGCTGGCAGAATCCGAAGCGCTTCACGACTCGGATTTGCGGTTGCTCGAGATCATTCGCTCGCAATGCCTGCGCATGAATGCAATCGTCGAGAATATCCTGCAGCTGTCGCGACGTGAGCGCTCCAAGCCAGAATTGCTGCAGCTCAATCGATGGGTCAGCCATTTCGTCGAGGAATTCCGCAGCGTGCAGCCCTTGGGTGGTGACGAACTGCGCGCGATCATTCCCGAAGGGGGCATCAGCGTCGTATTCGATTCCGACCAGTTGCAGCAGGTGATTTGGAACCTGTCAAAAAATGCCCTCCGGCACGGCCGCATGCCCGATCAACCAGCGCGTGTCTCGATCGTCGCCCGTCGTCTACCGGAGTCGGGTCAGCCCGTGCTGGAAGTGATCGATCGCGGTCCAGGCATCCCGGAAAAATTGCGCCCGCACGTGTTCGATCCGTTCTTCACCACCAACGAACACGGCACCGGACTCGGCCTGTACATTGCACGCCAGCTCTGCGAGGCAAATCAGGCTACGCTTGATCTGGTCTCCGTGCCTGCCGGCGGCACCTGTTTCCGCGTGGCCTTCCACGCCCAGCCCGAGGTGCTGCGTGGCCTGGCCGAAGAGGAATTTCTGGCATCGGCGCAGGATTCTCCGCCGCTGCACTGATCGCTGGAGCACCCTTCTCTAGCTCTGGCATACGGGCCACCAGGGTTGCGTTGTCTGTCTCAAAAGCAAAATCCGCAATACGCATGGCGCCGCGCCCGCAGATTTGGTAGAACACGTTTCCAGATAATAATGAGCGAGCGGCCAACGCATGACCCGCCAGACCGCACTGATCATCGACGACGAGCCGGATATCC
>JAYSZM010000232.1:0-2352 GCA_043738015.1 Lysobacterales bacterium
CGGTTGATGTTGCCGGCGTCGAAGAATCGCTGTGCCAGCTCGGCCGAACGCTCGGCCGACTGGGCGACCACCTCACGCATCGCCGCGACCTGGTCGGCGCTTACGGCAGCGAACCAGGCGGTCTCAACCTGGGCTGCGAGCTCCAACAGTTCTGCCGCTACGGACTTCTGCAGACGATCAAGTTCGCCGGCGGCAAAGCGCTTTCGTGCCGGAAGCAGGAGCAGGTCGGTAAAGCTCAGTGACAGGCTGCGGGTGATCTGGCTGCCGTCGCCCGAGCGTGGCTCGAGTCGGGCATAGCCGAAGCTCGGATTGGCGATACGCCGCGCCTCCTCGAGTTCTGCCCGGCCAAGGCCAAGACGCGCGTATTCTTCGCGAATGCGCGGGTTGTAGAGAAAGGCCAGCCGGACGGACTGTTCGGCGGACAGGGGCTTGGCCGGCACCTCGGGAATGATCTCGGTGGACGGATGGTTTTGCGGCGACCAGATCGGCGCCGCACCGCGGCGCGCCTCGATCAGATCGCCAGTTTCGGCATAGCCGCGTTCGCGCGGCAGGCTGGAACAGCCGGCCAGCGCGATCGCCGCGGCCAGAGCCGCGGCGGAACGAAGGGGGAAGCGCATTTGGGAATCCTCGGGCGGATCACGCGCGCATCTTCGATGCGCAGCGGATCACAGAAACAGGTGCGCCGACCGCAGTGGATCAGCGCTGCTTCGATGCCGACCGATTCAGATCAAGGGTGGCCGAAATGGCGGATTGAACAAGGCGCGCGCCAGTCCGCCAAAGTATCGAGGCTGGGGCGCCGCAGGCAGGCTTCGCGTCATCGGCGTCAAAGTCGACAACAGCATCGCCGGTGGCAGCACGCAACCGCAGTGGCAGGCCGCCGGATCATCACAGCAGGCGCCTGAATGCTTGTCATTCGAATCACCGCCGGAGTCAGCAATCGCGGCTTTCGATGCGTGGCCCGGCATACCCGCATGCCCGTGCATCGACGCGTGATCGTGCTGGCCCATCTGGCGCGCAGCGGCCACAGCCGCAGTCGATGCGCGCTGTGCTTCGTGACTGCCATGACCCATGGGCTTCATCGCCCAGACCGGCGAAAGGCCGTTCAGGACGAGGCTCAGGGCAAGCAGCAAACGGAAGACGGCGGTAGGCATGGAGCCCCTAGACTGCTCCCCGGCGCCAAAAGTTTCAAGTCGCAACGGACCTGCACAGGTCTTTCGCGAGCGACCGGGTGATTTCGTAGGATGCGCTGAGCGCAGTGATGCGCATCAATCGCAACCGAATGCACCCCGGTGGATCTGTAGGATGCGCTGAGCGCAGCGATGCGCATCAATCACTGCTCAATGCACCCACCAGCCATGCTTGCTCGCCCAAGCAGTAAACTGTTCACGGACTGCTTGGGCAGTCGCCATGAGGAGCAGCCCCTGAGCTGGCAGGCGCTATTCATTCGCCAGGCGTGCGCGAGATTGGTTTACGCGAGCGCCGCATGCCTGTTCGCTACGCCCACGCATGCGGCCGACCCGCTGAGCCAGCATGGACTTCGCGCCAGCACAGGCGCGGCCGCGGGCTATCTGCCAGACGCTGCTTGTGCGCAGTGCCATCAGTCGATCGCGAAGACCTATGCCGAGGTCGGCATGGCGCGATCACTGAGCAGCGCGAGTGGCAGGGACGCAGCCGATTTCGATGACAGTCGCTATCGGCATCAGGCCAGCGGGCAGAGTTATCGGCTGGAGCGGCGTAACAGGCAACTCTGGTTTACCCAGTCGGCGCAGGCCGCCGATGGTAAGCAACACAGGCTCGAACTGCGCGTCGATTGGGTGCTCGGATCAGGCAATCGCGCGCAGAGTTTTCTGCATCGGACCGGGGCCGGTGAGCTCTATCAATTGCCGGTGACCTGGTACAGCGAAACCGCATCGCTGGCAATGTCACCTGGCTACGAAGCCAGTGATCATCCCGGCGTCGAGCGCCGGATAAAGCGCGAATGCCTGTTCTGCCACAACGCCTTTCCCGAAGTGGCTGAGGGTAGCGATCTTGCCGACCAGCCCGATCTGTTTCTCGCTCAACTGCCGGAGGGCATCGGCTGCCAACGCTGCCATGGCCCGGGCGCCGCGCATGTGCGTGCAGTACTGGGCGGCAAGGGCCTGCAGCACATCCGCGCGGCGATCACCAACCCATCCAACCTGGCTTGGCCAGAACGCAATGACGTCTGCTTTCAATGCCATCTGCTGCCTGCAGTCGAAGTGATCGGGGCGCGCCGCATCGGTCGACCCGACTACAGTTTCAGACCGGGTGAGTCGCTGAGCGACTATCTGCTGCACGTCGATATCGTCGATGCGAAGCAGCCAGCCGAGCAGC
>JAYSZM010000233.1:0-26786 GCA_043738015.1 Lysobacterales bacterium
ACGAACCCGAAAGGCAGGATGCCTGAAGGGCGTCGCTGTGGGGTGGCGTTCTCTTTGGTGACTTTCTCTTGCGCCACATCAAGAGAAAGTTACTCGCGCGAAAGCGCGAAAGCTCTTCGTCGTGCCGCAGGCACGAAGCGCCCGTGAGGGTGCGGGCTAGTGATCTTCGTGACGAAGGACGAGGACGATTTACAATCGACAAAGATCAACGGCAGCGGGGCAAGCCCCCGCTCTACAACAGCACGGCAGCATTGCGGTATTGATAAACACCCGCTACGGACCGCAAGGGTATTGCGTCTGGAGCGAGTATTGCGGATGCTGTTGCTTCTGCGCGCCTGGAGCGCGCTACTCTGTTTTACCGGGGCCCCTGAGCGGCGGTGATCGGTGGGCGCGGAAAGCCCGAAGGGAGGCCGCATGGATGCGGCCTGTCGGCGAACGCACAGGGCGAGGGCATGGATGCCCGAGGTAGAGCAACGCAGGAGCAGTTGCCGAACGTACAATCGTAGACCAGCGAGCACCGAGCACGAACCTGGAGGGGTGAGACACCATGCTTTCGACATGCGTTGAATCGCATGTCGAATGGTGTTGAACGCCCGGCATGGATGCCGGGCCGGGCGCACGCCATCAGGGATGATTCGCGGAGTCCGGTGTCGAACGAGGCCCGATGGGGTGGCGTTCTCTTTGGTGACTTTCTCTTGCGCCATCCAAGAGAAAGTTACTCGCGCGAAAGCGCGAAAGCTCTCTGTCGTGCCGCAGGCACGATGCGCCCGCGAGGGCGCCTGCTCCTGATCTTTCCAAAGCGGGCTGATCAGCGAGTGCTGACGACAGTGGCTAGCAACTTGACCATCGTACATAGTCCGCAAAAACGCTACGATGCGTGCAACGGCGCAGCGCCGGTAGCGAAAGACTGCACCATGGCCCTACGTTACGAACTCATCGACGCGATCAAACGACTGCTCAAATCGCAGCGCATGACCTATGCCCAGCTCGCTCCGCATCTGGATCTCAGTGAGGCCTCGGTCAAGCGGATGTTTTCCCAGCAGACCATGAACCTGGCGAGGCTGGAAAAAATCTGCGAGGTGCTCAAGGTCGGTCTTACCGAACTGGTCGCGCACGCGCGCGGCGACAGCGAGCCGATGTCCGAGCTCAGCGAGGAGCAGGAAGAGGAGATCGTCAGCGATCCCCGGCTGTTTCTTGCCCTCTATCTCGCACTCAATCGCTGGCGCGAGGAAGAGGTGCTGCGTCGCTACACGTTCAGCAAGCCCGAGTGGGTTGGACTGCTGGTGCGGCTGGATCGGATGCGCATCATCGAGTTGCAACCGGACAATCGCGCCAAGCTGCGTACCGCGCGCAATTTCCGTTGGCGCGAAAACGGTCCGGTGATGCGCTTGTTTGCGCGCAAGCTTATTCCGGAATTCTTCCAGCGCCGGTTCGAAGGCGACAACGAACAGATTTTGCTGCTGGCGGGTATGGTGTCGCGACCTACCGGCGCCTTGCTCAAACAGCGGCTCAACGAACTGGCGCGCGAATTCGATACCTTGATGGCGCATGACAGCAGTCTTCCCGTTTCCGAACGAGTCGGGCTGAGCATGGTGCTTGGGGTCCGACCCTGGGGCTTGCCCGACTTCGAAAAGTGGCGGCGCCGCGATCCGGCCGACCCGGCCGATCCGGCAACACGGGCGTGAGTTCCAGACCAACAACGACCAGCATGGCGCTCGCCGCGGGCGGTGCCCTGGCCGAAGCCATCGAGGGCTTCGCGCCGCGCGATGTGCAGCAGCAGATGGCGAACGCTGTCGAGCAGGCGATTGCCGATGAGGCGGAACTCGTTGTTGAAGCAGGTACCGGAACCGGCAAGACCTTCGCCTATCTGGTGCCGGCAATACTCTCCGGCAAGCGCGTGATCGTCTCGACTGGGACCAAAGCCCTGCAGGATCAGTTGTTCCATCGCGATCTGCCGCGGGTGCGCGCGGCACTCGGGCGCGCCATCAAGACTGCCCTGCTCAAGGGCCGATCCAATTATCTGTGCTGGTATCGTCTCGACAAGACGCGCCGCGACGGCATGCTCAATTCGCGTCAGCAGGTCGATCAGTTGATGCGGGTCTCCGGCTGGGCCAACCGCAGCAAGGCCGGTGATATCAGCGAACTCGACGCGGTGCCAGAGGATTCACCGATCTGGCCCAGAGTGACCTCCAATGCCGAGAATTGCCTCGGCAGCGAGTGCCCGTTCTTCAATGACTGCTTTGTGGTCAAGGCGCGGCGTGCGGCGCAAGAGGCCGATCTTGTCGTGGTCAATCACCATTTGCTGTTTGCCGATCTGGCGATCAAGCGCGAGGGCTTCGGCGAGATTCTGCCTGGCGCGAATGTATTCGTGCTCGATGAGGCGCACCAGATCCCCGAACTGGCCGGACAGTTTTTCGGCGAGTCGATTTCGACGCGACAGTTGCAGGAACTGGCCCTCGACGCCCTGCGCGAAGCGGCCGAGGCCAGCGGTACGCGCGCCGCACTCGAACATATCGGCCCCGGCATTGAGAACCTGGTACGCGAACTGCGGCTGGCGGTGAACGAAGCGCCCAAGCGCGGCGCCTGGCCGCCGCTGCGCGAGCAGGAGCGGGTGAATCTGGTGTTGCAGAGTCTCGGCGGCGCAGTGCAGGCGCTGTTTGAGGCGCTTGAAAGTATTGCCGAGGCCAGCGAGGGCCTGCGTGCGTGCACCGATCGCGCCGAGATTCTGCTCAAGCGCTTCGGCCTTTTCATGGTCGAGCCGCCGGATGATCATGTGCTCTGGTATGAGATCGGTGAGCGCAGTCTGAGCGTGACCGCGACACCGCTCGACGTATCCGAGCCGCTACGCGATTTTCGCAAGCGCATGCGTGCGGCCTGGATATTCACCTCGGCGACCCTCTCGGTCGGCGGTCGCTTCGAGCATTTCACGCGCCAGATGGGCCTCGATGAGCCCGCCACCATGGCGCTGGCCAGTCCCTTCGATTTCGCCCGCCAATCTCTCTGTTATCTGCCCCGGGATCTGCCGCTGCCAAACGCCCCTGACTACACCGCTCGTCTAATCCAGTCGGTGATTCCGGTGCTGCATGCTTCGTGTGGGCGTGCCTTTCTGTTGTTCACCTCGCATCGCGCCCTCAAGCTGAGTGCCGAGTTGTTGGCTTCCGGGCCATGGCCCCTGTTCGTGCAGGGCACGGCACCGCGCACCGCACTGCTCGCTGCTTTTCGCGCGTCCGGCAATGGCGTGCTTCTGGGCGCTGCAAGTTTCTGGGAGGGGGTCGATGTCCGTGGTGATGCGCTGTCCGTGGTGGTGATCGACAAGCTGCCGTTCGCCTCGCCCGACGATCCGGTGCTTGAGGCGCGTATCCGCGTGATGCGTGAGGACGGCGGTAATCCCTTCGCCGATATTCAGATTCCGAACGCTGCGATCGCGTTGAAGCAGGGTGTCGGCCGCCTGATCCGTGACGTCAATGATCGCGGCGTGCTGGTGCTGGGCGATCCACGCCTTACCCAGTCGGCCTACGGAAAGATTTTTTTGCGCAGCCTGCCGGCGATGCCGATCACCCGCGAGCTTGTCGATGTCGAAGATTTTTTTGCCGAGACCTGAGCGCGTCGCAATGGCCAAGCCGCAGACCCATGCTCACAGCGGGTCGAGGTACACGGCCTGCCCGCCATCGATCCACGGCAGCAGGCTGCGCGGACGTTGACTGAATGACGGGCGGTGCACGCGCACTATGTTGAAGACATTGATGGCGTAGAAGGCAAGCAGTAGCCACAGCATTCGCGACGGGTCGAATACCTGTCCAAATTCGCCACCGGATGCGAGCATCCAGACCAGGCCGCCGCCGATCCACAGAACACCGAGTACAAGGGCGAGGTAGAGCCGATCGAACGTCAGAGTACGTCGCCGTATTTTTTCGATCCGAGATGCGCCAGGCAAGGTCCACAGTTCACGCAGTCGTTCGAGTATCGACCAGGCGAAAGGCAGAAAACACCAGAATCCGAGGGTCCAGCCGGTCTTCAGGACCACCCAGGCATCGGGGTACATCAGGAACATGCCGGCCAGAATGATCGGTGCCAGCCACCAGGGTGGCGCGCGCTGGAGGCGGCTGGCCACGTCGATCATGGTGGCACTCAGCATCAGGGTGGCGCCGTCGGCCATCACGCCGAATCCGAGGGCATCCTCGTCGATCCACGAGGCCTGCTCAGGAGCGAGTATCAACACCATGAACAGCAGCAGCACCGATAGCTCGGGCAGCAATTTGCCGTACAAGACGCCGGCTCGCGCTCCGGCCTGTTCTTCGGGTTGGCTGAAAAGCGCACCACGTGATGCATTCATGACCAGTTCCAGTCGAGGGCAGGAGCGTGTCGCGTTTTCGAATTCGCGGACTCAGTCGATGCTTGTCGAAAAATATTTGGCCAGCAGCCGATTTGCCTGGGATCTTGATTCCTCGGCGAGTGGCTGAGCTTCACTGTCGCTGGCGAGCGTCGCGTCGATCTCAGACTTGGCCAGGCGCATCGAATCCGCGCTACCGATGGCGATCAGGCTTTCAGCGTGGGCGAGCCGGGTCAGCACATTGGTCGGATGGCCGGGGCCGTACACTGTGTCGCCGATCGCGATGCTCTCGGCAAACAGGAGGCTGGCCTCCGCATGACGACCTTGCGCCGCGCGCCACTGAGCCAGGGTTCCGGTAGCCAGCATCAGGTCGAAACTCTGCGGTTTTGCAATACGACGCAGAGTTTCAACGGCTTGCAGCAGTAAGGGCTCTGCAACACTGCCCGTGCCGGCCATGCGCTCGGTGTTGGCGTACTCCAATGCCGCGTTCCACGCAAAAACCGATTCGTCGCCGAGCGCGCCGCGGAAGATTTCAAATGCCTTCAGGAATCCGGCCGATGCGCGCCTCATATCGCCTTGCGTGCGCGCCAGGCCGGCACGCCAGAGCTCTATCTGGCCGCGTTCGGGGCTGGTGTCGGGCAGCAAACTGGCCGCTTCATCAAAGTGCGCCGCGGCTTCATCCAGACGCTGCATCCGGCGAAGTAGGTCGCCACGTCTTCCGAGCACGCGCGCACTCATGCCAGGGTGCCGATGCGCGCGCGCCAGCGCCAAGGCGCGTGCGTAGCTGGCATCGGCAGCCGGGTACTGCTGTCTGCGCCGATGCAGGTCGCCGAGCAGAGTCAGCGGACGGATCAACAGGATGCTGTCGGCACCGTAGGCACCCTCAACGCGCATCACCAGTGACTGTGCCGCCGACTCGGCCGCTTCCAATTGATCACTCTGCTCGAGCAGCATAGTGATGTCGGCGAGCCGTGCGATGGTCGGCGCGGCATTGGGTCCAAACAATTGCTCATGCGCAGGTAGCAGTGCGCGCGCGAGGGTAACCGCCTCGTCAACGCGACCACTGGCAAACAGTGCCTTGACCATCTGCGCGCGTACCTTCAATGCCATCGCCGAATCCGCGCCGGATGTCCCGACCAGTACATCGATACTTTGTTCGAGCAGCTCAATTGCAACTGTCGTTTCGCCCAAGCCCAGGCGCGCGGCAGCCAGATTGGCCTGGGTTTGCGCATGCGCTGCGCTGTGTGGTCCCGCACGCCCGGCCTGCTCGGCGCGGGCCTCTTCCAGTACGGGAGCGGCGGCGGAAAAATCTCCGAGACTGACCAGCACTTCACCCAGGTCATTCAACAGTTCGCTGCGCTGGGCGGGATCGTCGGAGAACTGCGTGCGTGCCCGCGCGATGCCCACTGCGATCAGTTCGTTGGCCGAGCGAGGCTCGGGCTTGCCGCGCGCCAGCGGGTCCTGCTCGCGAAACAGGGAGAGCGTGAATTCCTTGATCGCCTCGGCGCGTTGCAGCTGCGTCTGCGCGATTGCGGCCTGTCGGCGTGCAATATCGGCCTGCCAGAGCGCCACCACCAGGCCGGCGATGATGCCGAGCAAGGCGAGGGCGGCTGCCGTCACTCCGCCGCGGTGGCGTTGGACGAACTTGCCAAGCCGGTACCGAATCGTGTCGGCTTCTGCGCGGACAGGGTGGCCGTTGAGATGTCGCCGGATATCTTCGGCCAGTTCGGCGGCGCCTTGATAGCGCCGTTCCGGTTCGCGTTTGAGCGCGTGCAGGACAATCGTGTCGAGGTCGCCGCTGAGTCGTCGTGCCCGACGCTGTCGACTCGCTTGCGTCACGCTGGGCGGCGCTCCGCTGGCCAGCACGGCAGAGCTGGGCCGCAGCACGCTCTCCTGCTCCAGATCGTGCGCGACCCGTTCAAGATTTTTTCCGCTGCGCTGGAGCGGAGTGCTACCGGTCAGTAGCTCGTAGAGGATCAGGCCGAGCGAGTAGACGTCGGTCGCCGTGCTGATTGGCTGCCCGAGAATTTGCTCGGGTGCCGCATAGGCCGGCGTCAGCACGCGCATGCCAGTACCGGTGAGCGCTTCCTCGTCGACTTCATCCAGTAGCTTGGCGATGCCGAAATCGAGCAGCTTGGGCTCGTTGTCAGTGCTCAGCAGCACATTCGAGGGTTTGATGTCGCGGTGTACGATCAGCCGTCGATGGGCGTAGGCCACCGCATCGCAGATGTGCAGGAACAGATGCAGCCGCGACTCGATGTCCAAGTCCTGCTTGTTGACCGCATCAAGCAAGCCTTCGCCGGTGACGAACTCCATGACGAGATAGGGCAGGCCGTCCTCGCTCATGCCGCCGTCGATCAGCCGCGCGATACCGGGGTGTTCCAGTTGGGCCAGTATGCGGCGTTCGCGCAGGAATCGCCGGATTACATCCTCGCTGTCGAGTCCACGACGGAGCAACTTGATCGCAACCCGCTGTTCGAAGTCGGCGACCGGGCGTCGTGCCTCGTACACTTCTCCCATGCCGCCACGGCCAACACGGCGCAGCAACTGGTACGGCCCGATGGCTTGTCCACTGCGGTCACCCGATTCGTCGATCGGAATTTTCCCCGGTGCCGGTTGACTGCCGGTAAGGCCATCGAGCAGCCCCTCAACCTGACGGTCTCGCGCAAGCCAGCGCAGGAGTTCTGCCGCAGCTTCGGGTTCATTTCGCTTCAACTCTGCAATTCGCAGCGCGCGGGCTTCGGGCGTCAGCTCCTCGACCTCGTCAAACAGCGCCGATACCCGCGGCAACCGTGCCGGGTCAATCGGTGCCATGCGCGCCACCCTCGAGTTGTGCATGCAGAAACGCACGTGCCTTGCGCCAGTCACGCTTGAGGGTGCGTTCCGACATACCGAGCTTCTCGCCGGCTTCTTCAAGATTCATACCGGCAAAGAATCGCAGCTCGACCAGGCTCGCCAGTCTCGGCTCGAACGATTCCAGTCGGGTCAACGCCGTATCGAGCGCGACCAGGTCGATACCCTCCCAATCGCCCGGATTGGCGACCTCCACGATATCGTCGAGCGCCGCCAATTCGACGCCGCCGCCACGCTTCTGTCGACCTCTGTTGCGCAATTGGTCCAGCGCGATCTGTCTCATCGCACGGGCGGCCGTGGCAAAAAAATGCGCGCGGCCTTCGGTGCCGAGTGAAAGGCCCCGGATCAAGCGCAAATAGCTTTCGTGGACCAGCGAGGTCGCGCCCATACCCGCGTCGGCAAAGCGCAGACGTTGGCGACGCGCGATCACCCTGAGTTCGGCATAGACGGCAGTGAACAGGCGATCAGCCGCTGCGCGGTCGCCGCTCTGCGCCAATCCGATCAAGTCGGTGAGTGCTTCGCCCATGCAATTTCCCAGCGGCCTGGCGCCGCCAATCGGGCGGTGCGAGATCCTTGATACTACGCGCAGCAGCGGCTTCTGTGCAGTCCGGCTCGCCGTTGTCGGAGCACGGGGCAGGTTCCGCCGAGTTGACGGGGCGCAGCGGTGGGTTGGCGATAGGGTCAGATGCTTCATGACCGGCCATACGAAAAAACCGGAAAAGAGGGGACATGCCGGGTCCGCCTGGTTGGCTAGTTGCAGCGATACTGGGGCGGATCTGGCCAGGACGCCGGTAGCTCGCCCTGGGATGCACGCCGAAGCGCGTCGGCGTCCAGGTGTGGAGCCAGCAAGCGGATCAGCTCCAGGGTGGCGTTGCGCAGCACCCGGCCCCTGGGCAGAACCGCCCAGGCAGTGCAGTCGGGCAATGCGATATCCATGGGTACCACGGCAAACTGCGCGTAGTCGCCTCGACCGAGTGAGAGTTCGGCGACCAGGCCAACGCCCAGCCCGGCAAGCGCGTAGGCTTTTATCGTTGCCGCATCATGTGCCGAGCAGGCGAACTGGGGCGTCAGACCTGCTGCCGCCATCACCCGATTGAGTGAAGAGCCCGGTTGGCGCGCGGCCTCGTACGTGACCAGGGGCCAGCGCGCCAGTTCAGCCAGCGGCACCGGGCCCGAATACTGCGCCAGCGGATGCGACTGGCCGACCAACACCACGCGTGTCCAGCGAAACAGGGGAACCGCGATCCCTTCCGGAACATCGTTACCTGCAGTCGACGCGATGACGACATCGCAACGATTGTGTTCGGACGGGCGAACCCGCTCACCATCACCCAAGGTATGCATCCGTACGCTGAGCTCAGGATAGCGTTCGCGCAATTTTCCCAGCAGGGGCGGCAGGACATTGAGGGCATAGGTCTGCGGCGCGGCAATGGCAAGTTCGCCGGTGGTGTCGCCGCGCGTATTGGCCGCGAAATTGCGCAGCCCATCGATATCACGAATTACCCGTTTGGCGACTTCGATGGCTTCGAGTCCGGCCGGGGTTACGCTGACCAGGTTACGGCCATGCCGTGCGAAGACGCGAAAGCCGAGCGATTCCTCTACCTGTTTCAGGCTGCGCGAGACACAGGGTTGTGACAGGTGCATGGCCTGGCCAGCCGAACTGATATTGAAGTTCGCCTCGACGATCTCGACGAGGCAACGTAGTCCCGTGAGTGTCACTGCCATACGGCCCTCCGCTGCGATGCCCGGGGAAATTCAGTCTCTTTTGCGCAAGCTTTGCACTAGCCAATACTTCGTCGTCACTGCACTACCAATTGCTAGCCGGCCCACTCGTCAACAGTGGAGCTGGTCAATCACTTGGAACTTCGCCTGCTGATCCAGGAGCGCTGATGGCTCCAGACTTGTTCAGCGAGCCTCTGCGCGCCTGGCTCATCGAGCCCGGTTCTGCCAATGCAAAAAACTGTCCGTGCTGCCGACTAAACAGCAGGTGTGCGCCCACTGCTTCGCGTACCTGCGCGGCGGGCAGTTCGCACATGCCATCGACGCGCAACTCATCCGACTCGCCGCTGAGACAGGCGACCGAACCGGTTTGCCTCAGCCCAGTAACTGCATTGCTGCAGCTCGACGCACGCTCAAAACTTGTCCGCGGAACTATCGTGAAACCGTCGGCGCGCTATGCTGTGTCGCAGCAATTGGCGTGCGGCGCGGAAAGCTTGCCAAGGACTTGCCGGTTGCCAGTACAAGCCGCCGATCATGCCTGCCGCGCAGCGCCGAGCGTAGCGCAAATTTCATATAGTCATATGCGCAAATCGCATTAGACAATGGCCGGCACAAGCGCCTATCTCTTCGGCCGGGCCGACGCGGGCCCGACTCATCCAACCTCGGGGGACCGGTACGCCGGACGAGGTGGTTTCACTTTCTGGGTTTGACTCAACAAGTGGGGAGATACGCAATGAAACACGCTAATCAGGTTCTGGCGTCCGCAATCGCGGCCGTCGTATTTGCTGCAGGCAGCGGCGCTGCTCAGGCGCAGGCCGAGTTCAAATTGTCCGACAAGCCGATCGAAGGGCAGTACATCGTGGTGTTGAAAGATGGTATCGCCGCTCTGGCCAGCGAAAATTCGCGGTCGCCCAGCGTCCGCAGTGTCGCCGACAGCATGGCCAGCCAACTCGGCCTGCGCGTGCACATGTCGTACAGCCATGCGCTGCGTGGGTTTGTCGTGGGTGCCGATGACAAGGCACTTGAGCGTCTGCTGCTCGATGAGCGTGTCGCCTACGTCGAGGAAGACAGCATCGTCCGCATCAGCGCCACCCAAACCGGTGCCACCTGGGGTATCGATCGCGTCGATCAGCGCGATCTTCCGTTGAACGGCAGCTACACCTACAACACCACAGCTTCGGGCGTGCACGCCTATATCATCGATACCGGTGTACTTGGTTCGCACTCGCAGTTCTCCGGCCGCATGGGCAATGGCTACACCGCGATCACCAGCGGCGGTACCACCGACTGCAACGGCCACGGCACCCATGTTGCAGGCACAGTGGGCGGCAGCACCCATGGCGTCGCCAAGGGCGTCACGATTCATCCTGTGCGCGTACTCGGCTGCAACGGCTCGGGTACCAATTCCGGCGTGATCGCCGGCATGGACTGGGTTGCCGCCAATCACGTCAAACCCGCGGTCGCCAATATGAGCCTGGGTGGCGGCGCCTCCAGCGCGACCGACACCGCCGTGGCCAATATGGTCAATGCCGGTGTCACCGTCGTAGTGGCAGCCGGCAATGACAATGCGAATGCCTGCAACTACTCGCCGGCACGTGCGGCTTCGGCGATCACGGTGGGCTCGACCACCAATACCGATGCGCGTTCCAGCTTCTCCAACTACGGTACCTGTCTGGACATCTTCGGGCCCGGCTCGTCGATCACCTCGGCCTGGTACACGAGCACCACAGCGACCAATACGATCAGCGGTACCTCGATGGCATCGCCGCACGTGGCCGGTGTAGCCGCGCTCTATCTGGCGACCAATGCCAGCGCCACGCCAGCCCAGGTGACCACGGCAATCGTCAATGCCTCGACCGCCAACAAGGTGACCAGCGCCGGCACCGGCTCGCCGAACCGTCTGCTGTACTCGCTGTTCGGCACCACACCGCCGCCGCCGAACACGCAGACCTACAGCAATACTGCCGATTACCAGATCCTCGACAACGCCACGGTCGATTCGCCGATCGCTGTCTCGGGTCGCAGTGGCAATGCGCCCTCGTCGAGCACGGTCAATGTGCGCATCATCCATACCTATATCGGCGATCTGAAGGTCGATCTGGTTGCGCCGGATGGCAGCTTGTACAACCTGCACAATCGCACCGGCGGTAGCGCGGACAACATCATCAAGGCAGTCACTGTGAACCTCTCAACCGAAGCTTTGAATGGTTCGTGGAAGCTGCGCGTCAATGACAATGCCAATGCCGATACTGGCTACATCGACAGTTGGAGCGTGACGTTCTGATCGAAGTCCACTGATCTGAGTGACATCCGGTCCCGGCCTCGCGCCGGGGCCGTTTTATCCGGCCGGCGCCGATGTGCTGCGCCAATGGGCGAACGGTCGTGGCTCGGCGAACAGGAAGCCCTGGCCCATGGCACATTCGAGTCGGAGCAGGGTCTCGCGCTGGCCCGCAGTCTCGATGCCCTCGGCGATCACCTCCATACCCAGCGACTCTGCCATCGCCCGGATCGCGCGGACGACGGGCACGCTGCTGCTGCTCGCCGCGGTGTGAAGGTCGAGGACAAAGGATCGATCGATTTTCAATGTATGCAGCGGAAACCGGTGCAGATAAGACAGCGAGGAATAGCCCGTCCCAAAATCGTCCAGCGAAGTCAGCACACCGGCATCGCGAAAATGTTGCATGGCCGCGCCGGCCTGATCGGGGTTTTCCAGCAGTGCGCCTTCGGTCACTTCGATGCGCAGCCGCCAGGTCGGCACCTTGTAGGCCTCGATGAGTTCGAGCAGATTGGCGACCAGTTCGGGCGAACGAAAATGTCTGGCCGATACATTGATGCTGACATAGGCATCGATTCGATCAAGGCGCGGAATCATCCGTAGCACCTGCTCGTAGATCTGCCAGTCGATATGCTCGATATTGCCAGATTCCTCAGCGACTGACAGAAAGTCGGCGGGCAGCAGCAGGCCGCGGCCATCGTGCCGCCAGCGCAGGAGCGCCTCGTAGCCGAGCACGTGGCCATTGGCCAGCTCCACGATGGGCTGCAGGTAGGGCTCGAATTCCTTTCTCTCGATCGCCCTGCGCAGGCCGCTTTCCAGATCAAGCATGCGCAGGGCCTGCTCATGCAATTGCTGATCGAACAGCTCATAACGACGGCGGCCGCGCGCCTTGGCCCGGTACATTGCAACATCGGCATCGCGCAGCAATTCTTCGGCGCGCTGGTAGCGCGGATGCGCGATGGCAATTCCGATGCTGGCCGAAGTGTAAATTTCCTTCTCACCGATTTTCACGGGATCGATCAAGGTGCGCAGAATGCGCTCGGCCACCAGACAGGCCTCGTTGATATTGCCGAGGTCCTCAAGCAGCACCGTGAATTCGTCACCGCCCAATCGCGCCACCGCGCCGGGGACCGCGACGCAGCGGGTGATGCGCTGCCCCGCCTCGATCAGCAGTTCGTCGCCGGCCAGGTGCCCGACCGAGTCGTTCACCACTTTGAAGCGATCAAGGTCCAGAAAGAGCACGGCGAACAACCGAGTGGGATCGGTCTTGTGTTTCACCAAGGCATGCTCAAGGTTGCCGAGCAGGGCGGTGCGATTGGGCAGGCCGGTCAGGGCATCATGCAGTGCCTCGTGCTTGAGTTGCGACTCGACCATCTCGCGGACATGGATCTGTTCTCGTAGTCCGTCATTGGCCAGGCGCAACTCGCGGGTTCGCTCCAGCACCCGGCGCTCAAGATCGGCATGTGCGAGGCGCAAACGTTCCTGCGTCTGCCTGCGCTCGAGCGCGGTGGCAATATGCAGAGAAGCAAACTGCAGGATCTCCTGTTCCTGCCGACCATAGGCCAGCTCAGACTCATAACACTGAACCACCATTGCACCGACGGCGCGCTCACCGAGCAGCAGCGGAAGTCCGAGCCAGCAGGCGGGAACGGTACCGAACACCAGCAGCTGTCCGGCCGCCATCAGCGCACGGATTTCGGGTGCTGTCGCGAGCAGGGGCTGACGATTTCGCAGCACGAGTTCGGTAATGCCATGGGTCAGGCGGCGCGTTGCCAGCGGCTTGTCGAGCTCATCGACAAAATACGGAAAGCTCAGCGCGTCACCGTCGTCCGAAAGCAGGGCGATAAAAAAATTGCGCGCGTCCAGCAATCCCGCGACGGCTCGATGAACGCCGGTAAAAAAGTCATCCAGGCTACCGCGCTCACTGGCAAGTTCGGCGATCCGAAATAGTGCGGCTTGCAGACGTTGCCCGCGCTCTCGCTCGATGCCCTCGGCGCGCAGCACCTGGTTGGCTTCGGCCAGTTCGTTGGTGCGGACAGCAACGGCCTGCTCAAGCTCTTCCTGCGCCTGCTTGCGCTTGACCGCCGTGAGAATGTGCTGCGCCACAAACAGCAGAAGGGCGTGATCGTCTTCGCTGTAGCGACGGGCCGGGTCGTAACTCTGTACCACCACGGCGCCACGGGCGCGATCGCCTTCCAGCATCGGTACGCCCAGCCAGTCCACGCAATCGGGTCCCAGTCGAATATCGTCTCCCAGCTGCAGTTGCCGGCGCAACTGCAGGCTCGGCCCCATCAGGGATCGGCGCCCGTGGACGACGGCAAAGGTCAGACTGTTGGGGAAATCTGCAGCCCGAACTTCGTCGCCGCTGCGCGAAATCTGGGCGTCCTTGAGATCCGCATCGTAGGCAAAACGCAGGGTGTCGTTCTCTTCAGAATAGAGCGCGATGTAGAAATTCTCTGCATAGGTCAGATCGCAGACGATGGCGTGCACTCTTTGCAGCATGTCGTGCAGGGCGAGCTCGGAATGCGCCAGATCGCCGATCGCGAATAGTGCTTTCTGTATTCGTTCAGCTCGCCGTGCAGTTTCGACCGATGCCTGCAGATCGCGCAGGACCAGCAGTTCGGAAAGTCGCAGTTCGAGCAGTTCGAACCAGGACAGGTCAGTGACCGACCTGGGTGTGACCGTGGGACTGTCGAGCGAGAGGGCCAGTCGCGCACCGCCCGCGCACAGGGAAATACCGATCTCGTCTGCTTCGAGCGGGGCACTGGGCGAGAGCAGCAGTCGTGCACGCTGGCAACCAGGAATCGACGCGGCCCACTGCTCGATGATAGCGACCATATCCTCGGGATCGTGGCCGGGTGTCAGCAGATCACGGACGCGCAGAAATATCTCAGCGTTTTCAAGTTGCGCCGACGAGTGGACTGGAATCTTGTCCCAAGGCCTAGACACAGGTTACCCCCGCGCTGACCTTACCACCGCCCGAAAGCACTAACGCCCGCAGGAAAGATACAAATTGCACGCTATCGGTCGGCGACCGTCGCCGTATTCAGCCGTAGCACCCGCGCTCCGGCGACAGCGCCTAGTGGCCTGCGCTCTGGTCTGCCAGCGGCGGCCGTTGCCCCCGCAGCCAGATCGGAGTCAGTTGCCAATCGTCGATCAACGCGCAAGCTCAGGCAGATCGCGAAAAAACTCCAGGGCCTGCGGATTGGCCAGGGCGTCGGTGTTTTTCACGGCGCGGCCGTGCACGATATTGCGCACCGCCAGTTCGACGATCTTGCCCGACAGCGTGCGCGGAATATCCGGTACCTGGATGATTCGCGTCGGGACATGGCGCGGCGTGGTGTTGTCGCGGATTTCCTTGCGGATACGTGCCTGCAGGCTGTCGTCCAGGATGACCCCTTCGCGCAGTCGAACAAACAGCACGACGCGGACATCGTGATCGAAGTCCTGGCCGATCGCGAGTGACTCCAGCACTTCTTCGACGCGTTCGACCTGGCGATAGATCTCGGCGGTACCGATACGCACGCCACCGGGATTGAGCGTGGCATCGGAGCGGCCATGGATGATGATGCCATCGTGCTGGGTGAGCGTCGCCCAGTCGCCATGACACCAGACGTTGTCGAAACGCTCGAAATAGGCCGCGCGATACTTGCTGCCATCGGCATCGTTCCAGAAGCAGACCGGCATGCTGGGGAAGGGTGCGGTGCAGGAAAACTCGCCAGGGGTCTCGCGGATCGGCTTGCCGTCGTCGTCGAGAATCTCGACCTTCATGCCGAGGCCGCGGGTCTGCAGTTCGCCGCGGTAGACCGGCAGCACCGGAGCGGCGAGCGCGAAGCAGGACACGATATCGGTTCCGCCGGAGATCGAGCCGAGCAGTACGCTGCTCTTGATGTCGCGATACACGTAATCAAAGCTCTCCGGCGCCAGCGGCGAACCGGTTGACAGTACGGTCTTCAGATACAGCAGTTTGTGCGTCTCGGCAGGCTTGACGCCGGCCTTCTCGATCGCCGCGATGTACTTGGCACTGGTGCCAAAAACGCTGATGCCGAGCTCATCGACGATATTCCACAGCACATTGCCATCCGGATGAAATGGCGATCCATCAAAGAGACAGACCGTGGCACCAGTGGCGAGACCCGAGACCAGCCAGTTCCACATCATCCAGCCGCAGGTGGTGTAGTAGAAAAGCCGGTCTTCACGTTTTACATCGGCGTGCAGGGCGAGTTCTTTCAAGTGCTGGATAAGTGTGCCGCCAGCGCCATGCACGATGCACTTTGGAATGCCGGTGGTGCCGCTCGAATACAGGATATAGACCGGATGCGACCACGGCAGCCGAACGAACTCGATCGGTCCTGGCGTGTGCAGTTCGGTGAATTGACTCAGGGTGACGGCGCGCGGGATCTTGGCGACGTCCGGCGCGGCGTTGAGGTAGGGCACCACCACCAGTTTCTGCACACTGGGCAGTTGTTCGATGATGCCACTGACCTTGTCGAGACAGTCGAAGGACTTGCCGCCATAAGCATAGGCATCGGCGCAGAACAGGATTTTTGGTTGGATCTGACCGAAGCGGTCGACCACGCCATTGACCCCAAAGTCCGGTGAGCAGCTCGACCACACGGCGCCGATGCTGGTCGCCGCGAGCATCGCGACCACCGCTTCGGGAACATTGGGCATGAATCCGGCGACGCGATCGCCAACGCCCACACCATTGGCGCGCAGTGCCTTGGCCAGGCGCGAGACCTGGGCATACAGGTCGGCATAGCTCAGATCACGGGCAATGCCGCATTCGCCGCGGAAGGCGAGGGCGATCTTGTCATCGCGGAAGCGCAGCAGGTTCTCGGCAAAGTTCAGCGTCACATCGGGGAAAAACTGCGCGCCCGGCATCTTGTCGGCGTCGATCAGCACCCGGCTGCGATCGCCGCTGGCGCGGATCCCGCAGTAGTCCCAGACCGCCAGCCAGAATTTCTCCGGATACTTGACCGAGAAATCATAGAGCGAGACATAGTCGTGCACCTGGCCATCCACTTCCTGCTGGATGCGCTTGATGAAGCGGCCTAGATTGGATCGCTCAATGCGTTCGGGGCTGGGTTGCCAGAGCAGGTCGGTCATGCGTTCGGGATTCAAGGTTTGGATCGATACGCTAGCGCAAGGCGGGCGCGCGGTGCCAGCACGAAGTGGCAGTCTGCAGCCGGATCGCGGGCCCGGCCATTGGACCAAGGGGCATCGCAGGAGCCGCCAATCCGCGCCGCTTTGCTGCAATGCCGCAGCTGTCAATCATTGACGCAGCCTGCGTCTGCGGCTAAACCTGCGTCTGTTAACGTGGAGGATCGGGGCGGCTCTTCCCCTCGCCGACTGTACGCCGGGCAATGAAACCAGGTTCAGGCACGCGGAGCGTGCCGCAGCTGGGGCGCCCATCGTGCTGCGTTGTGCAAGCTCGCCCGGTCGATCCGGTTTTGTCCGCCCTTCGGGGCACCCCAATCAAGGCTTCAGGAGAGTATCTGATGAGTGGATCTGCCGCCGCGCCCGAGTCTGGCGCCTTACCCGAATACCAGACCCTGCTGGGCCATCCGCGTCCACTATGGATGCTGTTCATGACCGAGTTCTGGGAACGCTTTGCGTTCTACGGGATTCGCTGGGCGCTGGTGTTGTACATCGTCGCGCAGTTCCACTCCGGTAGTGGCGCCGGCCAGGCGCCAGCCAATCAGATGTACGGTGCCTACCTCGCCCTCGTGTACGCAGCCGCGATCTTTGGTGGGCTAGTAGCTGATCGCGTGATCGGCTATCAGCGCTCGATCCTGGTCGGTGCAGTCATCATGGCGGCAGGCTTGTTCATGATTGCGATGCCGAACGAGGAAGTCTTCAAGTTCGGCCTGGCCACCATCATCGCCGGCAATGGATTGTTCAAACCGAACATTTCGACGATGGTTGGCAAGCTTTACTCGGTCAGCGATCCGCGCCGTGATTCGGGCTTTACCCTGTTCTATATGGGCATCAACCTCGGTGCCATGGTGGCGCCGCTGCTGACCGGCTATCTCGCTGACCAGGTTTTTGGAACGCCGGAAATGCCCGCCTACAAAGTGGTCTTCATGGCGGCGGGCGTCGGCATGCTGATCAGTCTGGTCTGGTTCTGGTTCGGTCGAAGTCAGCTGATCGGGGTCGGTCGCCCGCCCGTTGGGGGAGAGGGCGGCGCCCGCGTGCTCTACACGGTAGTCGGCGCTGTCATCGCAATTCCCGTGATCTATTTCCTGCTCTCCCTGGGCGCAAGCACGTTGCAGTGGGTGCTGACCGCGATGTTCATCGGGCTCGCAGTCCTGCTGCTCGTCGAGGGCATTCGCGAGGGCAGCAAACAGCGCGACATGGTGATCGCCATGCTGATCATCTTTGCGTTCAACGTCCTGTTCTGGATGTTCTTTGAGCAGGCCGGCAGTTCGTTCACCTTTCTCGCCAGCGAGATTGTTGACCGCGAGATGTTTGGATGGACCTGGCCAGTGGCCTGGTTCCAGTCGGTCAACTCTCTCGCGATCATTACCTTGGCTCCGCTGATGGCCTGGTTGTGGGTTGCCATGCGCAATGCCAACCCCTCGATTCCGCGCAAGTTCGGTCTCGGGCTTCTGTTCAATGGTGTTGCGTTTGCCCTGCTCTGGTTTGCTCTGTCGAGCCTGGTCGATGACTTTGGCAAGATTCCGTTCTGGACCCTGTTCATGGTCTACGTCATCCAATCCGTGGGCGAACTCTGTCTGTCGCCGATCGGGCTTTCGATGGTCACCAAACTGGCGCCAGTACGTCTGGTCGGATTCGGTATGGGCGGATGGTTCCTCTCAACAGGCATTGGCAACAATCTGTCGGGGATCTTCGCCAGCCATGTCAGCGGCGAAGGCGGTATGACCGTCGCGTCGGCGTTGTCCGGATACACTTTCGGTTTCTGGGCATTGGTGATTCCGGGCGCTCTGCTGTTCCTGATCGCGCCCTTGATCCAGAAGCTGATGCATGGCGTGAAATAGCCAATCGCCCTGGGCATTGCGAAACGGCGGCTACGGCCGCCGTTTTCGTTTGCGGTTTTAGCGTTTGCGCTCGTAGCGGCGCATGCCCCGCCGCTGTTGCTCTCGCGGTTGTCCCCTCGGGGACAACGACAACGGCAAAATAAACGGCAGCGCGGCAAGCCACGCTCTATGAAATCCCCTCGGGGACAACGGCAACGGCAACGACAAAGGCAGCGCGGCAAGCCACGCTCTACAACGGCAACGTCAAGGGCAGCGCGGCAGGCCACGCGGCGAGGCAGTGTTGGGTTCAATCGGCGAGATGCTGCGCCTCGACCCGACTCAGCTTGTCGATGATGCGATCCAGCCAGACGCATTCCTCGGGCGTCAGATGAGCAAGCAGTCGCTCTTCATGGCGTTTGGCGAGCGGCGCAACTTGGTCATAGACCTTTTGTCCCTTGGCACTCAGGCTCAGCATCGAACGCCGACGGTCGTTGGCGTCGACCGCGCGCTTCAATCGTCCGGATGCCAGCATGCTGGAGACGGCACGGCTGACGGCGACTTTGTCCATCGCGGCGCGTTCGGCCACTTCATTGGCGCTGATCCGCGGATAGCGGCCGAGGATGGCAAGTACGCGCCACTCGGTCACCGCGAGGTTGAAGCGCTCGGCGTACTGGCTGGCGATGGCGGCGCTGATCGTGTTGGACAGCACCGACAGGCGGTAAGGCAGAAAGCGATCCAGGTCCAGCATCGAGGTGTACTCCAGTGCGGCGACGCGTCATTCGGCCGGTGCAAAGACTCCGAGGTCGCCACGGTCACTTGCAATTGGTTTCAACTGAAACTATAACGGGCGTCTGCAAAGCGCAAGACTGCGCATCAGATTCCGGAGGGAAGCCATGAACGCCCAAGCCCAGCCCGTGTCCCCATTGTTCGCCAATCCGCATGGCATCAATGGGTTCGAGTTTGTCGAATTTGCCGCGCCGGTCGGTCAGGCCGAGGGCCTGCATCAGCTGTTCCGTACGATGGGCTTCAGCGCGATTGCACGCCATAAACAAAAGGCGATCACGCTGTATCGCCAGGGCGCCTGCAATTTCCTGATCAACGAGGAGCCGGAATCCTTCGCTGCCGATTTTGCCAAGGCACACGGCCCCTGCGCCTGTGGCTTTGCCATCCGCGTGCGCGACAGTGCCGAAGTTCTGCAGGCGGTGCTGGCCAATGGCGCCGAAGCGACCACGCATCGGCCCGAGACACGCGCGGTCGATGCGCCGACCATCAAGGGCATTGGTGATTGCATGCTGTATCTGATCACCGACAAGGGCGGTCACAGCGATCTCTATGAGCGTGAGTTCGATTTCTTCCCCGGACTCGAGCGCAATCCGCGCGGATTTGGGCTGACCTTCATCGATCATCTGACCCACAATGTCTATCAAGGTCAGATGGAACATTGGGCGAGTTACTACGAGCGTCTGTTTGGCTTCCGCGAGATCCGCTACTTCGACATCAAGGGCGCCAAGACCGGCCTGATTTCGAAGGCGATGACCGCGCCCGACGGTATCGTGCGGATCCCGCTCAACGAGAGTTCCGATCCGAAGTCGCAGATCAACGAATACCTGGACCAGTACAAGGGCGAAGGTATCCAGCACATCGCGCTGTTCACCGACAATATCTATGAGTCGGTTGAAGCGATGCGAGCACAAAATGTCGCGTTCCTTGATACGCCCAGTACCTACTTCGACGTGATCGATCAACGCATCCCCAATCATGGCGAAGACGTTGAGCGCATGCGGCGCAACCGCATCCTGATCGATGCCGATCTGGAGACCAAGCAGAAGAAACTGCTGCAGATCTTCACCCAGACCAATATCGGGCCCATCTTTTTCGAGATCATCCAGCGCAAGGGCAATGAGGGCTTCGGCGAAGGCAACTTCCAGGCCCTGTTCGAGTCGATCGAACGCGATCAAATGGAACGCGGCGTGCTTTGATTTTTCTTGCCGCAAGTCAGCGCCGCAGGCACGTCAGTGCCTGCGCCGCAGTACGTGCACCTTGTCGTGATGGGAGCCGGGCGCAATGAGCAAGCTGCAATACCAGTCGGGCTTTGGCAACCATTTTGCGAGCGAGGCGATCGCGGGCACGCTTCCCGTTGGCCGCAATTCGCCGCAACGGGTCGCGCACGGCCTGTACGCCGAGCAGCTGTCCGGCACTGCATTCACCGTGCCACGTGCCGAGAACCGGCGCAGCTGGTTGTACCGGATTCGTCCGGCGGCGCTGCATGGAAATTTCGCACTGGAGCCGGAAGGCGCCTTCCACAATCGTTTTGACGAATTGCCGGCGACACCAAATCAATTGCGCTGGTCACCACGGCCGAGCGCCGTGACTCCCGCAGATTTCATCGACGGCCTGTGGACGGTTGCCGGCAATGACTCGGTCGGCATCCATCTCTATCAGGCCAACCGCTCGATGCAGGGGCGCTATTTCTACAATGCCGACGCCGAGATGCTGGTGGTGCTGCAATCAGGTCGGCTGCGTTTCGTCACCGAGCTGGGAGTGATCGAGGCCGAGCCGCAGGAAATCGTGGTGTTGCCGCGCGGCATGCGATTTCGTGTCGAGCTGCTCGATGATTCGGCCGGCGGCTATGTCTGCGAGAACTTCGGCGCCCTGCTGCGCATTCCCGATCTCGGTCCGATCGGCTCCAACGGGCTGGCCAATCCGCGTGATTTTCAGACGCCTGTGGCGGCATTCGAGGATATCGACGGCGAATTCGCCCTGATCAACAAATTCCAGGGCCGACTATGGTCAGCGCCGATCGGTCACTCACCGCTCGACGTGGTCGGCTGGCACGGCAACTACGCGCCCTACAAATACGATCTGCGCCGCTTCAACACGATCGGTTCGATCAGTTTTGATCATCCTGATCCCAGCATCTTCCTGGTATTGACGGCGCCGTCAGATACGCCCGGCGTCGGCACCCTGGACCTGGCAATTTTCCCGCCGCGCTGGCTGGTCGCCCAGGACACCTTCCGACCGCCCTGGTTCCATCGCAATATTGCCAGTGAGTTCATGGGCCTGGTGCATGGGAGTTACGACGCCAAGGCCGATGGCTTTGCGCCGGGGGGCGCCAGCCTGCACAACTGCATGAGCGCCCATGGTCCCGATGCCCTGACCTTCGAGCGGGCGTCGAACGCCGATCTTTCCAAGCCCGACGTGATCGCCGATACCATGGCCTTCATGTTCGAAACACGCGCAGTGCTCAGGCCCACATTGCAGGCCATGCAGGCGCCCGAACTGCAATCGGACTACCAGCAATGCTGGGCGGGATTGCAGCGCAAATTCCGTATCGATCCGGAGCACTAGCGGCTCAGGCCCGGCCTGTGCCGACCGCGCGCGCCGCCACTCCACTTTGCAAGGAAGACGTCGATGAAACTGGGTTCACTGAAAGAAGGCGGGCGCGATGGCACCCTGATCGTGGTCTCGCGCGATCTCAGCCGTGCGGTACGCGTGCCCGATATCGCTGGCAACCTGCAACGCGCCCTCGAAGACTGGTCGCAGGCCGCGCCACGATTGAATGCGGTCTCCGAGGCGCTGAACATCGGCTCAGCCGAGTCGATCAATGGCGAGCCGGTATTCGCGGTGGATTTTTCAGAGTTTGCCGCGCCGTTGCCGCGTGCCTACGAATTCGTCGATGGCAGTGCCTATCTGCCGCACGTCGCGCGCGTGCGCAAGGCACGGGGCGCCGAGGTGCCTGCATCGTTCTATGTCGATCCGCTGATGTATCAGGGGACCAGTTCCGGTTTTCTGGGGCCTCAGGATCCGATCCTGGTCAGCAGCGAGGACTACGGTATCGACCTCGAAGCCGAGGTGGTGGTGATCACCGATGATCTGCCGATGGCGGTATCCGTAGCGGACGCGGCGGCGCATATCCAGCTGATCGGTCTGATCAATGATGTCAGTCTGCGCTTCCTGATCCCCGATGAGCTCGCCAAGGGCTTCGGTTTCCTGCACTCCAAGCCGCGTTCGGCGCTGTCGCCTGTCTTCGTGACACCGGACGAGCTCGGCGATGCATGGGTCGACAGCAAGTTGCACCGGCCGCTGCTGACCCACTACAACGGCACCTGGTTTGGCGCGCCCGAGGCGGGCGTCGACATGCAATTCAATTTTGCGGAGCTGATTGCCCATGCCGCCAAAACCCGCCCGCTGTCGGCGGGGACCATCGTGGGATCGGGTACGGTCGCCAACGAAGACACTTCCCTCGGCGCCTCCTGTTTCGCTGAGCAGCGCACGGTTGAAGCCTTGCGGGATGGCAAGCCGAGCACACCGTTCATGAGCTTTGGCGATCGGGTCCGTATCGAAATGCTCGACCGCGATGGCGCCAGCATTTTCGGTGCGATCGAGCAGTCGATCCAGAAAGCCTGATCCGGCTGCCTGGTGCCCATAGCGTGTGCGCAGGTCGCGCACACTCTGGCGCGAAGACTTGCGCTGGCGCTTGTTGTCGTCGGGCGGCTCCGTTAGATTCAAGGCATTGGCCGTCAGGGAGATTGGGCTATGAATGATTCTGGGCTGCGCCTATACAGTTACTGGCGATCCAGCGCGGCGTTCCGGGTGCGCATCGCAATCCATCTGAAGGGACTGCCTTGCGAAGTCATTCCGGTTGACCTGGTCAAGGGCGGCGGAGAACAGCACTCGGAGGCGTTCAAGGAAATCAACCCTCAGGAACTGGTGCCGGTCCTGGTCGATGGCGGCCGGGTGATCCGCCAGTCGCTTGCGATCATCGAATACATCGAGGAGATGTACGAGGGGACCAGTCTGTTGCCGGCCACTTCACGCGAGCGCGCTCGTGCCCGTGGATTGGCTCAGATGATCGCCTGCGATATTCATCCGCTGAACAACACCCGCGTGCTGAAGTACCTCGAAACCGAGGACAACATGCCTCAGTTGGAGCGTGAGCGCTGGATCAAACACTGGATCACCCTGGGTTTCGATGCGCTCGAGCAGATGCTGACCGACAGCCCCTCCACGGGTGATTTCTGCGAGGGCGATGCGCCATCGATCGCCGATTGTTGCCTTGTGCCACAGGTATTCAACGCTCAGCGCTGGTCGCTGGATCTTGAGCCCTGGCCGACCATCCGGCGCATCCACACGACCTGCATGGCCCTGCCGGCGTTTGAGCGGGCCAGGCCAGAAAATCAGATAGACGCACCGAAGAACTGAACCGCCAGATCGGGATTGCGACGACCTGGGTGCGCCAGCCGCACCCGCTGGTCTCGCTCAGAAAGCGTTGGGATCGTACGGATCGTGGGTATCGCCGCTGCCGCCCTCGGCCAAGCGGATCTTGAGGGCAAGACCATCGCGCGAGTCGGCCTTGTTGAGCGCCTCTTCCAGCTCGACCTTGCCATCCTTGTAGAGCTTGAACAGGGCCTTGTCGAAGGTCTGCATGCCTTCCTCCAGCGAGCCGTCCATGGCCTCCTTGATCTCGTGCACCTGACCGCGCCGCATCAGATCGCGAATCATCGGCGTGTTGATAAGGATTTCGACGGCGGGTATTCGCTTGCCATCTTTGCCGATCACCAGGCGCTGCGAGATGACTGCCTTGAGGTTCAATGACAGATTCATCAGCACGTTTTTGTGCGCAGCCTCGGGGAAGAAGTTCAGGATACGATCCAGGGTCTGGTCGGCATTGTTCGAATGCAGAGTCGCCAGACAGAGGTGACCGGTTTCGGAAAACGCGATGGCCGCTTCCATCGTGTCGACATCGCGGATTTCGCCGATCAGAATGACATCGGGCGCCTCGCGCATCGCGTTCTTCAGGGCATTGTGATACGTGTGGGTATCGAGCCCGACCTCGCGCTGATTGACGATCGAGCGCTTGTGGCGATGCAGGAATTCGATCGGATCTTCGATCGTCAGGATATGCCCGCTCGAATTGGTATTGCGATAGTCCAGCATCGCGGCCAGCGATGTGGATTTGCCTGAGCCGGTGGCGCCCACCACGAGGACCAGGCCGCGCGGAGACATGATGATGTCCTTGAGCACATCGGGCAGCTTGAGCGCCTCGATATTCGGGATCTCGCTCTTGATCGCGCGGATCACCATGCCGACTTCGCCGCGCTGCTTGAAGACGTTGACACGGAAGCGGCCAGCATCCTTGACGGCGATGGCCATATTGGCTTCGAGGTCGCGTTCGAACGCAGGCACCAGGCCCTCGTCCATCAACGAGTAGGCAATCTTCTTGACCATGCCGCCGGGCAGGCCGGTGTTGCCGAGCGGGTAGAGCTTGCCCTCGACCTTGATATTGACCGGAGCACCGGTGGTCAGGAACATGTCCGACGCACCTTTTTCTGCCATCAGTTTGAGAAAGTAGCCGATATCCATGATCGCCGGGTCCCTTGGTGGTTGTCGTTGCAATCGCGGCCGTGGGTTCACACAATAGCGCGATGCATTTGCCTTTTGCCAGCTTGAGCCCTGCCTTCGTCGCTTCGAAGCTTTGCCGCCGAGAATCGGAAGTGCGCGGTTCACAGGCGGACCGCAATCGCCAGCTGGCCGTCCCGCGCCGTCAGAGCTCCTCTGCAGGGCAGCGGTGGTCTGCGCACTGGGCCAGGCTGTTTCGTGTTCCACTAGGGCGGTCAGCAGCGACTGGATGCGGGACCTGCTCCTGAGGACCCCGGTCGCCGCATCGCCCATCTCTGTTATCTGGGAGTACACGTGAAGAATTGTTTGCGATTGTTTGCCGGGTTTGGTCTGATCCTGACGGCCGCCTGCCAGACGTTGCCGCCGCCTAGTGGCGACCTCGCGGATGCGCGCCTGCGCGTCGAGGCTGCGGAAGCGGCGGATGCCCAAACCCATGCACCGGTGGAATTCCAGTTTGCCCGCGACAAGCTCGCCAGGGCCGAGGAACTCATCGAGGCCGGCGATCATGCCGCTGCGGCACGCCAGATCGCCGAGGCACGCGCCGATGCCGATCTCGCCCAGGTGCGGGCAGAGGCTGCTCGGCTGCGCGCCGAGTTGGACGAGCGTATGCGCGCGAACGAGGCCCTGCGTGCCGATCTGCTCGGTCGGGGTGCGCCATGATCCGGGCTCGATGGCTGCTGGTCGTCCTGCTCGCCAGCACAATGGCGACAGCGGCACCCAAGCGGAATCTGGAACTGGAACGCATCGACGCGCAGCTCAACCAGTTTCTCGCCGATAGCGAACGCGCCATTCTGGTGCCGAGCGAGATCGCCCGGATCCAGGATGCGCTGCGTGCACTGCGCGAGACATCGAGCCGTGACTCGGTCGTGCGTCAACATCTGTCCTACATCGCCGAACGGCGCTTGGACATCGCCATCGCCGCTGCCGAAGTTGAGGCGGCGGAGCGCAAGCTTGCCGAACTGGCGCGCGAGCACGCTCAGATTCTGCTTGAGGCCACTCGACGTGATGCCGAGTTGGCGCGTCTTGAAGCGGAGAAGCTGCGCCTGCAGTCGCTGGCGCAGGCAGAAGAGTTCGAGCGCTCCCGGCTCGAAGCCGAGGCGGCGGTTGCCGCCAGTGCCGAGAGCGCGGCCGATGCCGAGTCCGCACGTGCCGAAGCCGACCAAGCGCGGCGGGTCGCAGCGGCGCAATCTGCCGAGGCCGGGCTTGCCCGTCGCGAAGCCGACCTTGCCATGGCAGCGGCCGACAGTCTGCGCGTTCAGATGCAGTCGCTGAAGGCACGTGAGGAGAGTCGCGGCCTGGTCATGACGCTCGGGGAATCGGTCTTTGCTGCCGGCAAATCCGAATTGCAAGCCGAGGCGCTGGAAAATCTCAACGCCGTGGTCGAGTTCGTCAATCAGGACACCGGCCGCAACATCCGCATCGAAGGTCATACCGATGCCCGTGGTAGCGCAAACCTGAATCAGGTGCTGTCGCAGCAGCGTGCCGACGCGGTGCGCGAAGCTCTGGTCGCGCAGGGCGTCGATCCGGCGCGGATTACGGCGCTCGGACGCGGTGCCAATGTGCCCGTTGCGACCAATGACAGCCCGGAAGGCCGGGCACGCAATCGGCGGGTGGAAGTGATCCTGGTCGGAATTTGAGCGCGTATCTTGCCGCGCCGCAGCATTGTGCTGAACGGGGTGCAAGGGAATTTCTTGAATCTGTGTGCCGCAGGCGTTTCCACATTGCCGACCCGGGCGGATCGGAGTAGGTTGAACTCACCAGCGACCCGGTTCTGGATCGGACTTTGGCGTACCAGAATCGGCCTCCCGCCTGGCCGGGCCTTGGTCATGATGAACGCCGACGCACATTCGATTGCCACCCTCCGGCCGAGTTGCCGGGGCGGATCGCAGCCGGCACATCCCGACCCAGGCAGTTTCCCATTGCTTCACCGCGCAACGACGCTGATGCCCTGTGCTCAGCGCGTCGCTGCGCCGCTCTCCGAGGAGGTCGGCTGATGTTCGAAAACCAGCAGAAGGAAGTCGAAATAATGATGGGCCAGAGCCCGGAATTCCGGTCTCTCTACCTCAAGCACCGCGAGCTCGACAAGCAGGTTCGAGACGCCGAGTTTGGTGTGCTACCCATAGACGACATCACGCTCGTCAAGCTCAAGAAAGAGAAACTCTGGGCCAAGGACAAGCTCACCCATATTTGGGCAAGCCACCAGGACATTGCCAGCGCCTGAGCCTGGCTG
>JAYSZM010000234.1:0-26493 GCA_043738015.1 Lysobacterales bacterium
GTGACACCGGTCAGCGCCCGGCGCGGCCGACCTTGAGCGCGAGCTCGGCGGTGCGGTTCACGTAGCCCCACTCGTTGTCGTACCACGCGTAGATCTTGACCTGAGTGGCGTTGATCACGCGCGTCGACAGCGCGTCGACGATGGCCGAGCGCGGATCGGTCTGGTAGTCGATCGACACCAGCGGGCGCGTTTCGTAGCCGAGGATGCCGCGCAACGGCGCGGTCTCCGAGGCGGCCTGCAGCAGCGCGTTGACCTCCTCCACCGTCGTGGGGCGCTGGATCTCGAACACGCAGTCGGTCAGCGAGGCGTTGGTCAACGGCACGCGCACGGCGACGCCGTCGAGGCGCCCGCGCAACTCGGGAAAGATCTCGGCGATCGCGGTGGCCGAGCCGGTCGAGGTCGGGATCAGGCTGCTGCCGCAGGCCCGCGCGCGCCGAAGATCCTTGTGCGCCGCATCGACAATCGTCTGGGTGTTGGTCAGCGAGTGGATGGTGGTGATGCTGCCGTGGCGGATGCCCAGGCCTTCGTGGATCACCTTGACCACCGGCGCCAGGCAATTGGTGGTGCACGACGCGGCGGTGACGATGCGGTGCGCCGCCGGATCGAACAGGTGGTCGTTGACGCCGACCACCGTGTCGAGCACGCCGCGCTCCTTGACCGGCGCGGTCACCACCACGCGGTCCACGCCCTGGTCGAGGTACGGCTGCAGCGCCTTGGAAGTCTTGAATTTGCCCGAGGCCTCGACCACCACGTCGCAGCCGGACCAGTCGCTGTCGGCGATCTCGCGGTTGCGACTGAGCGCGATGCGTCGCCCGTCGACCAGCAGCGCCTCGCCATCGTGGCGCGCCTCGCGCGACCAGCGGCCATGCACGGAGTCGAAGTTCAGCAGGTGCGCGAGCGTCGCCGCATCGGCGGCCGGGTCGTTGATGCGCACGAACGCGAACGCGTCGGCGAGGTCGGCGCGCTCCAGCGCCGCGCGCAGCGTCAGTCGGCCCATGCGTCCGAATCCGTTGATGCCGAGTTGGATGCTCATGGCGGGGTGCCCGTTGGAATTGGTGGAGGGTTGGCGCGGTCAGCCACGCTGGCGCGCCGGCGCAGTGGCCGGCGCGCACAGCGATGGGTCGCCGCCGCAGCAGTTGTCGCCGAGGTAGCCGAGCAACGCCTGCATCGCGGCGAAATTGGCGCGGTAGGTGATGCTGCGGCCGTGTTGTTCGGCGTCGATCAGGCCGGCCTGCGACAGGGACCGCAGGTGAAACGACAAGGTCGGCGCGGCGACGCCAACGGCCCGGGCGATGTCGCCGGGGCAGGCGCCAACGGGGCCGAGTTGAACCAGGTGGCGAAAGACCGCGAGGCGGGATTTTTGCGCGAGTCCGGCGAGGGCGGCAAGGGCCTGGTCGTTGTCCATGTTTCGATATTATTGGAACTATCGTTACACCACCATGACAATCGCTCGGTGCGGGCGGACCGGCGCCCCTGACCCACCCACCGGCGCACCGCCGACGCCACACCGGCAGGCGGGCGATGCGTGGCGCTCGCTACAATCGCCGGCTGGGTGGCTGCCGTCGCCGCCACCGCCCATTGCCAGCGAACCGATGCCCAATCCCGCCGAGAAGCCGCCCGACCACACCCCGCTGATGCGCCACAACTGGCGTGTGTTATTTTTTAGCTACAAATCCCTTGCTACGTAAGGTTTCGGCACGCCACGCCAAGGATCGAGGCACGTGATGGATACGCTAGCGATACACTTCAAAAAGAAAGTCCAAGGGAATTAGCGTCATAGGTGCCGGGGTAATCCCACAAGCATCCGCGACTGGGTTGGTCTTGACGCATACGGACATCATCCGTATCATAAATCCATCTCCCCTACGTGGAGGATGCCCCTATGGCAACCAACGCACAGCACATGCGAGACGCTCGCATGGAGTTTAAGACCACCACTGACATGAAAGACTTGCTCAGCCAGGCGGCTGCGCTCAACGGGCTTGACCTAACGTCGTTCGTGCTGGGTCCGGCTATCGAAAAAGCTCGAAAGGTGCTCAATGAGCACGCCAACATCGTCTTGACCAAGCAAGGCCAGATGACGCTGGCACAGCTGCTGGCAAAGCCTCAGGCGCCTACGCAGGCTATGAAGGAGCTGATGGCGTTACCCGGCTTGCCGATCCGTAAAGCGTGACAATCGAGCTCGCGCAATTCGACCCAAGCTCAAGCTATGTGGGTCAGAAGCAATTCGACTGTGGACAGGACGTCATCAATGGCTTCGCTCGGCGAAGCCTGAAGCCCCAGGTAAAGAAAAACCTGAGTGTTGCGTATGTGCTGCTCGACAAGGCGCAGAACGACCGCTTCGTAGGCTTTTACACGATCGCCCAGCACAGAATCGACTCGGCCATAGTTGCAGCCATGCATCCAGGGTCGCTGCCCCAAACTCTCCCCTGCTCACGACTCATCATGTTGGGTGTAGACAAGGGCTATCAGGGCCAGCGCCTTGGCTTGATGCTGATGCAGCACGCACTGACGCTCACCAAATCCATCGGACAACAAATTGGCAGTTTCGGAATGTATTTGGATGCGGATCCGAAAGCGGTGAGCTTCTACACGAAGATCGGGTTCTCGCTGCTTGAAGGCGACACAAGCCCCATTCCGTCGCCAATGTTCATTCCCCTTAGCGCCATCCCCTAGCGGTTTGCGGCTCAGTGTCGGCGGCGTATGCCCCATCCCATGGACGGGTGCAATGGCCTGGGACGACGAGGGCAGCCTAACCGTAGGGATGAAACGGCAACATCGGGAAAAAATTCGTCGATGGCTTGTCAGAAAAGTCTTACCCGGAGCTTCAGATGACCTGGGCTCCACCCTTACAGCTAGGGCTTCACGTTGACTTCTGGCCTACTGATGGCTCCAGTTGGCGATCCTGCCGGCGCCCACTAGGCCATAAGGTCAAGAGACATTGCTATTGCGCCGATCTTCGCCGGACAGCACGTATGACACGTAGTTGAGCAGGGAAAGACTCTTGAGCCCGTTCTCCTCAGTCCCGAAGTCCAGGACCTCACCATGCATCACAGCGTGGCGGTTGAGCTCCTGGAATTCCTTGGCTCGCCGCCCCTCCGGGTAGATGACCGGTATCTGCTGGAGGAGCGGGGCGAGGTAGGCCCGCTCGATCACTTCGAGCTTGGCGCCATTGGCATAGCGATGAAGCCCTTGCCGGAACAGCTGGGAGCCCGTGAGGTCGCGGCACACGCCATCGGCTTGGGCAAGAAGAGCGGGGATCGACAGGTCGTAGCTCCCCTGCCGATGCGCAACTAGAGCACTGCGAAAGAGGTGGGCCCTGTGGGGGTGACGACGCACCAAGTCGCTCTCAATGCGATCAAGGTTGCGGCGAAAGTAGACTGCAATGCCGGCTTTGCTTGATGGGCGCGACTCCAGCTCCTTCTTGATCCCCTGGATTGCGATAGCCGGCATTTCCGGGTCGAGATACCACCCCGCCTCGGCCATGGCCAGGAGGCCCGCCCGGGCGCGGGCCGGAAACTCATCCACGCTCCGCGTGAACTCACTCAAGGCGGGAGCCAATTGGCGAGAGAATTGTCGGGTCTGAACCTCGATTGGCTCAATGAGCTGCGCCGCTTGCTGCTGCAGCTTTCGCATCGGCTCTAGGAAATCGCGCTGGATCTGCTCATACGCGGGCATCAATTCCTGCAACTGACGCTGATAAGTTTCGGTCAGCGCAGCACATTGCTTGATCGCTGCCTGTATGGCGGGATCAACGGCCCGCATGGGGCTGAGCTGGTCTTGATCTTTGTCGTCGTTGGTAGCCATGCACCTGACCAGCGTTGCCGATGGCACCAGTCTACGACTGGTGGCTCCACCTAATGAACCCTGTGCCCAAGGAGGCGGCGGTGCTGGAAGCACTACATCTACATTGCAAAGCCAGTGACGTAGTCGAGGCGCGTGCAGACGCTGAAGTCACTTAGACCCGATGTTGGTCTGATCAAGTATCGACAGAGGATGTCCTGGTCAAGATGCGAAAGCACTATCTAGGAGATCAGAAACGATCAAAAGCGCATTTGAGCGTTACTTAGGTCAAGTGGCAAACACGGCGCCCGTGTCGTTGATAGCCAGTTGGTCACCCAAAGAAAAACGGGCCTTGCGGCCCGTTTAATATAGTTGGAAGAGGAGGATGCAGCGGGACGAACCACAGCCTACATCCTCCAATCCCGTCTTTTTTCGTTGCTGAGCCACTAGCGTCCGCCCAACTAGACAGCTAGGGTAGCTGGCTTCCACTTAGATGTCAACTGGGACCACATGCGAATTCCTAAGAATCTGGAGCCCGCCAAGCTCGGCCTTACTCGGCGGCAGCACTTCTTTTTGAGTGCTTGGTCCAATCGCATACATAAATCCTCACTGGACTCCTACCGATTAAGGGTAATGAACCCTGTGAATATTATGCGTGAGTTCATCAAGATGTATGAACCGCATGCAGATGATAGAGATCGGAAAATTGTCGCTGAAGAGCTACTTGGCATATTGGACAAGCATCCAGTCCTTGAGACTTCATTTCCCAATTATGCCGCTCTTTCCGACGTGGTTCGATTGTTAACGGACGCCCTTCAGCATCTCAGGAAAAACGAAAATAAAGGCGCTTCGCCCTTCAGAAGCCGTGACAATCTCCTTCAGGCCTTGATTAGGGATCTAAGCGCTTCGCTAGAACGAAACTTTCTATCGGATTCTTTTGCCTGGCTTATGATGAAGCTATTCGAACTCCCGTGTGTTGAAACGGAAGAGCAAGAAAGCCAATCTTATGCTGACATCGAGCGCGTTTGCGGCGACATTCTAAGTGTAGTCCACGATGGCGGCTTCAGTTTAGAAAGCCTCTTCGGGCTCTATAAGATGATGTCGAGTGAAGTGGAAAGAGGTATTGCAGGTGATGCAGAGCAGCTCCCGTATAATTTTCAATCTCGGTTGGAAAGAGTTCGTGAAATCATGCTGGCGGAGTCAAAAGTATATCGCGTCTTCTTTACAGTAGGAGGAATGCCGGCGCCAATTGCGCTGGCTTCTGGTAAGTATGGAGAAATAACATTATCTGAAGTGGCTCCAATTGAACTGCAGGCAACGCTGGAAAAGATTGTTCGCACCGGAGATTGGAAGAAGAAATGGGAAGCAAACAATCAGCGCTTGTTCGCCTGGCTTGATCTGCCGAGTAGAGACGCGAGATTCGCCGGAATGCAAGCTTACGGGGACATAGGTCAACTACTAGACCTCATCCGGTTCGAGTTTGATGCGAAGAATCTAACGCTCTCGACCGATTTCGTTACACAAGATAATGAGAAACCGCTACTTCTTGCAATTCCCGAACTGATACCCAACCCAAAGCCGGTCCGAAGCGCGAGAGATCTAGGTGACTTTGTTAGTCATCTAAATGCCATCGCGGATCGAGATGACGCAAAAGCCGAGTCCAGGGATCGAATATTAGCCGCGTTCAGATTTTACAGAATAGGCACAGATGTGCGCTTGTTCGAAAATAAGCTTGTAAATTGGTGGACCGCAGTCGAATACCTCACAAAAGGTAGCAAAGCGGGCGGCTCAATAGGAGGTGCAGTCGAGGCGGCCATGTTGCCGTGCTTAGGTCTCACCTACATCTCTAAACACATGGCTGCATTGCGCGCGGCAATTGACTCGCTAGGAATTGCTTCGGGTGAGTTGCCACCAATATCTAGTGACCAAGAGTTCTATGCCGCAATAAAGGATCAGCAAAAACTCGCGACTCTTCTGGATCGATCAAGAGACGAGCCCTATCTTTGGCATCATCTTGAGCGAATCAGTAAGGGCCTTAAATCTGACTCCGCAACAGCATCGCTCCTAAGAAACCACGAGGGGCGCATTCGTTGGCAAATCCAACGCATCTATAGGGCCCGATGCGACGTGGTTCACAACGCCAAGAGTGTGGTTATGATCGGCTTGCTCTGTGCGAACCTTGAATATTACTTGAGGACCATACTGAGTTCCATGCTGGTTTCGTTTAGAGAGATACCAACGCTGCTTGGTCCTAGCGAATTCTTTGAGCGAAAGAAATATACATATGAGCGATTGCTCATTGATCTCGATCCTAAAGAGAAGGGATCCCAGTCTTCGGCTGCTCTGTTGGTGCAGCTTCTAGCTAGCTAGGCAGCGCGGCTTCAGAAACACTTACCTAGTCACTCAAGCAGGGCTCAAACGATACCCATAGCCCACCACCGACCGAGCCGCATAGTGGAACTCCCGAAAACGAAAAGCCCCACATGGGGGGGCTCCTCGGTCGTCGGCGCTTGGTTGCGGGTCTTAAACCGCGGCCCCCGTTGACGGGTGCAATGGCCTGGACGACGAGGGCAGCCTACCCTTGGCGGGGCAACGGCAACATCGGGTAATTGGCCGATGGCATGTAAGAAAATACTGACCCGGAGATCCGGATGAGCGACGACCTCGACCTCCACTCCTACCTCCAGCGAGGCACGTCTATTTCCGAACTGCTGGAGCGCGCCGGGATGCGGCCAGACGCGATCGAGCACAACCGGCACTTCTCCTCCCACTGGGGCTGGGACGATGGTGACCAAGCCTTTGCCACGATATGGATCGATGAGATCCAGGATCCCCATGGCATCCCGAAGTGGAGCCAGAGCAATCCAGCCCAGCGCACTGACCTTTCGGGGCAACGCCGGAAACGCGCCCAGGCTCTGTTCGACATTCTTGGGCGGCGGGCGAGCCAACCCGTTCGGGTCATCCTCCAGAAGAAGAAGCCCGACCGCTCGCAGTGGGGCTCCGGCGTGTCAGAGCGGCGCGGGGTAGATCCAGTCCCATGGTTCGCCGTCGTTGAGGGCGACACCGTTTTGCTACAGCGGGGTAGCCTGCCAGGTCGGCGGGACATCTCGGTGGACGGGCGGCCTATGCCAGCTCGCGAGCCGATCCTCGCACTGCGCGAAACGCGGCCCGACCAAGTTCGATTTCGTCAGCGGGTGGCAGGTAAGACCGGCAATCGCTGCGCACTCACAGGGGCACCGCCCGAGGTTTGCGATGCCGCCCACTTCTCCTGGGTGAACTGGCGGACCGACAACGAAGCCCACCACGGCATCTTGTTGCGGCGGGACTTGCACGCGGCGCTCGATTGCGGGCTGATCGAAGTTGACCAGTCGGGCGCTGTAGCGGTCAGCGAATACCTCGCGTCATCTTCGCCCGAATATGGTGAATTGCACGGGCGAACCGTAGGGATAGGCGGACCGACTTAATAGTCACCGAGGGTCGGCCCGATCGGCGAGCGGCGCCTGCCTTTTCGCGTTGGCATGAGGTCCGTGCTCGACGATCGATAGTTGGGCGGTTCGCGTCGCGGAACCTCGACCAGCGCTTCCATGGCGCGTGCAAGCGCCAAGATCGGGATCACCCACCGGCGCCCGTTTTTCCTCAGGCCTGGGATCAGCGTTCCTGCCATCAGCCGATCGCGAACGCCGTTGCATGCTGCCCGCGAGTCCTGGCCATAGATCAGCAGCGCCACTTCTTTGCAGCTCAGCGTAATCCGACCAGGAAACTGGCCCAAGATGATGTCCTGATAGCTCTCCATCTCGGTCAGGCCGCGAGCCGGTGCTCGTAATACGGATGAGCCTTGTCATCGAAGAGCGCGTAGAGCGCAGCAAGGTCTGCGGGATCGGGGTTCAACCAAGCGTCCACGTGTTCGGGCCGCAAATTGATGATCGTGCGGTCATGGCCAGCGGCAGCCACCTCTGGCTCCGGGTCGTCGGTGATTGCCGCGAACGACAATAGGCCGGGCTCGTCGACCTCCTTGCCCTTCCCCACCCAGTGATCCCACAAGCACGCGATATACATCGGGCCGTTGTCGCGCGGGGTGAATTTCAACACCGCGTTCTTGCCCTCGATCTCCACGTTCTCATAGAACTTGTCCACCACGATAAGGCCGTGCTTCGTCCCGAAGACGGGCGCCCAGTATTTCTCCAAGCTGTTGCGCCTGGCGTTGTAAGTTCCCGAGAAATCGTTGTCGTAGCGCAACGGTTTGCCGTTGAGGCGGCACCCATAGCGCATGGGCTTGATGACCCGCTTGCCGTCTTCCCAGATCATGACGGGCGCATACACCTCGGGAAAAATTCGGGTGTCTCGATCCTTCAGTTCTGTGCGCTTGAAGTCTGCGATCTTGGCCTTGAACTGTCCGATCTTGTCGGTGGCAATGCGTTGATCCTCCAACGCCTTCTTCGTTTCTTTCGTCTGCAAAGCCCGCTGCGCGTCCGCCAGGCGCTTGACTTGCTTGAACAGGTCCCGCTCCAGCTTGGAGATCGCCGCCGAGTCGATCTCCTGGATCAGCGAATGGATCCGGTTCTCGTCCTCGCCCTTGGGGTTGGCGAATGCCATGTCCATCGCCTTGGGCGTCTTGATCTTTGCCCCTCCGTGCTTGCGGATATACAGCTCCACGAAATCCGAAATGCTCGCTTCCGCGCCAGGGAAGCGGCGTAGGTAGGTGTGGTAGTCCGACCACACTTCTGCGGAGTAGCACATGCCAACCTCCTATCTCGAATTCGCCGGGGGAAATCTGCCACCGGCAAGGACATTTCCCAACAATCTTGACACCGAGCATTGGTCCGCGCGATAAATGCCTCGCCGGGAGGTTCTAACCCCCGGTGTTTTGCCTGCATAGCCAGTTGGCGCCAGGTTCCCGTGCGTTCTGTATCCAGACGCCGGGGCAAACCCTCGCTCCCGCCACTGGACCTCTATGCCCAAGCCCTACTGCAATGCCCGTAATTCCGCCTTCCATGCGCAAGGTGGCCGCTGCTACTACTGCGAATTCCCCATGTGGCTCACCGACCGCGCCGGCTTCGCCGCAACGCATGGCCTCACCCTGCGCCAAGCATCTCGCCTGCAAGCAACGGGCGAACACCTGCTCGCGCAACAAGACGGCGGCAGGCACGGAGCGAACGTGGTCGCGGCCTGCTATCACTGCAACACAATGCGCCACAAGTTCAGACCGCAGTCGGCGCCTGATCCGATTACCTATCGACTGCGAGTTCAGCTGCGCGTGAAACAGCGGCACTGGCATACGCGCGACTTGTTCCACACGCTGGGGCGCTAGCTGCGACAAGGCCTACCGGCGCATTCAGGGAAATACTAATGGCGAGCCCTCGGCGCCGGTCCTAACCTGTCGTCCCAGTGGACCGTCTCACCGGGTGAAACAAGCAACCCGGAAGCTCGCCACGATGTCCGAACAGCACGCCATCTATCTCCTCCCCCCTCGCCCCCTGCCGAACCCAGCAGGGTTGGTTGGTGTGGCCACCCTCGATCCACTGCCGGCCTCGCGCCCCCTGCTCGGTTTTCGGGCGACCTGCGGCTTTCCGTCGCCGGCAGAAGATCACATGGGAGAAGACCTCGACCTCAACGAGAGGTGCATCCGCAACCCGGTCGCGACCTACTTCGTAGAAGCCGACTCGGGCACATCGATGACCGACTTCGGCATTTTCCCTGGCGACACGCTGGTGGTCGATCGTTCGCTAGATGCGCGCCACGGTGACATCGTGATGGTCTTGTGGGACGGGGGCTACATGATCAAGAAATTCATGTTCCGGGGAAAGCGCGTGGAGCTTGTCTCCGGCAATCCTCACCACCCGCCGATCCTGGTTCCACCCGAGTCCGAGCTGGATATCTGGGGCGTGGTGACATGGTCGTTTCGCAAGCAGTTTCGGCGATGACCTTCGGCTTGGTCGACGGCAACAACTTCTATGCGTCGGTCGAGCGTGCGTTCGACCCGAAACTGATCAATCGCCCTGTCGTTGTGTTGTCCAACAACGATGGCTGCGCCATTGCTCGCAGCGCGGAGGCCAAGGCATTGGGCGTCAAGATGGGGCAGCCCATCCACGAAGTGCCGCCTGAAGTTCGCCGGCAACTCGTGGTGCGCTCGGCCAATTTTGGCCTCTACGGCGACGTAAGCGGACGGATTGTTTCGATCCTGCGGGACCTGTTTCCGAGGGTCGAGGTTTACTCGATCGATGAGAGCTTTATCACCTTCGAGGGGATCAAGGACCCGGAGCGCGCGGCAAAGGAGGCTCGCGCCCGGATCCTGCAATGGAGCGGCATCACGTGCTGCGTGGGCATCGGACCGACTAAAACGCTGGCCAAGGCCGGGAACAAGCTCGGGAAGAAGACGTCCAGTGGCATCGTGGACCTGAGCAATTCTGCGTTTCGCGCCGAGCAGCTCGCGCGCTATGCCGTTGAGGACCTCTGGGGCGTCGGCCGCAAGTGGGCTGCCAAGCTCGGCGCCCAAGGAATATGCACCGCGCAAGACCTCATCGACGCCGACGCCGAAACGCTGCGCGCCCGCTTTGGCGTCGTGCTGGCTCGCACCCAGCGCGAGCTCCAGGGGATCGTTTGCACGGAGCTCCAGGAAACCGAGGCCGATCGTAAGCAGATCGTCTGCTCCCGCTCGTTCGGGCGCGAGGTCGAAACGCTGGACGACGTGTCCCAGGCAGTGGCGACATTTGCGATCCGGGCGTGCGAGAAGCTCCGCTCCCGATCACTGCAGACCGGCGGCGTGTGGGTGTGGCTCAACACTAACCCGTTCAAGCCCGGAGCCGCTCAATACCACCCCAGCAAGGCGCTCACCCTCATCACGCCGACCACCGACACGCGCGAGGTGCTGTGCGTGGTCCAAGCGCTCGTGCGCTCGATGTATCGCAAGGGCTACCGCTACAAGAAAGGCGGGATGGGGCTACTCGACCTAACCCAGGGAAATACACACCAGGGCGACTTGTTCGCCGGCATCGATCCGCGGGCGGCCAAGCTCATGGAAGTGCTGGATAGCGCGAACCGCAAGTTCGGCCGCGGCGCGATGGGGTTCGCATCGAGCGGCTGGAAGAAGAAGGCTGCGTGGGGCATGAAGCAGGAGAGCTTGTCTCCTGCCTATACGAGTCGATGGGACCAACTCTTGAAGGTCCGGTAAGCCTGCGCGGCGTTGAACTGATATCGGAATTAAGAGCTCTGTGCGCGCCGGTGGCGCGCAGCTGGAGGTGCGGGCACTCGGCCCGCACTCTCTGGCCTTCGGCCGCTTCTACCAGGGGCCTCCGGCCCCAGTAAGCCGGCGGGCCAACGGCCCGCCCAGCGCCGGACGCGGTAGCGGACGGCGCTCCACAAATCGACTGACTTGAACATCCTCCGGGTGACGGGCCGCAGGCCCCACCCAAGGGCGGCGGTCGCATCGCGATCGACGCGTGCTTGTTCCGTTCTTGTCTAATCAGCTTCTGGCTTTTTCGCTGTTCCAGATCGCGTAAGCGAGATGGGTGCGCGGGTCTCGCGCCCTCTCCATCTCTAGTCCTCTTATTCTATAGAAGCCGAGACTTGCAATATCCTTTTATAAATCAACATGTTGGATGATATGCGGCGGCAGGGTAAATCACGGTTTCGGGCAGGGTAAATCACGGTTTCGGGCAGGGTATATCACGGTTTCGAGCAGGGTAAATCACGGTTTCGGGCAGAGTAAATCACGGTCAGTTCGACCGGTTTTCGACCGCAACTGGGCAGGGTAAATCACGGGTTGACGGAGGGGCATTCGCAGGTAGCTTGCTGTAGATGGAACCCAGCCCCGAAATTCTTCCCCCAGCCCAACCCCCGGTGCCGATCGGCCTGATCCGCTCAGCGCTGTTCCGCATTGCGCCCCCCATCAAGAAGGCGGACGAGAACGGGGAGCTGCGCGCGCCCTACTTGGTCGACGTAAGCATCCCGGCGGCGAAGGCGTTCGGGATCGAGCTGAAATACACGGGGCCTTACCTGACCCAACACCACGCCCTCCTGTGGCAGGCAGTGCTCCAGGCAGCGCACGAAAAGGGAGCGCGCGATGGGAGGGTGTTCATCGTTCCCGCCGGAGTCATCGAGCGAGCGCTGGGGCTGAAGGATGAAACACACACCCGACGGCGCATTCTCCAAGACCTAATCGACCTCTCCAAGGCGCACATCGACCTGAAGACGACACGCATTCAATACGCAGGCTCGCTGATCTTCAGCGTGGCGCAAGCACCCAAGAGCCGAAAGCTGTCAATTCGACTCAATGACGACATTGCCGGACTACTCACCGACGAAGTGCTGTTCAACAATTTTCAGCGTAAGGCGGCGCTTGGTCGCGACGGCCTGACTCTATGGCTGCACGACTACATCGGGAGCCAGTTACGTATGCCGCCCACCCCGCTGTCGGACCTTCGCGAGCTTTGCGGTGCCAAGCGCACGCTACGACTCTTCCGCCAGCAACTGCGGGAGGCGATGGATCGCCTGAGCACTGGAGAGGGGCGGCTGGTCACCGCGTGGAACATCGACGCCAGCGACCGCCTGATTGTGCGCAAGGCGAAAACCCCAGTGAACGTGGGGAAGGCGGCCGTTGCCGAGAAAAAGGATGCCGGGAAGCGATACGAGTCCGACCTTGAGCGAAAGGCGCGGGCGGCGACTAAACGGCGGACTGAAGTTGCGCTTTAACCCCCTCAAGTTTGAACATCGACAGCGTCAGGTGTTCGGCAGCGGGAACTGGAGCACGCGCTGGGATGAGGAGATCGTCAAGGAGTGCCGAGCGCGCGAGATGGCCACATAGAATAGCTTCGCGGCCGCGTAGCTTTCTCTCTGGAAGTGTGCAGCGTCCGGGATGACCACGTGATCAAACTCTAGCCCTTTCAGAAGAAGCGGCGTAGAGATCGTCCGTTTCTGCGGACCTCTTCCCGAGAGACTTAGCCGTTGCCGAACCGCGACTGTTGCTTCGGACAGAGTAGCCACGCGTCCCCCATCGAGTTCAACTAAGGCTCGTTCGGCGTCCCGTGCAAGCTCTCCTCGGTGTGTCCTTGAGCGAGAGTGCTTCCGAACAAGGCGAAGAAACGATATCGCAGCTATAGGCTCCCCATTGGCAATCAATTTTCCGGACACCAAGCTCATCTGATGCCTCAAATCATGATCGTCTTGACTATCGCTCTCTCCGTCCGCTAACGACTTCACGGACAGGCAATCACCGATCAACGATCGTAGAGCACGATCTCGCGCCGCCCCATCCTGTGCCGAGTCCCATTCCGCTCCGAATTGCTGCAAACGTGAGGCCGCAATTTCTTCGATGGACTGGTAAGCACCCTTCGTCGCCTTCGCCAAGTTGTTGCAGATCGGTCGACGGCAATGGATAGCGGCAACGGAACCTTCACGATCGTCGTAACCGTCGAAGAACACATCCATTTCAAACGCCCCGCCACAAGGAATGAAACGGACAGGACCGCTATCAAGATCGACCGGCTGTCCCTTGGATAGCCGATCACGCACATCGGCAATCCACTGACCAAGTTCCGGTTCAGTGCCTTCCCACCGCCGCGGCACTTCGAGCTCAAGCTGGAGCGGAAATTCGGGGAAGACATCGGACTCCCATCGCACCATCGACTGGCTGAACTCGAAGATGCCTTGCATCGGATCGCCAAAGACAATTGTCGGCAAGATCTTGGCAAGGCCCAAAGCCAACTTGTGTTGGAGCGCATCGCAGTCTTGATACTCATCGATCAGCACACGGTCATAGGAAGCCTCCACGACTCGTCGAACAACCGATACATCAAGAACAGCAAGGCCACCTCGATAGACTTGGTTCCACTCATCGCCTTTGGGAATTCCCTTCGGCGGCTGGCCTCGCCCTGGAAACGCACCTGCATAGCGAGTAGCCCACCCGGCAATCGTGTCTACGGCCGCAGCGTTGTGTGCGATCCCGAGCCTCTTCAATCGCGCCCGGATTGCATGAACGCCGGCATGCGTATGCGTCAGGATCAACGTTCGCCTTCCTAGCGCCGCTGCCTTGGCAATCATCTCGGTCTTACCGTGTCCCGCAGGCGCCACGACGGACCCAACTGGCAGGTGTGCCAGGAAGGTCGCCTCAGGCATACATCCATCCTTCGAATTGTCCGATGCACTTGGCGATCGAACTTAATGGTGCTGTCGCCGTCATGATCTCGACTACGGGCGCAATTGTTCGACCCATGGCCCTAGTCTTGAACCACTTCATGTCAGTGGCAACCTGCGCCAGGACACTCGCTTTCCCTGCGGGCCCAAAATCCACCCACACGTCCCACTCAGATACGGGATCCGAGAGGTCAAACGGAGCCAACGAAGGAACGGCTTGGCGCAGCTGCGCATTAATGGCGTCGGCGCCCTTCTCCTCTCGTGCGGATTCCACGAGTGCCTGTATCTGAAGATCGTTGGCTGCCTGAAACAGCGCCTGCTCTGTGTTCAATTTTCCGTCGTATTGGAAAACCACAACGCCGGCCGCAGTGAGTTCCGCCGCCTGGCTCGTGGTGAGAACTCGGTCTGAGTCCCGAAATATCGCCGTCTGAAAGCCCAGCGCCGCGAAAGCTAGCGCGATTGAAGGAGCTTCAGCTCCATTCCCGTCTACGACTGCCACTCCGAGCTGCTCGATAGGGACGTTGCCGTGTCGCTTGGGAAATCCTTCCCTCAACCCCAAGACTAGGCCTAGCTCTGTGTCTCCTTCACAGACCAACACGCGCCGGGCGAACAACGCACGAGGCGCTTTCTTTAGCAAGCGGCCAAATTGACCTTCGTCGCTTGCATTGAGGAGACTAACGGATCGGGTTACCGGGTCGCGTCGTGCCACGTAAAGGGACGATGCGCGCAGTTCGGTTAATGCAACATCAGAATGGGTGGTCATCATGACCTGTCCGACGGCAACACCGTCGTCCACCGACGTTTTCTGTGCAGCCTTCAAGTGAACGATTGCCCCAATAATTCGATGGGGCTCAAGTCCATGCTCAATTTCGTCAACCAGCACAATTGCCCCATCCCCTATTGTCGAGCGCTGGATAGCGAGCGTCGCTAAGCGGCGAGTTCCCAACCCAGCCAATCGCAACGGAACGCTTCCATCATGAAGGGCGATAGAGCCGGTAGAAAACCCGCCCCGACCAAGCTCAAGGCCAGGGCTGTATGTTCCTTCCACATACGCACCGATCGCCCTCGCACGCCTTTCGGCTTCAGCAGACGCATCGGCAAGACCTTCTATAGCTCCGAGGTTCGCGCTGGACTTTGCCAACCTATAGGCGTCGGCCAAATGCTTTGCAGCGTCATCGGTGTTATCAGTCAACTTAGCAAGAACCGAACCTTGCCCCCACGTGAGGTGGCGAGCGTCGTCTCCTGCGAGTCGCACCACTCCAAACAGAGCGCGGTCCCTATTCGACAACGTTCTTGGATGAGGGGCCCGATCACAAACCAACTCCCATACCGGCTCCATGGTTGCATCCACGGTGAGGCGAACCGTCAGAACCGGCTCGTCACCATCTTCCGGTTCGTCATTGATCGCCCCTACTTGAGGCCACCCCCGCACATACAAGCCGAACCTTTCATCCGACAACAGCGCCTTGGATAGCTCACCAACCGTAACCTCGATGACGATCGACTTTGTGGTGTCGCAAAGGTGAAAATCGGCCTCATTGAAGCTGAACCAGCGAGACGATAGCACCGCCTCGATCGCGTCAAGAACCGATGATTTGGCGGAGTCTCCGGGGCCAATAAGACAACACAACGTCTTCCCAGCTGGATACCAATCGAGCGTAGCAATCCCACGGAAGTTCTGAACCTGAAGTCGCCCTACTTGCATCTCGGTCCCCGGACATAAGCCACCACATGTGACACATCACAGAGCATCGAAGATCGCATGACCAATCTGTTGATGGTTCAGTCCAGAAATGTTGACGACACTGCTATGCACAGCTTGCAGTTGTCGAGGCCCTCCGGCTAAACGCTCAACCTTGACTTCATGCACTCCAGGCCTTGTCGAGTAGTAGACACATGTAAGGAATACGTCCGGACCGAGCCTGTCCCGAAGCAAAGCCAGGCGCTGCCATTTTCGCGCATCCCTGTGCATGTATTGTTGGATGTTCTCATCCGCTATGGGTGTTCCGAGGTTGTGCTTCTTGAACTCGAGAACGGCAAATGCCCCATTCTCCGGGTCCCATAGCACGCCGTCAGCGTCCCCAGGCCAAAGAGCGTCCGAATGGACGGCGAGATGACACTCTAGCGTTGATGTTCCATACGTCAGTCCTTTGTTTCCGACGTGAATGGGCCCGCCCGAAAAGCGCCTTACATTGTCTTCAACTTCTGCGAGCGTGTGTAACGAACTACTTTCAAACAAGCCATCTCGCAGAGTCGCAAGGAGAATTTGCTCGGGGCTTCTTCGCCAATCAACGCCATCTCGAAAAATGACGTAACGGACGTCGAATTGATGCCTGTCGGCGAAGGCTTGAAGCGCAGGCAAGTCATCGCCACAAAGTTGGGCGCCTGATAGCACGTCCGCGGGACCAAGCTGATCCACCGGCACATCGGAAATCCGCTTTACCCACAGCTCCCGCTGAGCGGACAGGGGATTGGCGCTCCAGTCGATGAAAAAATCAAATGAGAGTGGCGCAACACCGTAGGCGGCCAACGTTGATGACGTGAGCCAATCCTCTGGCCCACCGTAGACGGGGTGCTGCTGTGCTATTACTGACCGATTGTCACACCGGGCCAAAATTGGCTTCCGTAGCATATTCCTGCTCCTATATTGCGTAGTTAGACGGTGGCAATCTTCGCCATTAGTTGTTCGCGCACGTTTTTACCGTTGTCCATCTTCTGCGCCATAAGGTAGAGCCCGCGCCCGTTGGTTCGCTTCTCCCAGAGATCGCCAACCATGCGCTTCTCCTTCTCTTGGTCCGCACTGAACCGGTCCGCTCCCTTGTATTCGATGACGAAGAGTCTCCCGTCCTTCAGGCGCGCTACGAAGTCGGGATAAGTGCGCATTCGGCTTGTCGGCATCCAGAACTGTTTCGGATGCACCAGGTTGCGAACCCAGAACTCAACATTCTCAAGAAGATCGATCGCCTGGGCGCAGAGGTATTCCTCGGTCTCATTGCCTGCGGGCGTCTTCCACCTAAGATCGCCAGGCTTCGGGTAATAGTGCTTCTTGAACTTATAGTTGCCGCCCTCGTAATAGCTATGGGCGGGGTATTCGGTCATGTCGGCCGGATACGTGAAGAGGTGGTCCGGGCCATCGGGCGCCGAAATCTCTCCCACCTCTAGAAGCTGCTGAAAGCCCGCGCGGAAGGCTGCGGTCTTCGCCAGGTCAAGCTGCTCGCGAAGCTTCTTGCGCAGGATGAACTGACTCTTCAGGAGCTGAGCTAGCGAGAATCCGCGGTCCTCCAGAAGACCGGAAACGCAAAGACGTATCCACTCGCGCAGCACCGGCTGCTTGACGGAAGGCTCTCGGATCTCGTGATCGAGCCAGCCGATCAAATCCCCTTCCGTGCGGTCTTGAGCGAAGCCTGGGAGGTAGGTCGCCACATCGTCCTTCACCGCATGGAACTGCACCTGCTTGCCTTCCAGGAACACTTCAAAGGTCATGGCATCTTCGGAGATGGAGAAGCTCGACAGATCCGCCGGACTGGCGAGGAGATCCCACTGAAACGTTCCCCCGACGTGCCCGCGCTCCAAGAGCTCAAGCTGCTCGCCGTCCTCCAGGACATAGAGGCGAGGCACTTGGAACACAGCTCCCCTCTCGCTCGGGGCTTTCGCCGCGATGGTCGTCAGCTGATGCACTTCAATCTTGCTGGTGATCTCTTCGCGCTTGCCTACAGGCACCGCTGCCTTGATCGCATCAACCGTTGCCTGATCAATTTCATCGATCAGATTTAGCGTGCCACCCTTGCCCGTGGGGCTGGGCTTGAAGACGACACGCGCTTTGTCTCGCTCGGGGACGTTAGAGAGATCGGGCTCTTTGGCTACTTCCAGCGTCGTAGTAGGAAGCGTCGGTGGATGCATCTTGCCGCCGGGCAGCGGCAGAGGCTTGGTCTTCTCCTCCTTGCGAATGGCCGCAGCCGCCTCCAATGGATTGAACCCAATATTGACGAGGCTCTGGGTTAGCTCTCCGGCCGCCTTGCCAAAGCTATCCGTAACCACATGGGCGTAGGCTTTGCTCATGGCCTCCTGCTTTCGCGGGGTCGCGTAGGGCATACGCAGCACCCGCCCGAGAAGCTGCTGAATATCCTTGTCAGATTTGACCTGCGCGCACGAGCAGAAAATGTAAGCAAAGGAACAGTCCCAGCCCTCCTTCAGCGCTTGGACAGTGATGATCACCTCGATCGGGCAATCCTTAGCGAAGAGGTCAACACCCTCGATCTCCCGCTGGTCGCCGGTAGCGATCGCGACCGCCTTCTCGGGTAGCTTCTCGACCTCCAGAAGGTGGCGCTTCACTTCCGCAACAGTCGCTTCGCCCCGGATGTTCTCTGCCTGGATCAAGATGATCGGGCGGATATAGTCAGGCTCGCCAAGCGCTGTCTTGGCCAACTCCTTTCGCCGGGCAATAGCGGCAGACACAGCCGCTTGCCACTCGCCGTTATGCTCCTTGAGGATCAACGGAAACTTGATCATGTTCTCGTCTTTCAACTCAAAAGCCGAGACGGAGACGAGAATGTTGGAAGACCGGGCGTCTGGCGTTGCGGTGAGCTCGACAACCACCTTTGGCGCGAGCCGTTCGTAGACCTCATACGAGAGCGGCGTCGTGGCGTTATGCGCCTCATCCATGATTACGAGCGGGCCGTGGACGGCGAGGAGGTTGGCAAATGAGAAGAGCGCCTTCCCGTTCTCACCTTTCTCCAGGTAGGGCAGCTCGGACATCGCGCCCGTGAAGTGCGACTCCAGGTCTTCGTGATGCTGATAGACCTTGCGACCTTCCGTGTCCGACACACGTAGTGAGGCAGTTGTCGAAACGATTACGCAAACCTTCGTGCCGATGTCTGCAGGCCGGATGTTGGGGTAATCCGTTATGTCAAAGACCTCCACCTTCCCATCAAACGCGTCATCGAGCTCGGCCCGATATGGGTGGCGAGGATCCTTGAGCGCGTCAAGCGTCTGCGTTTTGATCTGCGTAGTTGGCACAAGCCAGAGGACAAGCGGGAACTCTTTATCGAGATAGGTCGCGCCCGTCGTTTTGATGATGTGCGCGCCCATGACGGTCTTGCCGCCCCCCGTGGGAATGCGCAGGCACACATAGGGCACGTCGGGCTGGCCGGGTAACGGTGAATAGTCTTCACGAAGGCCTTTGTCCACCGCAGTCACGAAGGCAGAGCTAGGCCCCTGCAGGCGAGCTTCCTCCAGGAATTTCTCCAGGCTGCACAGAGCACGCTTCTGATAGTTCTTGAGCTTGAGCATTACCGGGCCTTGATATCGTAGGGCGTCTGCTTGAAGTCGATATCAAGCTCGCTGCACTGATCTTCCGAGAACGAACACGCTTCGCCGTAGATGACCTTGGGTCCATCGAACGCCGGCAAGCTGCGAAGGATCTTCTTCGTCAAGACATTGCCCCCGTCCTTGCTCAGATCGCCCAGAACTCCGTTAAAGAGGAGGTAGTAGGCCTTGCCGTCATGCTCGCCGAGGAATGCCTCCTTCTTAGCGCGGCTCGACCGAGGCGTGCCCGTCTCAGAGAACCAGATGTGAGCCGCCAAGTGCTCAAATCTGATGCCTTCGCGGATATGGCCAGATTCATCAAAAACAGGCGCGCCGAGCCTGAAGAAGCGAAAACCACCACCGCCTTCACTAGGCCAACCTACGGCTTGGGAAACGCCACCTTGGTCACCATCGACAACCTTCTTGAGGCGCGGAACGCAGTGAGTGCGGGCGTGATCACCCATCTCAATACCGATCCACCGCCGGCCCATCTTGTGTGCGACGGCCGCCGTTGTTCCGCTCCCAAGAAAACTATCCAGGACAAGATCTCCTGGGCCAGTTGAGAGCTCAAGAATTCGCTGAATCAGACGCTCAGGCTTTGGCGTCTTGAACGCGTCGTCGGGCACAACTGCCTTTGCTTCGTCGCGCGCTTCGTGGTTGTGCCCCACTTCACTGTGGAGCCAAAGTGTGGACGAAACTACCCCGCCTTCCGAGATATCGGAGAGGAAGGTCTTCCTCGACGGCATGGCCTCGCCATTTCTGCCGAACCAGATTTCGTCGTTCTCATCCATCGCTGCCAGGGTGGCTGCGGAATAACGAGAGAACGTGCCAGGAGGAGGCGACCACACCATGCCATTCTTGAAGCGATACTTGAACGAAGCCCCAGCCGCACTTCCGCTCTTTGCGTGTATGGGAGTTGCTTTCCAAGGCCCCTTCTTGTGCTTGTCCGGGTTCTTGTAGCGTGCATCCATTTCGGCAGGCCTTGCCAGCCGCTTAGGAAGCCACTTGTCCTTGTCACTTGCGTAGACGAGAACATGATCATGTGTAGAAGAGAACCACTTCGCATCATTGGCGACGGTATATTTCTTCTGCCAAACGATGTTTGATACGAAATTCCTTCGGCCAAACACCTCATCCATCACTACCTTCATGTAGTGAGCCTCGGTGTCATCGATGGTGGCGAAAATTACGCCGTCCTGACGAAGGAGCGCACGTAAGAGCTCCAGCCGCGGATAGATCATCGAGAGCCACTGTGAGTGCTCAAGATTGTCGTCGTAGTGCTCAAAATCCGTCCGGGTGTTGTAGGGCGGATCGATAAAAATGCACTTCACCTGACCGGCGTAATACGGGAGGAGTGCCTTAAGCGCATCGAGGTTGTCACCCTCAATGATCATGTTGGGCGAGTCTTCTTCCCCATAGGAGTGCTTCGCGATCGGCTCAAGGAGCCGATATGGCGCAAGGGCCGAAGCGGTGAGGTCTTTGTCTCGGTTGAACCAGGAAAGCGTCGGCATCGGAACCCATAGAGCAAGCGAAAAATGGGGACGAGCAGTCGCCCCCCAGGTAACCGGGACGCACCACAGTCAATGTGTCCCCGTGCCCCGATTATGCCGCCCGGCGTCGCAGGCGGCGAGACATATGCATGAGGGAATGTCTTGCTCCGCCAACTCCGGCAAGATCAGTCCATGACAACGCCATCTTTGCTGTCCCGCAGCATCAGCTCCGCTATCGCCGCCAGGCCCCCTCAGGCACGCCCCGCGCCAACTGCTGGGGATCTGGCCGCTGACGCCCAGGACGCACTGAGCTGCATCGAGGCGGTGATGCGCTCTATCTCCGAAATCTGCCAGCCTGCCGACTCGGAGCGGTTCTTCATCGCTCTCCAGCTACTGCGCGCCTCTTGCGATCACGGGCGAGCGCTGACCTACCTGTTGGCGACCAATCCGCTGGACCTCGCAGGACCCGCCCTCGCCCTCCACCGCTCCCAGATCGAGCAGTTTCTGCGGGCGGTGTTCTTCGCGCACATCGCCACAGATCTGGAGCTCCAAGATTTCATCGACAACGACGAAGGGCCACGCCGCCTGACGGTCAATGGCAAGTGGGCGAAGATCGGGGTGGTAGCGCTGGCCGAAGAGGTGCAGGCCCGACTTCATGCTGTGGAAGGCGACGCTGCGCCGGAGGAAGGCAAGCTCGCTCGCATGATTGCGGGTGCATGGGATCCGCTCTGCGGACTCGTGCACGGTGGAAGGGCAATCCACGCCCTCTATCTCGATCATCACAACCAGATCGGGTGCGCCGTTCCGCCAGTGGTGCACGTTGAGACGACCGTCAATGCCGTTGCCCTAGTGAACTTCAGCCTGACGCTGGCTTGCACGATTTCGGGGCTGCCAGCAGACGAAGAGCACGAAGCGCTCGGCGCCCCGGTCCGCGCGTTCCACGCCTATGTAGAGAGCCGGAATGACCGGCTCGTGCGCCTTGGCATGACTGCTCAAGTAAGACGGCTGGGTTGAGGACAGAAATATGGGTATCACGGCAGAGTTCGCGCGCTACGGCGCCAAGCAGGTCAACAACCAGTGGGCAGTGTCTGCACTGACCGACACCGAAATGGTGGCGAGCCTCTGGTATCACCGGATGAAGACGGTGAACGGGCAACTGGTGTATCGCGACTATCTCGGCAGGTGGTCAGGCATGGGCAACAAGCTCTTCGGGGAGCATTTGCAGGTCGCCATTGCTGAGAACAGGCCCGTTCGACTGGTGATGGCCAGAACGGACAACGTGCCCCTGATCGAAGGCGGCGGGGACGGCTCAAAGGCCAAGAACAGCTTCAAGGCGCGGAAGGAATGGATTGGTCGGGTAGCCGAGTTCGATGGGAACGAGTTCACGATCGTGTTTGACATGGTTGCGCAGTAGATCAGCAGAGGCGTCGGACACGAACCCAGCCAGTGGAAGGTTTTTCCAGCTACAGACGCCGGCGATGTTCTGGGGCGCCTTGAATGCGCACATGGAGATGGTCGATCTCTGCCTGGCTGCGCTTACGCGCCAGGTAGGAGGCAATCACCTCATAGGCCGAAGCCACCGCAAAGTCGAGCGGCGTTATTCCACGCTGATCCTCGGCAAATGGATCAGCACCTGCATCGAGCAAGACTTGAATGCATTGAGCGGCTGAAGCGTTACTGCTCCACGCAGCCTCGTGCATAGGGGTGCGATGCCTAGCAGTGCAGCGAACGTTTGGGTCCGCCCCAAATTCCAGGAGCAGCCTTGTCATCCAAGGACAGTTCGTGGCTAAGTGCAGCAAGGTCGTGCCCCCCATGAAATCACGCCAGGCCACGGGATCTTCCCCTGCGGCTATGATCGCGGTCAGCGCCACACGGGCGCTCGACTCTCCACCCAGCCCCATTCGCATCAACTGCTTGAACGCCCGATGCAAATCACAATCGTCCCGACGAACCGCGACGAGGACGTCTTCGGGCGTAGGCCGCATCCTCTGGAACGCAATTTCGGGATCGAGAGCAAACACGTTACGCGCCCGTCGGCAGCCGTGGAGCAGTGACCGGGGCATCCTTGACGACGTGACCGTCCTTGGCGGTCGATTGTGCTGGCATCGGCTCAGCGATCCGACCTGCAGAGCTGAGGCGCGCCGTCTCCTTGGCGACTAACGCCACGATTTCATCCTCACTAAGTGCTCGCCCCGTGTCGTGCTTCGGCTGCGCGGCGGCCAACACCGCATAGGCAAACTTCTTCAGTGCATTGTCCTGGGCCGCCTTGGCCTTCGCTTTGGTCTCCTTCATGCGCTGCGCTTGCTTCTCTGCCGTGGCCTTGAAGCTTCCGGCGATCAATCCCTGCTTACTCGTCTTCTGCACCATTGCGTCTCTCCAGTAGATATTTTTTCGTTCGTGGTCCCTTCCTCAAATAAACATAACGAGAAAAGGCCAGGTCGCAAGAGGCTGTGATGAAGTTATTTGCAGGGTTGGCTATTCATTAAGCGGTCGAGGTTTCACGGTGAGCAGTTGTGAGTCGGGGAGGCTGTGGAAGGATGAGCAGCAGTGATATCGAGGTCAGGCAGGTTTGAGAATTTGGAAGGACGCAGGGCAAGTTCGAGAGGCGGCAAGGAGTAGAGCGAAGCGAGGTGCGAAAGGCGAAGGGCGAGGAGAGAAGCGAGAGCAAGAGCAATTTTCCAACACACCAGTCCAACCCCTATTCGGGGGTTTTTCTGCTGTGAGCCAAGCACGGCATAGCGACCGCGTAAGCGGTTGCGCGTTACTCGTAACCACCAATTTCGGCGGAGGAGTAAGCGTGGAAAGGGTTTATTGAAATATTCGTGTTGTCTGCATTGACACTTTTTCAACCTGACGCAGACTGATGTGCGGGAGGGGTTCATTCCTAGAGGGCGACCCCATGAAGGAAAAATCGAAAGTCGTGTCCGTTCGGATGACGACAGCGGAGCACGAAGAGTTACGGCTAGCAGCCGAGCAGGAAGGCACCAATGCGACCGAGTTCATGCGGGAGGCGCTGCTGCACGCGATTGCCGGCAGCAACTTGCTGACCCAGGTGCGCCGGGCGAACCTAGATATGCACAACATCGCCCAGGCACAGCACGAGCAGCTCCAGCGGATGCTTCAGGTGATTGAAGGACGGATGCTGAGCCGGATCGATGAGCGAATTGGCCAGTTGGCGACCGTGGCCATCGAGGCCGGCGCCCAGATGGCCGTGCCTGGCGTGCGGAGTAGCTGAATCCAGCGCCCCCAATGCTCACCGTCAAGCAGTTCACCAACGCCCAGGACGCCGCCGACTACTTGCTTGCCAAGCAGCAGGAGAAGGAGCGCGGGCGGGAGATCGACGGGCGAACCGAGGACTACTACGTCACTGACGGGGAGGCGAAGGATCAAGGTCACTGGCACGGCCCCCTCGCGGCGTCGATGGGGCTGGTCGGCGTCGTCGACAAGCCGGGTCTGGTAAATGCACTGCGCGGATGCGACGCGAGCGGACAAGACCAGGTCGAGGGCGCGGGGAGCGAGAAGCGCAAGCCCGGCTACGACGCGTGCTTCACCGTCGACAAGTCCATCTCGATTGCCTACTCCCTCGCCACGGGCGACGGGAAGCGGGAGATGGAAGAAATCATCATGGCGGCCCACGGCGACGCGATGCGCCTGATCGCCGCCAGCCTCACCTGCAACCGGGGCAAGGGCGGGCGCACCAAGGTGCAAGTCGCCGAGCTGGCCTACTGCACCTTCATGGAGTTTGGATCGCGCGCGAACGAGCCCGACCTCCACATCCACACGCCGATCATGAACATGGCGCTGGCCGAGGACGGGAAGGTCTCGTGCCTGGACTTTGAGCAGCTGGTGGCGAGCAAACACCTGTGGGGCGCATTGTTCCGCGCGTCCATCGCCAAGCGCTTCCTGGACAAGGGCTACGCAATCGAGAGCGTCGAGGAGCAAGACGAGCTCGACCACGCCACCGGCCAGGTCTGGCACCGCTTCGCTGGCGTTGAGCAGGATCTTTGCGATGGCGTGAGCACGCGTCGGAAGGAAATCCTGGCCTACGTCCAGAAGCACGGCGGGAGCAAGGACGCGGCTAACTACATGACCCGCGCCCACAAGGCCGACCTCCCCTACTCCGAGCTCATCGGGCTCCAACGGGAGATGCTGGCAGGGCTCGGCGCCACGTTCGACGAGACCGCCCTGAAGGGGCTGCCCAATCGGCTGATCGATATCCAGGGCGACGACGAGTTCCTGATCGACCGCGTCCACGTCCACGAGAGTTTCTTCACCCGGAGCGACCTCATGATGGTCGTGGCCCGCTACAAGGGCGGTCACTTGGATGCGGACGGCGTGGTCGGGGAAACCGATCGCATCCTCACCCACGCGAACCTGGTGGCGCTGAAGTGCGATGCGGACGGCCAAGAGCGCTGGGCGAGCTCCGCGTTCATGGCCAAGGAGCACGGGCTGCGGTCGATCGCCCTGGAGCGCCAGAACGACGTGAGCGTGCACGTTGGACGCGAGTCAGTCGAGGCAGCCATCGCCGCCCACCAGAAGGCCCAGGGATTTGAGCTCAACGCCGAGCAGCTCGAAGCGGTGCGTTATGTCGCCTACGGCTCAGGGGCAGTTGCGTGCCTGACGGGGCGGGCCGGCACCGGCAAGAGCGCCAGCATCGGCGCCGCGGTGCGCGCGTTCCAGGCAGAAGGCCGGCAAGTCATTGGCACCGCCATTGGCGACAAGGCGGCGCGCGTTATCGGCGAGGAAGCCGGGGTGGTGCACTTCAACACCGCGCTCCTCTTCCAGAAGCTCGATAGCGGGCAGCTGAAACTGCAGCCGGGCGCGGTGCTCGTGCTGGACGAAAGCGGCATGGCCGACACTAAGACGATGCACGCTCTCCTCGACCGCCTCAATGCGCCGGAGGTGCGCGGCAAACTGGTCGCCGTGGGCGACTACCAGCAGCTCCAGTCGGTCGGCCCTGGTGCCCCGCACAAACTGCTGGTGGCCACAGTGGGCGAGCGAGTGCTCGAAAACATCAAACGCCAGAAGCACGAGGCTGACCGCGAGATCGCCCTGGCCATGTATGGCACCGCAACCGGCGCAGAGCTCGCAGAGAAGATGGAAGCTCGCGGGCAGATCGCCATGGCCGCGGACGAGGCGGCGGCAGTCGAGCAGCTCGCCCGGCGCTACGTCGAGGACAGCGCGCCAGAGCAGGAGAAAATCATTATCGCGCCGCGCCATGCGCAAATTGCCATGCTCAACTCAAGCGTCCGGGAAATGAAGAAGGCGCGGGGCGAACTCGCGCAGACCATGACGATCAAGGCGTCGGCCAAGGGCCTGGGCAAGAACGTCGATGTGGAGGTGGGTATCGGGGAGAGCGTGATGTTCCGCAAGAGCGGGCGCGACATCGACGGCAAGAAATTCTCCAACGGCGACTTTGGCCAAGTTGTGGCCCTGCACGACACCACCTCGGGCCTGAGCTACGACGTGCTCCTCAGCGACGGCGAGCTGCTGCGCCTATCTACGAGCCGCAACATGCCGCTGAGTTACAACTACGCCGGCACGGTGCACTCCGCCCAGGGCCAGAGCAAAGACCACGTCTACAGCCTGCAGACAACGCCGACCAAAGCGCACCAGCACGACAAGAAGGACCGCAACATCGAGATGGTTGCGTTCACCCGCACCAAGCGCCGGTTCCTGATGGTGGCCACCGAAGAGGGGCTTGCCGGGTTCATCACCCGATGTGACGCGTGGAAATACAAGCAGAACGCCAGCGACCTGGAAAAGTGGGAAGCGGCGACGCCGGAGC
>JAYSZM010000235.1:0-10606 GCA_043738015.1 Lysobacterales bacterium
AGCAGGGCACGCGCTGGCGCCGGTGTTGGGCATTCGCGGTCTGTCGGTGCTGCGGATGAGCCAGGCCGAGTACCTGGGGCTGGTCGACTTCAGCGGTCGGCAGATCCGCGCCGACAAACGCGGTGCCATTGTTGGGCCTCCGCCGGCGGTCGTGGCCAAACTCGGCATGGACACAGAGCGCTGGACGCGGCAAGTCATGGCCGTGGGCTCTGGGTTCGGCCGCGCGATCGGCGAAGTCGAGAGCCTGATCGAGAAAGCCCGAGCCATGGGTCAATGCTGGCTGCGCGGCATCGGCACGGCGCGCGCCCTCTCCAAAGCGCCTGGCTGAGAATACAGATCGTCACAGCGCCGGCCAGGTAGGGCGGCGACAACTGAGCCAACTGCGCCCATCCGCCGCCGGCGCGTAAACAGTGCTCGCCTCCAACGCGCACAGCATCATCGGGGTTCCCCCATTCGGCTCCGCGGTGGTGCATATTGCTGGGAGTCCTGCTCTTTTCCTGGCAACGGCGGCCGAACGACACAGACGCGACCGGCGACGCCGGCGCGGGAGAAGGATAGAATGCATTCAACTGCTGCGAGGGGTGCCGTCATGGCTGCGAATCCGCAAAGCTTCAAACAACGGGCGCACGACCTGATCGACGAGTTGCCCGATGATGCCGATTGGAAAGACCTGGTGTACGAGGTCTCGATCGTTCAGGACATTGAGGAAGGTTTGCGTGACAGCGCAGCGGGGCGTGTCGTCAGCAATAACGAGGTGCGCACGCTATTCGGGTTGCCCGGCTTGCCCGAATGAGAGTGAACTGGACTCTGCAGGCGCTGCGGCGTCTGCAGAAACTGCATCACTACATCGCCAAGGATCAGCCGGTCAACGCGGACAAGTTCATCGATCGTTTGACTCAGCATGCCGCCACTCTAGGCGATAACCCCTATGCTTGGCCACGCGTATCCAAGTACAAGCGCGATGAAATCCGATATGCCATCGTGGGCGAATACCGGATCATCTTCCTGATCCTGGCGGACCAGATCGACATCCTGGCGGTGCGGCATACGGCACGCCTATTGACAGCTCGGTTACGCGATCTTTAATGCACCAGCGGCTTAGCGGCTTAGCGGCTTAGCGGCTCGGCAACTGCTCCTGCGTTGCTCTACCTCCTGCATCCATGCAGTCGTGCGCCGCTCAAGCCGACTGGCGCGGATAGTGTGATGGGTCAGTGCTGGCTGCGCGGCATCGGCACGGCGCGTGCCCTTGCCAAAGTGCCTGGCTGAGAATACAGAGCGTCACGGCGCCCGCCAGGTAAGACGGCGACGACTGAGCCAACTGCGCCCATTCGCCGCCGGCGCGCAAACAGTGCTCGCCTCCAACGCGCCCAGCAGCATCGGGGTTCCCACATCCGGCTGACGTTTACGACTGGTACCGCGGTGGTGCAGATTGTGGGTGTCCAGGTTTCATCACGGCGCGTACGTGTGCCGGCGCTGCTTGCCTGTCACGGGCCGGCTTTCGGCAGTTCGCGAACATCGATGCGTTGCTCGCTGCCAAGTGTGGTGGCCGAGAGAAGGAGTTGATGCTCGCCTCGATACACCGCCTCCAGCGTGCCCTCACCCTCGGCCAGCACATGCTCGGCGTACCCCAGCCCGATGAGTTGCTCGCGCAAAGTCTTCAAATCAAACGCCGGCACCGCAGCGAGGTAGGAATATTCCGTCACGTCACCCGCCTGCCGGTAGTGGATCTGCTTGAGCGCCAGACCTTCCGGCCACGTCGTCGGATCCCGCGCCACGCGTGGGATCAGCGCTTGTGCGGCTTCCAAGTGCCCCGCCACCACGGGGGCGATCGACGCAGCCGCCGCAGCAACAGTCTGCGAGGCGTCCTGCGCTGTGGCCTCGCCAAGATTTCGAACAACCGCCTCATGTTCCCCCAAGACCTGCGCGGCGCGTTCCTTGACCTGGGCAACCGAGCTCGACGCGTCGGCTACCGCGCGGCGCAGCTCTTCTTGGGGATTCGCTACCGCAGCGACCGAGTTGGCGACTGTCGCCTTGGTCTCTGTCACGGCGCGTTGGGCGTCTTCGCGCAGCGGGGCAACCACCGCCGTGGCGGCCTCAGTCAACTGGTTGACGGTCTCTGAGCCCCATTCGGTGAGGCGCCACAACACGACGGCAGTGAGGACGACCACAGCGATCACTCCGAAAGCGAGCGTGGCGGCGATCCCGATCAACAGGGGGCGGCGGCTTGGGTTGGGCAACTTCACGGTGCTTCTCCTTGAAATGAGGGGTTCAGCGCGCGGCTGAGGGCTTGCGCGTTCTAATCAGGCTGTAGATCACACCGCCGCCCAGCAGGGCCGCGGTCACGCTGAGCGATACCAAGGGGTCGACCTTGCCGTAGACCTGCGCCCAGAAAATCTTGCCGCCGACAAAAATCAGCACCAGCGCCAACGCGTACTTCAGGTAGTGGAAGCGCTCGATGATTGCGGCGAGCGCGAAATACAAGGCACGCAGTCCGAGGATGGCGAAGATGTTCGAGGTGTAGACCACGAAGGGATCCTTGGTGATGGCAAAAATCGCCGGTACCGAGTCGACCGCAAAGATCAGGTCCACGAACTCGACCATCAGCAACGCAAGAAACACGGGCGTAGCCCACCACACCATCGGGGCCGTCGGCGAGGCGTCGCGCGGCGCCTGCACGAAGAAACGGCTGCCATGGATCTCGGGGGTAACGCGCAATCGTCGCTGCAGAAACCCGATGACCGGGTTGTTGACGAGGTCGGGCTTCTTGTCGACCATCCAGAGCATCTTGATGCCAGTCAGCAGCAGGAAGCCCCCGAAAATCCACATCACCCAGTCAAAGCGGGTAATCAATGCCGCGCCCAGGCCGATCATGACTGCGCGCATCACGATGACGCCCAGGATCCCCCAGAACAGTACGCGGTACTGGTAGGCCGGGGGAATCGCGAAATACGTGAAGATCATTGCGATTACAAAGACGTTGTCGACCGCAAGGGTCTTTTCGATCATGAATCCAGTGAAGTACTCCATACCCGGTGCAGGGCCCAGGTACCACCAGACCCAAGCCCCGTAGGCCAGCGCCAGGGCCACGTAGCCGATCGACAGCGCAATGCTCTCGCGAATTCCAATCGCACGATCGCGCCGGTGCAGCACCCCCAGATCGAAGGCGAGCAACACCGCAACGATGGCCACAAAACTCAGCCACAGCCACGCCGCCTTGCCGAGAAAATCCTGCGTTAGAAAAATTTCTATCGATTCCATGGCGGCACCGTCAGGCCAGCAGGCGAAGTTTGCGACGCGCGATCAAGGGGTCGAGCCAAGCCATGGCGAGATAGGCCAGTCGGCGGTACGCGCGCACGACCAAGCCGGGCTCCCCCGTCCGATAGGGGCGCGCGTGGAGCTGAACATGGTCGACGATGGCGCGGGCCTGCGCTGCTGCGCCGGCATCGTCGATGCGCAGCATTACGTCGAAATTTATGCGCAGGCTACGGGGGTCGAAATTGGCCGACCCTACATAGACGACGTTGTCGGCCACGATGAGCTTGGCGTGCAGCATCGCCGGAACGTACTCGAACACGCGAATGCGACCAGGGATCAGCTGATCCAGCGCGTGCGCGGAAGCGTGGTGGGCCACCGGCACGTCACCGGATGCAGGCACGATCACGCGAACGGCCCCGTGGCGTGCTACCTGCGTGAGCAATCTACGCAAGCGCGTCGTGGGGACGAAGTACGCCGCCAGCACGTCGACCCTCGTGGCACGCCCTAGATCGCGATGCAGCTGGCGCCGGTAGCGACGGCCTCCGCGGCCGGCGCCGGCAAAAAAAAAGCTCCCAGTCCACACCTTTCGCCGATTCCGGCATGGCGGCCGCAGAGGGCAGGTGATCGAATGGGGCTATCAACCACATTCGGTCGAAGGAGTGCGCCAGGGCCGACGCGCACGTAGGATCATGGATCGCAATACCCAGATCGCGCCATCCCGTTTCCACGCCATCGCCGTCGTACTCGTCGGCGACGTTGCATCCACCAATGAACGCCTGCGTGCGGTCGATGACCACGAGCTTGCGGTGGTTGCGAAACGACAGCCGGCTCCACCGGCGCGGGTTGAACCAGACTGCGGCAATCCCTGCCGCGCGGAGCCGTTGCATCGACGGTGCGGCCGCTTCGCTGCCGTAAGCATCCAGCAGTACGCGAACCCGGCAACCGCGCTCCGCGGCGGCCTGCAGCGTGGCTTCGAGGCGGCTGGCCAGACGACCAGGCGTCCAGATGTAGAACTCCATATCCACGCTGGCTTCGGCCCGCTCGATCGCCGCGACAATGGCGTCGAACCACTGCTGCGCGTTGGGATACCACGCAGTGGTGGCGGCGATGGCGGGGCTCGTTGGGATTGGCGCACTGTCGGGGGCGAGTAGCGAGAGCATCACGACACCTCCGCCAGCGTCGGCGCGGGCTTCCGCGTCTTGATCCACGAGAACACGACGCCGCCGGTGATGAGTCCGATCGTGACGCCAAGCGAGACCCACGCGGGGAACTTGCCGACGATGTTGGCGAGGAAGACCTTCGATCCGATGAAGACCAGCACCAGGGCGAGCGCATACTTCAAATACTGAAATCGATCGATCATGGCCGAGAGCGCGAAGTACAAAGCGCGCAAGCCCAGCACCGCGAAGATGTTGGAGGTGTAGACGATGAAGGGTTCCTGCGTGATGACGAAGATCGCCGGCACCGAATCGACCGCGAAGATCAGGTCGGCGGTTTCGATCATCACCAGGGCGAGAAACAGCGGTGTGGCATAGCGACGCAGTGTCCCCTGCTCGTCAGCCTGCTGCACAAAAAAGCGATTGCCGTGCAACGAGTCTGTCACGCGCATGCGACCTCGCAGCCACAGGAGCATCCGGTTGGACGCAAGGTCGGCCGGCTTTGACGAGGTGAAAAGCATGTGGACGCCCGTCAGCAGCAGGAAGGCGCCGAACAGATACAGCACCCAGCTGAATTGGCTGATGAGCGAGGCGCCCAATCCGATCATGATGGCGCGCATCACGATAACGCCCAAGATGCCCCAGAACAGCACGCGGTGCTGGTAAGCGCGCGGAATGGAGAGGTAGGAGAAAATCATCGCGATCACGAAGACGTTGTCCATCGACAGCGACTTTTCGATTAGATAGCCGGTGAAATAGTCCGTGGCCGACGCCGCCCCCAGGTGGCTCCATATCCAGGCACCGTAGCCTAGGCCCATCGCGATATAGCCCGCCGAGAGCATCAGGCTTTCTGACACCGGGATCTCGCGCTGCTTGCGGTGCAGAACGCCCAGGTCGAAAGCGAGCAAGACGGCAACCAGGGCGAGAAAGCTGAGCCACAACCAGGCGGGCTGGCCGAGGAACGAGGCAGCGAACAGCGCGGAGAGATCCATGGACGGCAGCCTGCTACAGGGGGTTGATGTCCGCGAAAAGTTGCGGGCAGGTGGATGGGATCAAGACTCGGTGCGACCTACCGGGCACTGGCTTCAAAAGCTAGGCTTGTGCAGTACGTCGTGGGTTGACCGCGCGCCGCGCGTGTCCAGAGTCCGATTGCGAGACAGGCGCCGCGCCACCGTGCGATCCACTCGCACAGCTGCTCGGTCAATCGCTGCGTAGAGATCCGAGTCGCGCTCGCGTATCACGACGGGTGCCAGCGCCGGACCACGCACTTCGATTACACAGTGCTTATCGATGCCACCCCGGGGCCCATTGACATCGCTCAATCGCACCTGGACCGACGCCAGGGCGTCGCGGTAACGGCCGAGCGCGGTCTTGAGCCGGCGCTGCGCGTAGAGTCGAATCGCCTCGCTGAGCGAGATGCCCCTGGCGAGAATGCCCATCTTCATGATCGATACCTCCGGCGTGTGGTGGACACAACAGTGAGGCTGGGCGGAGATCTGATCAATCTGGTAGATTCGAAGCATTACCTCGAAAAATTCGAGCTATGAACCTCAAGCATCTTCGATATTTCTGGGCGGTGGCTCGATTTGGTGGGGTGACGAAGGCCGCCGAAAAAATGGAGTTGTCACCACAAACCCTGAGCGGTCAGATTGCCGACCTGCAACTAGGAATGGGTGTGGAACTGCTCAAGCAGGTGGGTCGGCGGCTCGAGCTGACTGACGCTGGCCGCGTGGCCTATTCGTACGCCGACGAGATTTTTGGATTGGTCGACGAGTTGTCGACCCAAGTACGTTCGATGCCGAGTGGACGCGCCCGTCTGTTCCGCGTGGGCATAACCGATGCCGTTCCCCGTTCGCTCGCGTACCGCCTCCTCGCACCTTTGGTGGAAGACGAGACCTTGCGATTGACGGCCAGCCATGAACGCCTCGATGTGTTGCTGGCCGATCTCGCCCTACACCAGCTGGAGCTGGTGATTGCCGACCGACCGGTGCCGGCCGGTAGCGCAGTCAAGGCGTTCAATCATGTATTGGGCGATTCCGCGATCGGGCTGTTCGCCGCCCCCGTGTTGGCCGGGCGATTGCGCGCGCGATTTCCTTCCAGTCTCGAAGGAGCGCCGCTGTTGATTCCGGGACGCGACAGCGTGCTACACGAAGACCTGCGTTCGTGGTTCGAGTCCCGCCGTTTGAGCGTGCGTGTCGTGGGGGAGTTCGACGACGGAGGTTTGATGAAAACCTTTGGGGCTTCGGGCGCGGGTGCATTTCCAGCACCTCTGGCGGTTCGCGAAGAGATAGAGCGACTGTATGGCGTCGAGCTAGTGGGTCCGTTGGAAGGCTTGAGCGAGCGTTACTACGCCATTTCAACCGAACGCCGCGCGACCGACCCCCGGGTGGTGAAGATCCTTCAGTTGGCCGAGGGCCTGCTTTCTGCCAAAACCTCCCAGGCTCGCATTGAAAATCGTCCCGCGGCAACGGTGAATCAATCACTTAGGCACAAGAAGCGGTAAGCGAAACCAACAGCAACGCAGAGATTCTGCGTGTCTAGCCGTCCGAATCTGAAGCCGCTCTTCAAAGCATGTGGAGATCGTGTTCAGGGTCGGGGGCCTGGCTTCTTTGCCACCCAGGCCGTAGCGACTGCACCCGGCGGCGATGTTGTGGCGAGTTCGTCGCCAAACGGGCTTGCTCGCTTTGCTGTGCTGAACCAGTGCCGGAACCAGGACGTCCACCATTCTGCCGGAACCAGGACATCAGCGGAACCAGGACATCCATCATTCCCGGATTTCCGAGCCGCCGCGCATTGATCTGACTGCCATCGCCAACGCGCGGTGGCAGTCTGTGCGGCATGACCTATGCGCGCCCCACTCTTGTTCCGCCCGGCGCGCCGGGCGTGTTCCACTGCATGGCGCAGCGACAGCGAGACTTCGAGTGAACAACTTCACGCCTGTCCTGGTTCATGCGATGCACAGGGATGTGCGTGTGCCGGGCGCGCAGGATGCGCAGGAGCGGCGGTGGATCTCAATCCGGTTCGTGCAGGCCTGTGCGACACGCTCGAGGCATCGCACCACACCAAGGTCCGGAAACGCCTGAGCGAGATCGAAGCCGAGCCCACATCCGCAGGGCAAGCGCTGGCGCCGGTGTTGGGTATTCGGCGTCTGTCGGTGCTGCGGATGAGCCAAGTCGAATACTTGGGGCTTGTCGATTTCAGCGGTCGCCAGATCCGCGCCGACGAACGCGGCGCCATTGTTGGTCTCGTGCCTGCAGTCGTGACAAGGCTGGGAATGCGCAGTGCGTGCTGGACACGGCGAGTGATGGCGGTGGGCTCAGGATTCGGCCGCGCCATCGGTGAAGTCGAGAGTCTGATCGAAAAAGCCCGGGCGATGGGTTCGTGCTGGCTGCGCGGCATCGGGACCGCGCGTGCGCTGGCCAGGGTAGCGGGCTGAGAACCACTCTCGTCATAGCGCCGGCGAAGCTGCGAAGCGACGACTGAGTCAACAGTGCGCCCAAGCCATCCTTGCTTGCTGACCGTGCTCGACCCCAGCACCAAGATCGTCATCGCGCGCGGGCACCCGACAACGCAGTGATGCAAATTTTGGGTGTCCAGTTTCTTGTCCAGTTTCTTGTTAGTTTCTTGTTTTTGCCCGCCCTGTCGTAGGCGACGCAGTTCACCACCTGCGGGGCATTCTGTTCACTGACGATGGCTCGATTCATCGGGATGGCCTCACGCGTCGCTGCAAGTGGCAAGAATACCTCGGCGGCGCTGAGGATCTCGACTTACTCACGCACTTGGCCCCCTTGAAAGGCAGTGTCCCTTTACACGGTTGACGTCGGCAATCGGCACATTGATCAGTTTCGGCAATTCGGGTCGGCTGTGCTATCGGCCTTACCGGTGAGGTTGCATATGAGGGGCGATTCCCGAGTACGGCACCGCACAGACCGAAGCGCGCCCAGGTATGACAGTTCCGTTGGGATTCCCACCACGCCGTCGTCACAGGACCATCATGAAACAGCCTAAAGATTCGCCCAAGCCATCACCATCTTCCGCGCCGCTGAATCCGCAGCAATTCCCGCTGAAGGGTCAGACACCTTCGGCCGCGGTTCGCGACAAGGTTCGGGAAGTGACGCCTGTGCATGCGCCGCGTCAATCGAATCGTCCGGTGGAGCGATCCAAGTAGAGGAGCTGCACATCAGCTACCTTCGCTTCGAGCATCGACCAAGCAGATCGTGAATCGGTTCAACTTACGTTCGATCCGGTCGCGTACACTCGTGGCTTATGTGAATAGGCATCGCAATGAATCGAGCGTTCGCAGTTGCATTAGCGCTAATTCTGCTCGCGGGGAACGCCGGTGCGATCTCAGGTCCCAAGTATCAAGTCGACTATTCGGTTCGGTTTGAACCCGCAGCCGGCACCGCTGCGGTCGAGATTGCTACTCGACCCGATACGGGACGGCTCATTGCACTTGATCTCCTTATGCCACCCGCTGTGTACAGCGATGTGGCGGGTGACGGGTCCATCGAGCGTCGAGGGAGCCGTGTTCTGTGGACACCCCCGCGCGCAGGCGGCACGCTGCGTTATCTGGTGGTGGTCGACCATCTGCGATCCAATGGAGGGTATGACTCCCGAATGACGCCGACGTGGGTCATCACCCGAGGCGATCGTCTGTTTCCTCCAGCGAAGGTGCGCGCGACCAAAGGCAGTGGCTCGGCCGCCAGGCTCAGCGTCGAACTGCCCAAGGGTTGGGACGATGTGGAAACGCCGTTTTCGAAAATCTCCGGAGGTAGCTTCGCCGTCACCAATGCCGAGCGCAAGTTCGATCGACCGGTTGGCTGGATTGCCGCAGGCAACTTGTCGTCGACACGCGAGACGATCGCGGGCACGCGCGTGACGGTCACAGTTCCCCGAGGGGAACGCGCTGACCATGTCCCGACGATGGCCATCGTCCGGCAGGCTCTGCCCGAAATGCTGAGGGCATTTGGGAAGCTCCCGGAAAAGATCTTGATCGTCCGCAGTGGCGACCCGATGTGGCGTGGCGGCTTGTCTGCGCCTGGTTCGCTCTGGTTGCACACGGATCGCCCGTTGCTCAGTGCAAACGGAACCAGTCCGCTGCTGCATGAGCTGACCCACGTACTGACAGACATCCACGGCGGCGACGCCGACGACTGGATCGGCGAAGGCATAGCCGAGTTCTATTCGCTGGAGATCGGTCGCCGGTCCGGCCTGATCTCTGAGGATCGCTTTCGCAAGTCGATTCGGGAGGCGTCGCGGTCAGGTACGAAGGTCGAGTCTCTGCGCGGGGCCGAATCGACGACGGATCGCACACGAAAGGCGGTCGCTATATTCGCTGCGCTGGACAAGGAACTCCATGAAAGTGGCCCTTCGAATATCGACGCGCTCACCAAGCTATTGATGCGCCGGGAAACCGCAACCTTGAGCGAGCTGAGAGCCGATGCAAAGAAGCTCGAAGGCCACCCTTCGCAGGCTTTGGCGAACATCGATTGACGTGGTGCAGACTCACGTTTCGCATCGATCCCGCTGAGGAACTTGAGTCGAAGGTCGCGAGCACCAATGAACCTGTGCCCAACGACGGTGCGCCATTCCGCCGTGCTGCCTGCCTGTGCTTCCCCGACACCGGACGGTTTGAGGTAAAGTCGCCGCGCTCCAACGGGGAGTAGTTGACCGCGGCGAAAGGCTGCGGAGTAAGCGTCAACACACTTGGCGAACACGCCATGGCGCCTACGGTTCCGTCGCTCGACGATGGGATTCGGCAAGACCGCTGGTTCACCGCGATGACCCTGGGCTGGGACGTTGCGCGTGGATCATCGCGTCTTAAGTTTCCCGGCCCGCTGGAGTTCCCATGAATACCCTGCTGATTTCCACCGCCGCCGTGGCCATCGCCGAGATCGGCGACAAGACGCAGCTTTTATCCCTCATCCTGGCGGCGAAGTACCGTCGAATCCTGGACACCCGCGTCGAATCCTGGACACCCACAACTCTGGCCAAATCCTCGAATCCTGGACACCCACAATTCCGCAACCCGAATCCTGGACAACCCGAATCCTGGACACCCACAATTCCGAACGTTCCCCCGAATCCAGAATCCTGCGAATCCTGGACACCCACAATTCCGAACGTTCCCAACCGTTGCTCCGCACTGATCTGACTGTATTCACCGATCCACGATGGCAGTCTGTGCGGCATGA
>JAYSZM010000236.1:0-71550 GCA_043738015.1 Lysobacterales bacterium
CTGATCGACCGCTACCTGCTTGAAACTGCGCACCAATTGCCCTGCGCGTTCGAGATTTTTCAGGATCAGGCGACTCGATTCCTTGGCCGCTACCAGATACTGCTTCAGATCGCTGCGCGTGAGCTGCGCAGCTTCGACCCGATGGCCGAACTGATGGGTGATGCTTTCCAGATGTGAGGCAGCCGTGATGCCAATACCCAGCGGCGTATTGATCTCATGCGCGACACCCGCGACCAGACTGCCCAATGAGGCCATCTTCTCGGACTCGATCAACTGGCTCTGCGCCTGCTGCAGCACGCCCAGCGTGTTTGTCAGCTCGCTGTTTGCCAGGATCAACTCACTGGTACGTTCGGTCACGCGCGATTCGAGCGCCTCGTTGCTGGCGCGCAGCGCGTCCTCCACCGCCTTGATCGATGTGATATCGCGATGTGTACCGATCATGCGCAATGCGCGCCCGTCGCCATCGCGTTCGACGACCTGGCCGCGGGTCAGCACCCAGATCCAGCCGCCGCGCTGGCTGCGCGCGCGATAGGCCATCTCGCAGAATTCGGTCTCCCCGATGAGATGGGCGCGCATGGCGAAATCATTGGCCGCACGATCATCCGGGTGTACGAGAGTTTCATAGTGCTGCGAAACCAGTGGCGTATTGGGATCATCGCTGGCGAACTGCGGCAGCGGATTCTCACGGCGGACGATTCCAGTACGCAGATCCAGATCCCATAGTTCGTCGCGGCTTCCCCACAGCGCCAGCTTCAATCGGTACTCGCGCTCTGCCAGCGCGCGGCGCACGCCATCGCGTTCTCGGGCTCGGCGCCGGGCCGCTGTCAGGAACAGGGCCAGGAGGGCCAGTCCCGTCAGCACGTAGGCTGTCTTCGCCAGCGGCGACCACCATGGCGGCGGCCGGATGCGCACTGGCAAACGGGTCTCGGGACCGTAGTCCATACCATCGGCGTAGGCCGCACGGACGCGGAAGAGATACTGGCCGGGCGGCACATGGGTGAAACTGGCCATGCGCTGACCCTGCGGCAGATCAATCCATGAATCGTTCAGCCCCTCCAGTTGGTAGCTGTAACGCGTCGTGTCCGAACTGGCAAAGTTCATCGAGGAAAATGCCAAGGACCAAACCGGCTCGGTGTGATCGAGTTCCAGAGCGTCGATATAGGCGGCCGAGGCGTCTCCAACCCCATGGTCGCGACCACTGGCACGGTATACATCGAGTCGGGTCAGCACCACCGCCGGTCGCTGCAGGTCGATCTGGAAATCGCGGGGATGGAACTGGACCACACCCAGCAATCCTCCGAAGTAGAGATTGCCCGCCTCATCCTCGGCACGCGCATTGATGAAGTACCCCGAGCGATCAAAACCATCGCTGGCGGTCAAGGCACGCACACGACCGGTCTTGCGGTCGTACTGGTCGATGCCGCCGATCGAGCTGATCCAGAGCAGGTGGTCGGAATCTTCGAGAATGCTGCCAATGGCATTGGCGCTGAGGCCATCGCGCTGACTTACATGGCTGAAGCGCACCGGCTCATCGCGCTCAAGCTTGGCAATACCGGCGCCCTGAGTACCGATCCAGAGCTGACCATCGCTGGTCTCCAGGAAATTGGTGATCACCTCGCTCTGCAGTGCACCCGGCTCACCACGGCGGGCACGGTAGGTCGTGAGCTTGCCGGACTGGCGGTCCAACCGCACCAGACCCGTTCCATTGGTTCCGACCCAGAGCATGCCGGCTCTGTCTTCAAAAATCGCATTGATGCTGCTGCCCGGCAACGAGCGCCCGGGTTGTTCCGGATCGAAGGTGAACTGTTCATACTGATGGCAGTCCGGACAGATGTAGAGCAGCCCGCTCTCCTCGGTGCCGATCCACAATCCGCCGTCGCGGGTTTCGTACAGAGCACGACCAGACCCCACCGGCGCGCCGCCGTAGAGGGCTTCAAGTCGATCGAAGCCAAGCTGATCGGGCCGCAGCCGCGCAACGCCGGCGGTGGTCGCTACCCAAAGCGTGCCATCGCGGCGACGCAGCACGGCCTGCACACCATCACTGGGCAGTGAGCCGGGGTCGTCGGGATGATTGCGGTAGCGTTGCAACACACCCTTGGAAAAATCGTAGTGGACCAGACCACCGCCCTCATAGAGGCCCAACCAGAGTGTGCCATCGGCATCGCGTGCCAGTGCCCGAGTCGGATTGGTCGGGATGCTCTTCGGATCCTGCGTTCGATGGCGCACGATGCGCAGCGCCCGCGTTACAGGCTTGTGCAAGGAAACGCCGCCGGTCCAGGTGCCAAACCAGAGCAGGCCGTCGCGATCTTCCATCATCGCCGGGATCCGATTGGCGCCAATACTGCCGACGTCACTGTCGTCCTGGGAAAAATTCAGAAAACTGCCATCACCCTGATAGCGGCTCAGACCGTTGTAGGTGCCGACCCAGAGTTCGCCCTTGCGCGTCATCATCAGAGACAGCACCTGATCATCGATCAACGTGCCGACGGAATCATCCTCGGCACGGTAATGGGCCAGCAGATTTCCGTTGGCACTGAACTCCAACAAGCCCTGAGCAAGATCGCCGGCAAAAATGTGACCATTTGGGGCCTCGGCCAGTGCCGAGATATTGAGGCTGGGCGAAGCGGGTGGCTGCTCGCTTGGCCAGACCGAGAGCGAGGCATCCGCCGGCACGTAACGCAGCAGCCCCGCGGAGGTGCCAATCAGCAGCGCACCGTCTTCCGCCTGGATCAGGGCACGCGCCCTGCGCAAGCGACGGTCAGCAGGAAAAATCGTCTCGAACTGCGTAGCACCCAGGCGCAGGAACTGCACCGCGCCGTCTTGCGTGGCCGTCCATAGCACGCCTGCGCGATCGATCAGCAGTGCATTGACCTGGGTTCCGACCAGACCGGTTTCCGCGCCAACCAGGAACCGCCTGACGCTGCCGGTCGCCAGATCCATTCGGTTGACACCGCCGCCCACGGTGCCGATCCACAATGCCCCGGCACCATCCGCGGCGAGACTGGTGATATGGCTGTCGCTCAGAGAATCAGCGCGCTCTGAATCGGCGCGATAGACCCGAAAATCATAGCCGTCAAATCGATTGAGTCCTTCCTGGGTGCCGAGCCAGACAAAACCCTTCTCGTCCTGCGCCAGCGCGCGCGCGGTCGTGCTCGACAGTCCGTCGGCGATACCCAGGGTGCGAAAACGGATCTGATCTCGGCCGATCTGGCCATTATCCACAGCGACGCTGGCGCTGAAGGCCGGTGGCAAACAGCCGGCGATCATCACCAGGCAGAACAGCAAACCCCGCTGAATCCTGTTCCGGCACATGCATCAAGCTAAGCGCCAAATCATCGACGGCGCAAGTTAAAAATCGCCACCCTGCGGCGGGCCCTCACTGACCCGACTCCAGTGCCTGCCGTGAAACGGCCAGCGTCCTTGGTCGGCATCGGCGGCCCCTTATCGATCCGCCAAGACGGCCCGAAGGTTGCGGCTGTTCGCCGTTGCGGGCAGAGTGGTCGCCATGCCGAACCTGGCGGGATCAATCCGGAGTACCGATGAGCGTCAAGCCGCTGAACCCGCTGGACGTATCGTGGTTGATGGTGGAGTCACGCGACACCCCGATGCACGTGGGCGGTCTGATCTCATTCAGTCTGCCCGATGATGCGCCTGCCGACTTTCTTCGCCAGATGCTGGCCGAATTCCGCGCCTGCAGCGATATCGCCGCACCCTGGAACCATCGCCTGCGCCGACCCGGCCTGAAGGGCCTGCGCCCGGTCTGGGAAGAGGAATCCTGCATCGATCTGGAACACCACGTACGCCTGTCTGCGCTGCCGCAGCCCGGCGGTGAACGCGAACTCGGCCAGTTGATCGCCCGCCTGCACAGCCAACCCCTGGATCTGTCGCGTCCGCCCTGGGAGTGCGAGTTCATCGAAGGACTCGAAGGCCATCGCTTTGCGCTCTACATCAAGATGCACCACTCGCTGATCGACGGCATCAGCGGCATGAAGCTTCTGGTCCGCTCCATGTCCGCCGATCGCGAATCAAGTCGACGCCTGCCGCCATTCTTCGCCGTGGGCTTTCCGGCACGCCTACGCCAGCGCCGCGAGGCGCCCGCACCGACTGCGGCCCAAGTGGTAAACGGCCTGATCGAAGCCACGCGCGATCAACTGAGCAATCTGCCTGACATCGTACGTGCCTTCACCAGCATGGTCGGATCGGCACGAAATGCCAGCGACTCCCTGGCCATACCGTTCGATACGCCGGCTTCGGTGATCAATGGGAGAATCAAGCAGCCGCGGCGATTCGCCACCCAGCAATTCAGCATCGAGCGCCTGCGCAAGGTCGCCGATTCTGCCGGCGCGACGCTCAATGACGTCGTGTTGGCCATCTGCGGCGCGGCACTTCGGCGCTTTCTCGATGAGATCGGCGCTTTGCCGGAAAAATCACTCACCGCCGGAATTCCGGTTTCGGTACGGCCCAAAGATGATGAAGGCGCCGGCAATGCGATCACCTTCATCATCTCGACCCTGGGCACCGACATCGATGCACCGCTCGAACGACTGGAAGCGATTCGCAATGCGACACGTCGCGCGAAAGAACATGTGCTGACTCTGCCGCGCAAGGCAATGATGCAGTACACGATGGTGCTGATGGCACCCTATATGCTCTCACTGCTGACCGGCATAGGCGGGCGCACGCGGCCGATGTTCAACGTGACCATCTCGAACGTTCCCGGACCAGAACGCACGCTGTATTTTCGCGGCGCACGGCTCGAAGCGGCCTATCCGGTTTCGCTGGTGACGCATGGACAGGCCCTGAACATTACTTGCCAGAGTTATGCCGGGATCCTGGCGTTCGGATTCACCGGCTGTCGCGATACGCTGCCGCATATGCAGCGCATCGCGACTTATACCGGCGAGGCACTGGCCGAGCTTGAGGCAGCGTTGAGCGCGCCGCCACCGCCCGCGCCGCGCACGAAAAAAGCCGCCAAGACGGCGACTGCCAAGGTGAAGCCAGCGCCGCCGACGCGTAAACCTGCGGCGAAAAGAAAGGCTGTCAGCAAAGCCAAGGCCTCGACCGCCAAGCCAGCGAGACTGCGGCGTTGAGCGTGCGCCGGGACTGGATCGCCATCCAGTGCCGGCACGGAATCTGACTCAGCGCGGCACAGGCTTGGTCGGAAGCACTTGCACCGAGGCCAGCAGGACAAGCAGGCGCTGCCCAATCGGCCAGTGCGAGATCTGGGAAATTCGGGCGCGCAGCGCCTGCACCGCCTGCGCGTCATCGCGATCGAGCAAGACCAACTCGGCCTCCAGCCGCAAGGGCGCGAGATCGCCAGCACCGACCTCATCCACGTAGGCCAGCAGGAAACGCGCATCGGAATGTGCCGCTTCATCCTCGCCGAGCCCAAGATGCACGCGCATCGAATCGATCAGGAACAGCATTCGTCGATTGGGTCCGCTGCGTCGCAGCTGGGCAACGCGCTCCAGGGCCTTGTCCAGCTGGGTTTTCGCCGACGCTGAGTCGCCGCGAAGCAACTCGGCACGTGCCGCCACGAGTCGCGCAAGTTCGCCATTGAACAATCTGGAGTCGGAACAATTGGTAATTAACTCGATTACGCGGCGGCTTTCCGCCAGCGCGGACTCGGCGCGCTGCCGCTGCAACAAGGCCCGGCTCAGATAGAGTCGCGCACTGGCCTGCGAACACGGCCCATATGCCTGTTCGTCCTGGGCCGTGATCAGTTCGCGCAGCAGCGCCTCTGCCTCTTCGGCAGATTCGCGAGCCAGCGCAATTTCCGCACGCTGCTGCAAGTTGGTCAGCCGCGGCCGATCGAGTTCGAGCGAATTGTTCAGCACATCGGTTTCGTCCGCCCAGCGCTGGGCCTGGTCCAGGTCGCCCAGATACTGGTCGGTCACTGCAAGCATCGCCAGAGAATCGGCAACGCTCGCCAAAGGCGCGTTGAACATCCGCTTCAGTGCCAACGCCTCGACGAACAAGGCTCGAGCCCGCACCAGTTTGCCCGCACCGACCAGGACCGAAGCGAAATCGTTGATGGCCATCGCCGACTCAGCGCAGCGCAGGCCGCGCGCGCAGTCGGCACGATACGACTGGATCATCTCCTCGCCCAGTTGCACGGCACGATCCGTGTCCGTCCGGTTGGCGGCTAGGACCATCGCCAGCTTCAGCAACATGGCGAGTGGGACGCCGTCGGGAAGTTCGGTGGGGCGAATCGTCAACAAGGGATCGAGACGGTTGGCGGCACCGGCGTAATCGCCCTTGCGCATGAGGGTACGTGTCAACTCGATCTGATTCTCCACACGCAATCTGGATCTGAGCGGGAACGCGGCCGTGGCCTTCTCTGCCTCCAGCAACAGCGCCTCGGATCTTGGCAGCTCGTTCATGTGGCGCAATACATTGCCGAGCGTGTTCTGCAATTCCGCGCGCACCTCGGGTTGGTCAACCAGGCCACCCATCAGGCGCGATGTCGCGCGATAGACCAGTTCAGGCACTTCCGGGCGTTCCGCCGCAGGACCGGTGGGCGCCGTCTCGCGCAGGATATCCACCATCAGATCGCGCACTGCGTTGGCCCGGCGCGCCTCGTCCCTCGCCACTTTGGTCTGCCACAGCGCGGTGGCCAAACTGAAGACAATGGCAATCAGCATGAGCATCGCCATGCCGACGCCACCACGATGGCGCTGCACGAATTTACGAGTCCGGTACCAGCGCGAGGGCGGATGGGCGCTCACCGGTTGGCCATTGAGGTGACGTTCGATGTCGTCGCCGAGTGCACCCGCCGAGGCATAGCGGCGATGGGATTCGACTTCGAGCGATTTCAGCACAATGTTGTCGAGGTCGCCGCGTAGCGAGGCTGGCGAAAACAGAATCTCAAGCCTGTCCTCCGACGGCACCGCCGCGCTGGCCGAGGGCCGCCGGAGCGGATGCCCGGCGGGACGCGAGCCGGTCAGCAATTCATGCAGCAGGATACCGAGTGCATAGACATCGGTTGCGGTCGTGATCGCCTCACCACTGAACTGTTCCGGAGCAGCGTAATCGGGCGTCAATGCGGCCAAGCCTGTAGCGGTATCTGGCTCCTCGCCTTCGAGCAATTTGGCGACGCCGAAATCGAGCAGCTTGGCCGTGCCGTCAGCGGTCACCAGGATATTGCTGGGCTTGATATCGCGGTGCACGATGAGCGCGTGGTGGGCGGCATCAACGGCTCGGCAGACAGTAAGCAGCAGACGCAACCGGGCGCGTAGATCAAGGTGACGGTCGACACAATAACGGGTGATCGCGACGCCTTCGATGAATTCCATTGCCAGGTAAGGCATTCCGGCATCAGTGACGCCGCCATCGACCAGCCTGGCAATGTTCGGATGCGAGAGGCTCGCCAGTAGCTGGCGTTCGCGCCGGAACAGCCGTTGCTCGATGTGCGAAAACCACCCACGCCGCAGCAGTTTTACTGCCACCTGCTGGTCAAAATCTGCGGACTCGCGCCGAGCAAGATAGATGGCACCCATGCCGCCCTGCCCGATCAGCCGAAGTAGACGGAACGGTCCGACCAGCTGACCCACCCAGCGCTCGCAATCGTTTTCGGCGCTGGCGCCGTCTTTCTCCAGTCGCTCGAGTCGCTCCGGTGCAGGCGCCCCGAGCGGGTTGGTCTGCGCCAGATCGTCAATCGCCAGCATCTGTGTCAGCAGACGCCGCTGATCGATGTCCGGACAGTGCTGGTGCAGCCAGGTCGCGCGCTGATCCGCTGGCAATTCGATCAGGACCTCGTAGCTGGCGCGTAGCGCGGAACTCATAGTCGCGGCAAGCTGGCGGACAGAGCTGCCCGGCGCGCAGGCAAACACGCTAGCCAGCCGATCACAGACGGGCGTTTCACTCGGCGCAGATCGCTTTCAGGAACGCCCGGGCAAATTGCAGATCGCGCTCCACAGTGCGGCGGGTCACACCGAGTACGGCGGCGATCCGCTCTGCGGTTTGGCCAGCAAAGTAATTCAGTGCCAATGCCTCGGCGGCGCGCGGGTCTTCACTCTCCAATTTTCGCAAGCCATCGTCGAGCGCCAGCGCCTCGCGCGCATCCACCGAAACGGCAGCAGCATGCACATCGTCCAGGGAGACAGCGATCTGGCCGCCGCCCGATTTCTCGCTGAGCCGAGCGCGTGCGCGATCAATCAAGAGATTGCGCATGGCACGTGCCGCATAGCCGAGAAACTGGCGCTCGCTGCGAATACTCGCACCCTCGCCATTGGCCAGACGCAGATAGAGCTCGTGGACGATGGCGGTCGTGTTCAGCGTATCGCCCGGGCCGCGCTGACGGCGCGCCAGCCGCATCAATTCCGAGTACACAGCGGTGAACTGCTCGTCACGTGCCGGCCGTGAAGCATTCGGTGGCTCGATGTCGGTCATCGCGAAATCCACTGTCTGGAGGGGCAAGTCTGCCAGAAGCTCTGATCCTTCGAATGCTGGCTTCTTCACTCTTCTCACCTCAGGTCGGCATAGGGCAGTGGTATCGCCGGGCCTGCTGGACCGTCCGCCATCGGGCAGTACGCTGCGATGAGTGGCAAGGCGGGAAAACGCGGAGGATTCCGACATTCCCGCGTGGGCAGCCGCCGCTTGACCTCACCCACGGAGCCGGCTGATGGCTCAATCCGATCGAGCGCCGGCCATCGGGCCGCCTTCCATTTCCGCCGCTCGTTCCGAACCCGTCAGACCGGCAATGGCCGCGAGACCGGCGCGCTCGGCCTCAGTGAATCCCGCCCTTCGCCGTGCCTCATCATTGAACGGGGGGCGGATCGCCGGCGCCGAATAGGTCCGGACCAAGTCCAGGAAGGTGAGTTCCGGATCCAGACCCTGCTCGGCGCAGCAGTGCACAAACCAGCGCGTACCGACCGCAACGTGGGCAACTTCCTCGCGCAGGATCAACTCGAGAACCGCTACGGTCTCCAGATCGCCAACCTTGCGCAGGCGCTCGATCATCGCCGGAGTAACATCCAGCCCGCGCGCCTCAAGTACACGCGGCACCAGTGCCATCCGGCGCAGGCAGGAGTCTGCGGTTTTACAGGCAGCCTCCCACAGGCCGTTATGGGCGGGAAGATCTCCATAGGCAGAGCCGTGCTCGCCCAGACGCGCGCACAGCAATTCAAAATGACGTGCTTCGTCGAGTGCCACATCAATCCAGTCGCGATAGAAATCCTCTGGCATGCCGCGGAATCGATAGGCCGCGTCGAGCGCGAGGTTGATCGCGTTGAATTCAATATGGGCAACGGCGTGGATCAATGCCGCGCGGCCGCCAGCCGACCCCAGCCCCCGCGATTTCAGCAGCCGCGGCGCCACCAGTTGCGGTCGCTCGGGCCGGCCCGGCACCGGGATCGGAATGGGCGCGGACACCAGGGTTGTCGACCGGGCTGGATCAATGCTCCCTGTCCAGTCCATGGAAAGCCGGCGGACGCGGGCAATTTTTTCCTCTGGCTCAGCACACAGCAACGCGCCGAGCACCTGGTCAAAACCGACTGGATGGGCTGGCAGTGTGGTCATCGGAGCCAAGGCATCGGGCGCATCGCCGGGGCCAGCGCGCGCGCGGTGGTCGCGCACTGGGCCAGGACGGACGCCTCTGCTACCGATCCTTCTTGCCGAACAGGCCGGTCAGCCTGCCGAACAGACCGGGCGCCGGTGCTGGGGCAGCAGGCGTTGCCAGTGGACTCTTGACCGGCTCGGCCGCAGGAACCGAGCGAATTTTTCCGGTGACCCGGCCCGCTGAGCCCCGCATCTTGGCTTCTTCTTCTGCCTGAACATCAGCAATCTTCTGCTCCCACTGCCTGCGCTGCTGCTCCTGTTGCAGCTTGGCGCGCCAGGCTTCGCGGTTCTCGTCAGAGACCGATTCGCGCATGACGTAGTTCTGCTGATGGGCCAGGTACTTGCCGATCGAATCCATGATTTCTTCGTTCAAGGCACCGATCGCGATGCTGTGCTTCCGGGTTATCAGCGCATCGAAATTGCTGAATTCCATGCGCAGCACATCGGAGTGCATATCGATATTGAACAGGGCAACCATCGAAATCTTGCCCACCGCCTGGAAACGCGCCGAGATGATGGCTCCGCGCTCGTCTTTTTCGGCCTTCTGCATGGCATCGAAGCCCGCCCGCCGAAACACCTCGATCATCGTCGCCACACGCGTGGCCCCTTCGATCTGCACCACCGGGCAGCTGGCCGCTTCGATGATCCCGGTCACGGTCAGTTTCACCTCGCGCGCATACGAAGGCATCTGTGCCTGAACTGCCATATCGGCATCGATACGGCATACCACCGGTCCATAGCCCGGAATCTGATAGGTCGCCCGACGCTCGCTCTTGAGAAAATTGAGTGTCTTGGCCAGCCGCTGCAGATAGCTATAGAGATTCTCGACGGCCGGAATGGTGACCTCATTGAATTGATCACGCTTGCGTCGCAGCACGTCTTCATCACCCTCGCGACGCTTTTGCGCTTCCTGCTCGAGATCGTCCAACAACCCCATGGCGGCGTACCCCTGATGTCTATGTCTACATTGTGCCTCCCCAGCGCACAAAGGCAAGCGATTGCAGCGCTGATCGGCCTCCCGCAGGCACAGTGGACGCTGAACCGGTGGTCCGTGCGTCCGCGCGGACCGGATTTGGCGATGCGGCCGGTGGCGCAATGGCCTGAGACCGTGGACGGGTTTCCTTCACACGCGAACAATCCGGCGAGACTCAGATGGCGAGACTCCCTCCCGCTCGCGAAGGAATCGTGATGAACGATCTGCGCAGCCCACCCCAGTCAGCCGTCGAAATCCGTCAACGCCGCAGCGAGCGATTCGCCAAAAAACCCGGCACCTGGAGTGAATGAGTTGCCGCCTGCGCGAACAATTGCCGCGAAGCGCTATCCCACGGCGCAACGCCAACTGTGAAATATTAATGCCAACATTACTCGAAGGACTTGAAATAATTGTCGAATTCATCATTATGTTTGCGCCGCAACGGCCGGGCCGTCATGCAATGAAACCGGATGGCGTCCGTCATATTCCGCGGTTGCTTCAATTCCTGGCCGATTCGGGCAGGCAATTGGCGGCTACGGAGCATTCCTTCATCTCGTTACCCGGGGGTAACCAGTCAGACTATGAGCATCGATCTCAAGAAATTGTCGAATTCCCAATTGAACGACCTGATCAACAAGGCAGCCAAGCGCAAGGATGAGCTGGCCGTTGAGACGGTACAGAAGGTGCGCGACCGCATCAGCAAGATTCTCAACGATGAGGGCCTCACGCTCGATGAGGTATTCGGCAATCGTCGAGGCCGGCCCAAGACCGTGAAGTTCAAGGTCAAGCCGAAGTATCGCAATCCGGCCGATCCGTCCCAGCTCTGGAGCGGACGTGGTCTCAAGCCTCGCTGGTTCGCTGCCGCGCTGGCGGCTGGCAAGAAGGAAAAAGATCTGCTGATCGGCTGACGATCAAGCGGGCGCAATCAGGAAAGCCGGCGCAAGCCGGCTTTTTTGTCTCAGATATGCCGTCGCGGCGGCAGCAGCAGATTGCCGAACAATAGACCTGCAACCAACGAAATCAAGATCACGATCAGCGAAAAAGCCTTGTCGAGTCCGAGGAAAACATCACGCTCGAAGACATAAAAGAGGCTTCTGAAACCCACCGTCCCCGGCACGAGCATGATGATTCCAGGCACCCGCACGATGGCACCTGGTCGATTGCTCAGCCGCGCATACAGATTGGCGACGGCGCCGACCACAATCCCGGACAGGAACACGCCAAATTCGGGCCCGGACAACAGACCTCCGAAGCGCGCGCAGAGATAACCGATCCAGCTGGAAACCATGGCCACCGGATAGTCGCGCCTGGCCGCCTGGAACAATCCGGCAAAGGCATAACTGCCGGCGACTAGGGCTACCCACTCGGTCCAGGCCGGCAGCGGCAGCGCAAGCAGAGGCATCGCCTTGAGCTGGAGCAAGTGGGCGACCTGCATGCCGGCAACCGTACCGAAGGTCAGCTTCAGCAAGGTCGCGGTCGCCCCCATAAAGCGGACCGATCCAGCAACGAGATGCTGGGTCGACAATTCGGTGATCGCCGTGGTCAGCATCAGACCCGGCATCAGCACGATCACCGCGGCAATCATCACCGTGATCTCATTCAATGGCTGCACGAGTGCAGCCACCACGGATACCGCGAACATGGCGACGAAGGCGGCCAGCGCCTCAAAGGAAGGCGCCAGCGCAGGGCGGCGCCCAACAACACCCGCCATGACACCGATCAGCAGGCCGAGGATGCCGGCGACAATGACATCCGCGAGGACGCCCTTCAACAATGTCGCCACCGCAGCCGATGAGATCCCGAAGCTGATCACCCGCATCGCCGCAGCATGCGGGCTCAGTTCGCTCTGCAATTCCTCCAGTGCGCGAAAGCCCGATTCGATATCGAGCTCGCCGCTGAAGACACGTTCGGCGATGGCGTCCACCTCAACCAGTCGACGCAAATTCACCTCGCCCGGATCGACCCGCAACACCTGGGTGGAACGCGGCAGCGCGCCCGGTCCCTCGTCGAGTACGGTGAACGAGATAATCACCGAAGTGGGCGTGGCCAGGCTGTTGCAACCGAGACCCAGTCGATCGGAAACATTGTCGATTGCCTTCTCGAGCCGGCCCGCAGTGGTGCCGTACTGGTGCAGTCGGCGCGCCAGCTTGGCAATGAAGCGAACTCGGTTTTCAAAGTCGGTCTGGTGCATGGCGGTCTCCGGGCTGGGAGCGTAAACCTTCCTCGCGAGGAGGCAATGCGCATCTGCGGGCAGTGGCAACGAATCCCGCTGCCGCAAAGCCTTCGTTCAGCCGAGCGACAGCGGACCTCCAGCGATCACCAAGCGGCACCGACTCAGCTGGCCGCAACCGCAGCCGTGACAATCAGGCCACGATGCAGCCAATCTTCCAGGCAGGCGATCACATCGGCACGGACGATTGCCTCGTCCTGCTCGAACTTCTGATGGACACGCTGGACGATGGCGTCCACATCGGAACCGGCAAGCAATTCGCGCAGGATCAGGGTGGCACTGGCGTTGGCGCCAAAGTAGGCGCCGGCACGCGCGTCGAGCAACACTGCCTCGTCGAGCGCGGTCTGCGCCAAAACACTGGGCGCGAGTCGGTAGCGTGGCGATTGTGCATTCATTGGTCGAACTCCAAACCAGGCTGGTGCGCTTGCAGCCGGACGAATCGTGACACGGCCTGCGGATCCGGATCGATGATCGTCTCGCCGACCTGCACCCAGGCGTGCGCCCTCAATTGCTGACCCACCCGCAGGACACCGACGCACAGTTGCGCCGTCACCCCTTCGGCAGCTGCGCATTCGATCAAGGCCAGTGCACGATCCAGACAGCGACTGCCCGGCACCCAGCGCGCAGTTCGCCCGATCCGGAGCAAGTATCGGCGCAGCAAGCCGACCGATTCAGCATCGCCCGCACTGGCAACCGGCGCGACCCGACGCGTCACCTCGGCGCCAGCATCGCGCCACCAGCGCCAGCCGCACAGCAACCACCAGATACGCGGCACGGAAGTCACGGCAAACCCAATCCGCGCAAGAGGCGATAACCCTGATCCAGTATCCGGGTCTGTTGCGCAGGTTCCACACGTGGCACGCTGAGGCGCCAGGCCGGAGCGCTCGTCGCCAGATCAGCGCAGAAATCAAGATGCCGCGAAAGCATTTTGGGCTCGAACAATCGCGCAGCGATGGTGTCACGCAGCAGGCAGCGCGAGGCTTCGACATCGCGCATACGGGTCAGCGCCAGCGGGCCCGTGCCAATTTCCACCCAGACCAAGGCCGCCAGGGGCAACTCGAGGTCGTCGACCATCAGGATCGGCGCAAGCTTGAGTTGCGGAAATCGTGGAAGTACGCGCATGCCGACATCCAGTCGCGCCAGCGGGGTCACATCATCACTGAGCCGGAGCGCGCCTTGCGAAACAGCGTAACGAGCCAGGCTCGACTTGCCCGATCCCGATGGCCCAAGCAGGGCCACGGCACCCTCTGCACCCAGAATGGCGGAGGCATGCAACCCAAAGACACCGCGCGCTCCCAGCGCGAGCATCAGGGCCGGGCCGAGCAACAGTTCGTCGCGATGCGGGCAGTCATTCGCTGTGGCATTGGCACGAATGTGATCGCCGTCTGCGCTCACCCAGAAAGCCGCACCGTCGTCAAAAAGAACGCGTTGCCCATGCGCGTCATGCCAACACTCAAAGGCGTGCAGTGTCTGGCCAAGCCAACCACTGCCGACAAAATCGGCCAATGCCGGCCCTGTCGCCATGCCGCAAGTTTCATCCATTGAACTTTGTGCAGGCGCAGGCCCGGAGTCGGAACCCAGGATGGGAGCCACGAGGCACGAGGGGAATCGGATGTCGGTGCGGACAATGCGCGAAGCCAGAGTCGCAGATCCCAGCAGGCTTGGGATGTCGGCATGAATTTGAATGGGTTTGAAGCGCGCAGCCGGAGCCGGCGCAGAATCTCGAATCAGGGGCAGCCGGGGCATCGCTGAGTCTGAGTACCACCGGAATCACCAATTCCAGGGGAAGCGCCCAAGGTGATATCCCGCAACTCGCCCAGTTCCGAAAGCGATGGTGCAGTGTAAGGAAGGCGAGTCGATTTCTCGCCCTCGGTCGTCCCCAGTTTTTTCACCTGCTCATCCACTAGCCAGTCTCTGAATTGTTGCGGTTTAGGGGGCGGATGCTAGCACAGCAGGCCCTAGACCCGCGTGCGCGCGCCACCAAAGTTCATAACTCAGGACTAGCCAGATCAGCAAAAGATCCGACTCTGTCCCGGGTCGTGCGACGGCTTCCCAGAGCTGCTCCGGCTTGACGTAACGCGGCCATTTTGCGCCGGGATCGCGAAGCAACTGCTGCACCGCATCGCGGGAGTCTTCGAGAACTCCCTTGCGAAAAAACGGCTCCAGGCTTCCAGCCTTTGCTCGGCTGCGGACCCGCTCGGGCAATCGATCACGCATTGCCTCGCGGGTGATCCATTTGTGCGCATCGCCGCGCACGCTGAAATGTGCCGGCAGCGAGGCCACGAATCGGATGACCTCGACATCGCGGTAAGGAAATCGCAGATCAAGGCCAAAACTCGAGCTGTGCCGACGGCCCAACTCCGCATCCAGTTCTGCTTCGACGGCCAACAGAGGATGGCCGGCGCCGATATACGCGCTCTGCAGCGGTTGTCGCCAGGTTTCGGCCAGCCATTGCGGTAGCGCGGGATAACGCCCCGACAACCGCCGCAGCCCACCCATCAGCGTGGGAAAACGATGCAGCAATTGTCGTGGTCGTTGCCCAAGCGCACCCAACCACGACCGCACGGCAGGACCATCCGGGTACAAATGGTCGCCGAAGTTTCCCGACAGGAGGGTGTCGATGCCGTGTCCAGCCGCCTGCTCAAAAAGATGATGATGCAGCCATCTGTAAGGATTTGAGTGAGGCGACTCATCTTCAACTCGCCAGCAGTCAAGCCGCGCCAGAGGTGCGTGTTGCTCTCCATGGATGGATAGCGTCGGGAGCCCCAGCCGCGCCGCGGTCTCGCTCGAAAAGCCGCTTTCATCGGCTGTAGGAAATGCACTCAAGCTCCAGTAGCACGCCACAAGATTCGGCCGCGCGGACACCGCACTTGCGGCGATCGCACTCGAGTCGATACCTCCGGACAGGAGTAGCCCTGGTTGTACCGACTCAGCCAACGCGCGGGCACATGCGCCGCGCAGGATCAAGCCCCAGGCCTCGACCGCCTCGGCATCCGAAGAAAATCGTGCAGGTGCAAGTGGGAGATCGAAGCTCTGCTTGCTCGAGCGCAGCCGACGCCCTCTCCAAACCAAGCCCTCGCCCGCGGTCACTGTCCGTACGCCTAACCAATAACCGGCTCCCGTTGGCGGTGCCCGCAGCGCAAAATAGGCAGCCACGGACAGCGGGTCCTCGAGCATCGGCAGGTTCGCCGCGCTCAGCAAGACGCTGGCTCGGGTTGCCACATACAAGCGATCGCCCGCCTCGCGAACATGCAGTTCACGCTGGCCGAGGCGATCACGCAACATCCACACCTGGTCGCGAGTCCGATCAACCACAACCAGGGCGAATCGTCCATCGAGACGGCTGGCTGCGCCGGCGCCCCAACGGGCAAAGGCAGCCAACGCAAGTCGCGCATCTGACTGGCGCGCAACGCCCAATCCCTGCTGCAAGGCGCGGCGGCAGGCTGCGCTCAGCGCGCCGTCGAGCACAACTACAGCATCACCGCACTGCTCGAAACCGGGCTGATCGCGATCGCGCGCGACAACCAGCAGCACCCCAGCAACACGGATTGACTCAAACCCGAAGGGCGCGAAGCCGCGTAGCGCCGACTGCGCTCGGGCAATGGCTGCGGCATCAGCCGCCGCACCACCCCAATCCACACTGAGAAAAAATGCACCCATGCAAGCAGCATATTGAACGCCACCCGGAATGTCGCCGGTGCCGACCAAACCGGGAATCAGGACAAGGCGCGGCCTGTGCAACGACGACGCGCCAAATGCCCCATTGCTCCGCCAGCCAATGCCCTACTGGTTCAGGCGCAGCGCCGGATCGCCGAGCAAGACGCCGCCAGTACTGATATCGCGAAACTCCGGACCGCTTTGATAGAGCAATCGCTGAGAAATGCGCAGCGCATCGCCCAGCCGCACCGCGCCCAGAACAGGACCAAGCGTATTGACCCAGGCAACATCGCTGCTCACATCGGTCAAGCCACTCGCACCCAGCACCGCGGCAGCGCCGCCATTCCCTTGAAGCAGCATGCCGTGCGCGATGGTGTTGTAGTACGGGTCGACGAAATAGGCTCCGTAGCAGCCCAGATTCCACACCAGGGTCGGCTTGGTCGCATTGCTGAATGCGCCACCGTAGACGTGACCGGCGGTGAGCAGCCCCTCGAACGTCCAATTGCCCGGCGACGCATGCCCAAGGAAGGCCAGCAGCGACTGACCGCTGTTTACCGCCGTTACCAGATCCGCACGCGCCTGAGACGAACCCCCTGCCGCGTAATTTTGCAGGCTCAGAGCGCTGACATTCCAGGTGTTGCCGAGATATCTGCCGATCGGCGCCAACTGGGCGCTATAGACCATCTCACCCTGATCACGATCACTGAGCAGCAAGGCCTTGCCTTGATGATCGGCCTGTGGATAGCTCAAGGTCTTGGTGATCAACACCTCCAGTTCGGACAGCGTACGCACCGGGAAACGCCCGATCGCGAGATCTGCGCGTCCGTCGCTGTCGATGTCAGCATATGCGCCATCGGCGGCGCCGAAACGGATGAATTGACTGGTCATCCGATACGGCGTGGGGATGAAGCTGATCGAATTTGCGCCACCGTAATTGAAATAGTCGAGGGTGTCGCCGCCGACCAGCAGCACGTAGCGCGTTCCCAGGCGGGCGTAGGCATCGGTCAAGGCCAATTGAATTGCCACCGGGTCGACCACGCCGTCGTTGTAAAACGCATAGAGATCATCCACGTCGACTACGCGGACCGCAAAGCCTTCCGCTTCACGCGCGGCGATCAGCGGCGCAAGACCACTGAGGAAACTGGGGTGAGACACGATCAAGTAACTCGCCGGACCACCCGCCAACGGGTCGGCTGCTGGCGCCGCCAATGTGACATTGGCATTCACGCTACCCGCAGCGGGTTCCACCCAAAAGCGATCGCCGGCCATGGTCGTGCTGGCGAAGCGCATTTCATTGCCGTTGCTGGTGGCGACGATGTTTGCAGCCAACTGAACCGTATCGCCGTTTCGCTGGCGCAAGACCACGCCATCATTGCCACTGAATCCGGTGATTCGGTAGGCGCTGCACTCAGAAACAATCGTGCAGGCGATGCTGCCTTCGTTGTCAAAGTCATCGACAAAAACGCGATCGGCTCCAACCCGGGATGAGCCGCCGTCCTGTGCAATGGCAAAGGCGATGCGCTCATCCACAGCCTGCAACTTGCGGACATAGTCGATCCGAATCGCTTCAAGGTAAACCACATCCGCCGGCAACCCGGTGTCATCCAAGAGCTCAATCGTGAGCGTGTTGTTGCCGCTGACCAGTATCCCTTCGCCAAGGTTCGCCCGAACCACCGTGCGGGTCACGCCGTCGAAATGCGCGCTGGCAATGTGGACCCCGTTGAGCCGCAACCTCACGCTGTGGTCAGGGTCGCCCGGATAGTTCAGGCCGCCGAAGAGTTCGACTTCGATCCGCTCATTGCGTGCTGCCGACGCCTTCTCCGGCAGCACAAAAGACTCGCTTGACGACGCCAAAGGCACCCCATTGCGCACCAGTCTCTGTGCGAACCAGGGGTCTGCGCCATCTGCCGCCGCATTGTATTGACGATTGGGCGCATGCTCGAACCGATCGGACACGCTCGTCTTCGGTATCAGGGTACCCAATCCAGCAAATACTGCGGGCAATGGTGCGCCAGTTTGCGCAACGCGCAGACGATAGACCGCAGTCTGCGTGTAGAGGCTCCCGTGGATTGATTCCGCCAAGAATCCGATCGCTCCGCCAGGCCCAAAAACCGCCCCTCCTTCATATTTCAGGGTCGTCAATTCAGTACCACGCAGGAGTTCAATTTGCGCCGCGGGCACGCCGTTCCAGTCAATTCCCTGCGCCAGCAAGTCCTCATAGCGCACCCTCACCCAACCCGACTGGCTGATACGCAACTCCGCCTCGGCAGGCGTACCGGCACGCGCAAGCCGGGCCGACAAGTCAATGCCGCGCGCGTGCCGCAGTGCTGTCTGCTCTGAGCGGATGGACGACCAGTCCGTTGCCACAAAACCAGTCTGCGCTTCTCCAACCCGAGTGCCAACGACAAACGGACCATGAAACGTGCTCTCGCCCAGGATCGACACTTCCTCGATCCACACCCGGGTCTGGCCGCTATAGCTGCCACGCACTTCGTAGTGTTGCGGGGCCAGGATGGACGCCTGCGCCAGGCTCAGTGTTGCCACCAGCGGATGGCGCGCAGCGCTGTCAGCGCGCCCGGCATGCACGCGGAACCCGAGCGCACCATCTTCGGAAGCGGTTCCGAATCGCACCACCAGTGCAGCATTCTCCACCTGCACCGAGATGTCCGAGAAGATAACCGGCACCGTGCCGACAATGACCGTGCCGCTGCAGCGCGCCAAGGCCGCATCGGGTGCCGCCGGACAAAACGGATCGCCGCCGCCGCTGGCGCGGGCGGTGTTATTTCCGTTGACCGTACCGACGCCCACATCGACCAACAAATCCAGTGAGGTCGAACCGCCGTTTGCCGAGAGCCTGCCGGAGAACGTGCAGCTCAACGGAATCAGTCCGTCGCAAGTCCAGTCGGTACCCGAGGCACTGACAAAAGTGATGAACTCCGGCAAGGTATCGGCAATGGTGATGTCCGCGGACGTGTTGACGAGCCCGGTATTGGTAATCGTGATGGTGTAAGTCGCCTGCTCACCAATTGACACCGGATTGGGGTTGACCGATTTGGTCACATTGAGCACGGGCGGCGAGTAGGTGATGGTGACGTTGTCCGGTGCCGAGGTAGCACCGCCCGCCGAGGCGGTCGCGACGTTGTTCACCGACCCGGCAGTGGCATCGGCCTGCAAGATCGTATAGGTCGCACTGCAGGTGATCGACTCGCCAGGATCAAAGAAATTGTCGAAGTCTCCGATCGTGCTCAGCGCTGGGCAGGACTCGTTGCTGGTGAGGTTGTCGCTGATCACCACCGGGCCACTGAGTACGGCGTTGCCCGTATTGGTGACCAGGAAACTGTAGGAGATGACCTGTCCGACAAAACCATAAATACTGACGTCGGCGGTCTTGTCCAGAGCAATCCCGGTTATCCCGTAGCTGGCAACTGAAGTATCGGTGGACGGCCCAGTCGGACTGCTGGCTGTTCCGGTATTGACCACCCCCGATGCCACAGCGGCGATTGGACCGACCACGCAGGCATCAATGTGATTATCGTTAGCCGATACAGCCACCGGCAGCGGACTGGTCCAACCAGCAAAGCAACTGGTGGTGTCGACATTCGGTCCCGGAACACTCACATCGGTGACATACCCCGGAGAGGCCGGCATGACCAAGGCGACATCACCGGTATTTTCCACGGTGAACTGGTAAAAAAGCGGAGTGCCCAGCGGTACCGCGAGATACGAAAACCAGGGACCAAGAGCGCTCTTGCTGACTTGTTTGAGCAGGGAAATACTGGGCGCAGGGGCATTTACCAGCAAGGAAGCACTCGCGGTATTGCCGTTGATCGTGACGCCATTGACAACATGCGAAACTGCTCCGCTGGTGTTGTTATAGGTCCCAACTGCCGGCGACGGTGCCAAAACGTTGACAGAGAGCGTGCAACTGCCGCCCGCGGGAACTCCAGCACCCGTCAGCGAAACCGACCCAGCACCTGCGACGGTAGTCCAGACACCCAGGGGACTGCAGGTATTGGTCGGCGCCGGTGTTGCAGCGACAACCATCGCGCCGGGCACGACCGGAAAGGTGTCCGAAAACGCCACACTTGCTATCGCATTGCTGGGGTTTGGATTCGTGATCGTGAACGTCAAGGTACTGACACCGCCACTCAATACGGTCGAAGGCGAGAATTGTTTTGCAATCACCGGCGGCGAAATCGCAGTAAGCGATGCCGTTCCAAATCCGGTCGGACCGGAATTGGTGCCCGTCTGCGTTGTCGAGATCGGGCCGCTGATATTGGTACGCGAGCCGGCCGAAGTGGCGGTCACATTCACGGACAGCGTGCAACTCCCATTGGTAGTCCCCACCCGCGGTGGAATCGTGCCGCCAGTGAAGCTCAGGGTCGTGGCGCCCGCTGCCGGGGCTGGCGTCCAGGTGCCGCAGCTTGAGGTCACCGCGGGCGTTGCTGCGACTTGGATACCGGTCGGTAAAACGTCAGTGAATGCAGCTCCCGTCAGAGCGATATTGTTTTCGTTTACCAGAGTGAAGGTCAGTGTCGACGTGCCATTTACTGCGATCGTCGTGGGGCTGAATTGCTTGGTCAGCGGTGGCTGCTGCGGCACCCCGCAACCAGTAAACACGATGTTGTCGAGATAGGTTTCAGCCGTTTCGTTCTGCGCGCCAACCGCATTGATCCGGAATGTAGTGGTACTCGATCCAGTGGTTGCGGCCACATCGGTTCGGCTCAGGAAAGGATCATTTCGGACGATCGGAGATATATCGCTGAGCGTGGTAAACGCGCCGCCGTTGGCACTGGAATACACATATATGTGATTATTGTTGCTGGCGGCCCAGTTGCCGTCGATATCGTAGTCAAACGACATGCTCACACTGCTGAAATTCGTAGTATCGAGTACGAATTCGTAGTACGGGGCCGCGGCATTTGGAAAACCGGTATTGCTTGCAGCCCAACCTCCCGTAACCTGCCAGTAGTTTGCCGCGGCAGCGGTGACGCCGGCTGGCCGTGCAGTTGTGGCAATGGCCTGGGTGCCGGTTCCGGAATAGCTCGCGGTGGCGGTACTGACCCGACTGCTCTTGAAGGTGAAGGCCGGTGGCGTGCTGGTGCCAGCCGAAGTAGCCATGGTCCAGGTCGCGAGCTGTAAACCATTGGTGCAAGCCGGAGGGGCCGGCGCGTTGTTGACAATCAATGAAGCGGATGCTGTACGCGTTGTGCTGATGCCATCAATCAGCAGGAACTCTGTGGTGTTGTTATAGGTTGCTGCGGCGGCACTGGTGACCTGCACCGTAAACGTACAACTGCTGCCTGCACCGACAGTGCCGTTGGAAAACGACAAGGTGGTCGCGCCGGCCGTTGGCGCAAATGTCGGGGCGGTTCCACAACCGCTGGTGCTCGTCGTCACGGGCGTTGCGACGACTACGCCCGCGGGCAAATTGTCGATGAGGCTGTAGCCGCTGACTGAAAAAGCATTTGGATTTCCGATGACAAAGGACAAGGTTGAGGTGCCATTGACCGGAATGGTGCTCGGGGTAAAGCTCTTGCTGATCGTCGACGTAGTCGGATCGAGAATATTGGCGAAGCGCGCACTCGATGAATAGTCGGCGTTGTAGTGATAGCTGCTGCCGGAGAAATCATGGAACAGTGAATTCAGCGTTTCTGTGGTGCCGCCGCCCGAGATGATCTGCACCTGATAGGTGATTGCTACCGGTGAGCCGCCGGCCTTTCCGGTTGAGAGGCAGGCACGGTAGTTGGGGCTATTCGGATCGTTTTCCCAGACGCAGCCATCCAGGTAAAGGGTGTCGGTGGGACTTGAAACCGTCGCGGATGTATCCGCAGGAAACGTCGAGTCGACGTCGAGCACTCTGAACACTGTGTTCTTGAAGCCGATGAACGTCTCCAGTTGTTCATAGCCCTGCGTCGCTGTGCCGCCGATCAGGCGAATGAAGTAGGTGTTGCCCACGACCAGGTTCAACGCCCCGCCCGCCGCTACCGAAGTCAGTCCGGGAATGGTGGTTCCATACTGAATGTCGCTGATTGAATTGCGGCTCTGTGAAATCAGATGCTCCACATACATTTCCCGCGGAACCGGCGAGGAGCTCACGCCTGGGTCGGCATCGTCAGCATCGATGCGATAGCGCCGGGTGTGGTCGTAAGCCGCGCTATCGCGCACAATCTCGATTTCAAAGTAAGCGTCGGCGCAGCTATTCGCGGCCAGTGGCGCCAGGATCACAGGATTTTGTGAGCCCACCCGCAGATCAATATAGGGGTCGGACGAAGTCCAGTTCCAGGTAACCGTCACGCTGCCATTGCTTGGCGTAGCATCGGTACAGACGCGCGCCCCGCCGGGGAAGCGATTCGGCCCAACTGCGACATCGTTGCTGTCCAGGCCGATGATGTTCCAGGTAATCGGCTGCACCGAGAGGGTTGCCGAGGCGGTGCCGGCAAACAGTGTGCCGAGCAGCAGAACTGCCAGAGTTGCCGAGCTCTTCCCGGCCGGGGGTTCCCACAGCCCTTGCTGTGCCTTCTCGCGCCCGACAAAATTCCGCAAAATCCAATCTGACAAAGACGCGAGGCGCCTCAGATGGCGAAGCCGAGTCGGCGGTCTGGCTGACTGGAATTCCGGGTTTTTTTGGACGATCACGGGCTAATACCTCTACGAAAGCAATTCACGATTCGATGCCCTAGCGCAGGGCGGCTAAGCGATTGACCAGCAATGCTGCGGCAGCGCTCCGTTGGGCGACGGCCGAGCAGCCGACCAAGGCCGACCGAGGCCGACCGGTAATGCGCGGTTACCGCCTCGCGCAGAACAACCAAGCCAGGCGAGCGCCGATTTCGACAAGGCCTAGCGCCGGAATCTCCGAACGTGGCAAATGCGATAATTGGCTTCACGCTCTGCGGCATGAGGCATCCCCGATTAATGGATTGTCTATCCAGGACGCGGACGCCCTGCCCCGGCTGGTCGTAGACCAACTTTCCTATGACCTGTACCACTTTGTACAGCAATCGAGCAGCCCGCGCGATCGTGTTGGCGATTATTCACAAGGCTGGGCCGGCTCGAACTGGTCGTGGCTCGCCTGAGATCGAGACAGGCAACTGGACACCCGCGCGAATGGGCCGCGAAAGGCTGGGCGTTGCAGGCCGCCCATCTGGTCGAATTGCTCGCGCAGGCGACCCGGGTCGAACCGCTGTGATCGCCGATAACGCGCCTCGCATGCGCAACCAGCAATCATCCATCCAACCACGACATGGCGAATCCGCGCCCCAGCAACCCCGCTGCGCGAAGCTGCTGGGCGCGATCATGGCCAAACGCACTTGCCGCGCCGCGCTGACCGGGTGGTAGCGCCGGCGGCAGTGTTTCCGCTGCTGGCCTAGTCCGCGGCTGAATCAGCGGATCGGCATCGCCGGATCTCCGAGCAAGGTACTGGAAATCAGGATGTCGCGGTGCAGGCCTTCACTACCCGCCAACGACGATTTCGCCGCACGCAGTGCGTCGCCGATGCGGGTTCCGGGTGCGAGATGCGGATACAGCGCGGTACCGAGCGCCGAGTGCGCCTCGGCACCGGTCAGACCGGCAACACCGATCACCGCGGCCGCACCCCTGCCAGGCGTGAGCAGAAAGGCATGCGCCATCGTGTCCGCATTGGGCGAGACGAAATAGCTGTTCCAGCAACCCCACTGCACCACCAGATCGGTAACGCCACCGGTCAATCCGAGCACCTGATTCGAAGTCAGCACGGTCTGATTGGCGCTGCTCCACTGGATCGGCGCCGAATGACCCACATAGCTGACCATCTGCACGCCGCTGTTGAGCTCACCAAGCAGGGCGGTATTGGCTCCTTGCACGCCGATATCATCGGCATAGGCCTCGCTGCTCTGCCAGGTGCCTGGCAACAGACTGGCAAAACCATCGCTGATCGCGCCGAAGTCCAACTCGCCATCGCTGCCGCCCGCCACCAGAATTACCGAGCGCTGCGGGTTGCTGCCCTGCACGGCGAGGATTTTCGCGCGCAGTGCCGCAAGCTCAGCGAGGCTGCGCACCGGCAGCCGCCCAATCGCAAACTCCGGGATATCATCGCCATTGAGGTCCGCGTAGGCGCCATCGGTCGGCGTGTAGGCGATATCGCCGACAGAGTTGTACACCGTCGGCACGAAACTCACCGACCCGGTACCGAGATAATTCTTGTAATCGTAGGTGTCAGCGCCGACCAGCAGCACATACTCCACCCCCATTGGAACGGCGACCGCGCGCAGATACGCCGAGATCGCCTCGGCCTCGGGCACGCCATCGCCGAACTGCTGGTAGATCTGCGCCACATCGACCACGCGCGTGGTCAGACCGCGCGACTGTTGCAGCGCGACGATGTCAGCCAGATCATCGAGGAACAGGCTGTGGCTGATGATCAGATAGTCGACACTGCCACCAACGATTGCCACATCGGCGGGCAATACTTCGACCCGCGCCGTTCGCAGGGCGCTGACATTCGACACCCAGTAGGCATCCGCGCCGGGGAAGAACGGCACCTCGGCCGATCCGCCGCTGGCGCTGACCGAAGCCAGCGCAGTCCAGTCACTACCATGACCGGCATAGGCGATCACGGAGCCTGCGAGCAGACCTGAGGCGACGAAGCCAGGACGCAGATCGTCGCCTTCAAATCCAGCGAGAAATCCGGTCGTTCCATCATCATCGGCGCCGACCACGGCACCGCTGCTCATATCGGCATTGATCTCGCGCACATGCAGGCGGCCATTGGCATCCGCCACCGGCAGGCGCGGATAACGCAGCTGTATCTGATCGAGATAAATCAAATCGTAGCTGAATCCGTTGTTGCCGGTAGTTTCAATCTCGATCTGCTCTGCTCCGCCACTCAGTTGCGGCAATAGGGCAGTGATTGAATGAGCGCGCACGCCATCGAAGCCAGATTCGGCAACCTGGTTGCCGCCCAGGCGCATACGTGCATGATGATCCTGTCCAGCACCCGACCAGTTGGTGACGCCGATCAGATCGGCACGCAGGATCGGCGCGAACTCCGTGCTCGCGACAGCTGTTGGTTGCAGGCTCAGACTCACGGCCGAAGGCGCGCCAGGAAAGGCCAGCATGCGCGCGGCATGCCAGGGATCACTGGTCGGTGAAGCAAAGTTGTAGATCAACTCGGGTGAATAGGTCTCGGTTGCCCAGTACCAGGCCGAACGAACGTCCGCTACGGTGCGCGCATCGCTATGGATCGTGATGACCCCAACACCGTCGGTCTTGAGCAGGTAAGGCAGTTCGGCCGTGTACAGGGAATAACCTTCCGCCGCATGGAAATCGATGTAGGAGCCCGAACCGAACACGCCGGTCGCGGGATGCACGCGCCGTGGAACGCCGGTGCCGCGGAAGCTGATCGCAATCTGGTCCACTGGCGTTCCAGCCAGGTCCACGCCCTGCGCCAGCAGCTGCGCCGCGGTCACCCGGTGGAAACCCGGCGCGGAAACCCAGAGTTTGGCACCCTGTATCGCTCCGGTGGTCGCGCGCCGCTCGCGATCTGCACTGACACTGCCACGCACGGCAGCCCAGTCGACCGTGCGCGCCTGCACCTTGTAGCCGTAGGACTCGCCGACCGTGAACGGCCCGCGCAGCGTCGTGCGGCCCTCGGTGTCGTGATCGCCAATAAAGAATTCGCCGCTCGCGGGCACTTGCGGGAGCTGAAGTTTGTACTGGGATACATCGGCGGTATCAACGCTGCGGCTCGGCAGCAGTTGGCTGGTGATCCGCTCATAGACCTCGCCACGCTTCTCGTGAATGCTGAAGCCGACATTGCCGGATTCCGTCGCTGTCGAAAACGCGATGTGCAATTGGCCGGCATCAACATAAGACTCGACCCAGTTCAGGCTCACCGCGAGCGTGCTCGCCGGAATGCGGTGGTCCTCGGTCTCACCCCCAGTGAGCTGACCGTTTGGCATGGGATTGGTGGTAAAGAAGCTGGCATCGGTGGCAAGCCGCACGCGCAGGTAAGTCTGCGCGCTGGTGGCATTGTTTACGCCGGTCCAACGCAGGACGCGGGTGCCCGTGCCGGCGGGCACATTCCCGGTTGTAAAGGTGTTGTCGACTGCGCCGCCGGTGCCAAAGGCGAGGGCCGGCAATGACCGCTCATTGGCATCGTTGAAATCACCGTCGCCGTTGAAGTCGATCCAGCCCACCAGTTGAGCGGTGGCACCGACGCTGTTGGTCGTGCTCACCGAAACGCAATATTCGCCAACCGAGGTCAAGTAGGCGCCGCACTGCCAACGCTGCACTGCCGGCGGTGCCGCGATCAGCGTGGGAAACGTCACGCCATCTTCATCCGCACCGTCGCCATCCGCGTTGACCGAAGACTGGCCATCGGACTCACCATCCGGCGCAGTACCCATGAACAGCTCGCGCGCACCCATCGTATTACGGGTGACGCTTCCCCCAACAATTGTGGTGTTGTAGCTGCTTGGCGCGTCGCCGTAGTCAAAGGCGCAGAACTGGAAATCAGAGAGGCCGATGAACTGGAACACCGGGTTCGAGGCGGGATTGTCGCCTTGCGCGTACTCCACGCGCAGCGAGTTGATCGGCCTGGCGAAGCGCACGGTCACATTGCCGAAGTCCTGATCGGAGGCAGAACCGGAATCTGCTTCGACCCAATCGCCGGCGAAGCTGAGCTGTGCATTGGCCAATGTCATCTGCTTCGGCACCGGGTTGCCGGCAAAGTCAAACCCGTCCACCCGGATGTAGTCCTCCCAGTTTCCCGTAGCGATATCGACATCCAGCAAGGTGAAGGTCAGCCAGTTGGCCGGCTCGGAAAATTGAAACGTGACGTTCTCGGCTGTGGTCTCGGAATCGCCGCTCGTGTTCATCCTCAGCGTGTAGAACCCGGCGTGCGTTCCTGTGGTCGTGGTTCGGGTCTGGAAGCTCGGCACACCATCGGTTCCGTCCGTTGGCGCTTCGCCACTGTTCGTAGTCTGGGTCAGCATCACTCCTCCAACCGTAAAGCTGTTGAAGTTGACGTTTTCGCCATTGTCCCCAAACTCGTAGCTCAGGTTGTTGCCGCAGGCCGAGGGCGCTGTGCCTGCTGCGTCGCGAAGGACCAGACGCGCGGCGAGGAACTGACCGTCATCGATACCGTTGTTCACACGGTCGCACATCCGCAGCGTCCAGGTGCCGACAGAGTTTCCCGTGTAGGCGTTGATCGTCGCGTTCGGGACGGGGATCAGCCTGCGGAAACTCGAGTTGGCGACGGGATCGGTATCGCCGTCATCCCCACCTTCGACATTCGAACTGTACATCGCGCGGATGTTTGAAGAGTTTCCGTCGGTACCGCTGTTCTTGAACTGGATGACCGAGTTGTTCGGGGGCAGCAGCTCGAAGCGCAAATCGCTGCGCCGGGAATGCGTCACATCCATGCCAATTGCGATGTCGCCGACAGTGAAATTGTCGGAGGCAGGAACCGTGAAAGTACGAATCAGCCCACCGGGGCAATTGGCCTGCTGGGGGATCGCCCCGGGCGTGTTGTTGTCATAGGTGTAGATGACCTGCGCCGCCGCACTTCCAGCGAGGATCCAGAACAGAATACCTGCGAGGACGACTTTTCCAGACATGGCCAGACCAGACGTTTGCGTTGAAATCAGATTGCGCATTGCAACTCCCGAACCGCAGAGGCGGTGTCATGTCAGGGCAGGCGCGAAAACAACGCCAGCACGCCAGGCATGGCGGCTCGTCGGGCGAGACGCATCCTTGGTCGTCGCCAGCTGATCGGGCCCCTGTTCCCGGCGTGCAGCGCAGGATTCAGCGCATACACGGTTGAATCTTAGCAAGAATTCTGCCAGAGCAGGGCAATTCGTCTGATCGGGGGCACGCACGTTGCCGATTCCAGAGCCCTGCCCCGATAATCCTGGTCTTGACCAGGGAGTGCGCTGATGAGCGAACGCGATGTGATGGAATACGATGTGGTCGTGGTCGGTGCCGGCCCAGCGGGGCTGTCTTTGGCGATCCGCCTGAAGCAGCTCAAACCTGAGATCACGGTCTGTGTGATCGAGAAGTCCTCGACGATCGGCGCGCATATTCTCTCCGGCGCTGTGATCGAACCCGGCCCGCTCGATGAGTTGCTGCCGGGCTGGCGCGACAACCCACCGCCGATCTGTGTGCCCGCGGGCGAAGATGAGCTGTGGTGGCTGAACAAAACCGGCGGCTTCAAGCTGCCGACGCCGCCGCAGCTGTCCAATCACGGCAACTTCATTGTCTCGCTCGGGGCACTATGCGCCTGGCTGGCACCTCAAGCCGAGGCGCTGGGCGTCGAGGTCTATCCGGGTTTTGCCGCTGCCGAGACGCTGCACGACGCGACTGGCGCCGTCATCGGCGTGCGCATCGGCGATATGGGTGTGGCCAAGGACGGCAGCCACAAGCCGGGCTACACCCAGGGCATCGACATCAAGGCGCCGATCACCGTGCTCGCCGAAGGCGCCCACGGCCACTTGACCAAACGGCTGATCAAGCAGTTTGCCCTCAATGCCAACTGCGATCCGCAGACCTACTCGATCGGCATCAAGGAGCTCTGGCAGCTGCCTCCAGGCCGGGCCATCCCCGGCAAGATCCAGCACGGCATGGGCTGGCCGGCCGACAATGCAACGTATGGCGGGTTCTTCGTCTACCACCTCGATCAGGACCGGGTGGCGGTGGGCTATGTCACCGGTCTGGATTATCGTGACACCAAACTTTCGCCCTTCGAGTTGTTCCAGCAGTTCAAGCATCATCCGAAATTCAAGCCACTGTTTGAAGGCGGCACGATCCTTTCCTACGGCTCGCGCGCGATTGCGTCCGGGGGCTATCAGTCACTACCCAAGTGCGAGATGCCGGGCGCGATGCTGATCGGCGACTGCGCCGGCACCTTGAACCTGCCGAAGATCAAAGGCACCCATCAGGCGATCCGCGGCGGCATGCTGGCCGCCGAGCACATCGTGGCGCATTCCAGCAGCGTGGGCTGGGATGCGGCACTGCGCGGTTCGGCGGTGATGACCGAACTGAAGAAAGTGCGCAATTTCAAACCGGGTTTCCATCGCGGCCTATGGATGGGCCTGCTCAATTCGGCCTGGGAAACGATCACCGGCGGACGCTCGCCGTGGACCCTGCACAACCATGCCGACCATGCGCAGACGCGCAAGCTCAGCGAATACGAATCCCCGCGTCGTGATTTTGTCACTAATAAAACGCTGCCACCGCGTGATCGACTTGCCGCGGTGTTCTACGCCAGCACCCAGCATGACGAAGACCAGCCGGTGCATCTGCGGGTCAGCGACACCAGCATCTGCGTCGATCGCTGCGCCAGGGAATACGACAATCCGTGCACCCGGTTTTGCCCTGCCGGGGTCTACGAAATGGTCGGCACTGGCGCCGAACGCCGACTGCAGATCAATGCCGCGAACTGCGTGCATTGCAAGACCTGCGATATCAAGGACCCGTACCAGATCATCGACTGGGTAACGCCAGAGGGCGGCGCGGGGCCGAACTATCAGAATCTCTGAGCTGCACGCAGCCGCTCGCACGCGCACCGATCCGTGCTGGCAAACCTTTCCCGTTTGTTGATTGAGAGCCCAAGCCAAGCATGAAACCGATCGCCCTGATCACGGCCGCCGCTGCGCGCGAACTCGACGAGGATCTACCTCCGCTGGCGGCCGCCTTGAGCGAGGCCGGATTGAAACACGAGATCGTCTGTTGGGACGACGCTGCGGTGGACTGGCGGAGTTTCAGCATTGCCCTGCTGCGTTCAACCTGGGACTACGTGCCGCGCCTGGACGAGTTTCTCGCCTGGGCCGCGCGTGTTTCGGCACAGACCTGCCTACTCAATCCACTGGAATTGATCCGCTGGAACACCGACAAGATCTATCTCGACGATCTGCGTCGCCAGGGCATCGCCATCGTGCCCAGTACCTTTGTCGAACCGGGTACCGAGCCGGTGCAGGCGATGGAGGATTTTCTTGGCGAGATGGGCGACGACGAAAACTATGCCTTTGCCGAGTTCGTGGTCAAACCCAGCGTGGGTGCCGGCTCGCGAGATGCCGCGCGCTATCACCGTGACGATCGCGCGCTCGCGCTGACCCATCTACGGCGTCTGCTTGACCAGGGCCGCCGGGTTTTGCTGCAACCCTATCTCGATCGTGTCGACGCCGACGGCGAGACCGCCCTGATCTATCTTGATGGCGCATTCAGCCACGCCATCCGCAAGGGGCCTCTGCTCAGCCGGGCCGCGCAACCCACCAGTGCCCTGTTCGCTGCCGAGGACATCAGCGCACGTCTGCCCGGCGCCGACCAGATTGCCTTGGCCGATGAAGTCGTAGCGGCTATCGGTCGCGACCCTAGATTCATGGCCTTGATGCCGCTGCTGTACCTGCGCATCGACCTGCTCCGCCGCGCCGATGGCTCGGCCTGCGTATTGGAACTGGAAACCACAGAGCCCTCACTGTTCTTCGACCATGCCGAAGGGTCGGCGGCGCGCCTGGCCGCTGCGCTGGCCAAGCGCCGCTAAACCCGACGATCGCGGTCGCCCCATCGCGCGGATGGAGGGCGCCGCTCCCGCGGCGCCTGGTTGTGCCGGCAGGCCCACTGGCGATGTTTGCGGTATTCGCGATGTCGAGACAGATCAACAGCAGCCGCGCGGAGCGCGGCCCTCCATTGTTAGGGCAGAATCATGGCGGGATCGCCGAGCAGGTTGCCTCCCAGCATGGATTCCGTGGAGCGGGTCCCTGCGGCCGCCAGATCAATCCGCGCTTGCAGAATCACATCGCCCACTCGAAGTCCGGGCGCAAAGCCACCGAACACACCAGGCGCGAGGCCGCGATGATTCGAGATATCGGTCAACGCCGCTGGACCATAGATTGCCGCCGCGCCATGTGCGCCCTGCAGCAACAGCGCCTGCCCCAAAGAGTTGGCCGTTGGCGAAACGAAGTAGGTGTTCCAGCAGCCCCACTGCGCCACCGTCGGCACCATCGGACTGGAGGCCAATGAGGCAACATCACCCGCAGTGAGCAAAGGATCATAGGTCCACTGGCCGGGAGCCGAATGGCCAACGTAGCTGATCAGGGCGGGCCCGGTGCTCCAGCCGTTGAACAGTGCCGCGCGTGCGGCAGTGACGCCAATCGCGTCAACATCGGCGCGCTCGAGCGCCCAATTGCCCGGCAACTGCGCAGCAAAATCTTCGTTCATGCCAGCAAAGCTGTTGCCGGGATCGCTGGCACCAGAAACTAGCAGGGCTGCGTGTCCGGCCCGCGGTGTTTCGGCCTGGATGATCTTGCTGATCGCGGTGGCGAGTTCGGCCTCGGTGCGCACCGGCAAGCGTCCAATCGCGAGATCTGGCACACCATCTAGATCAACATCGGCATAGGCCGAATCGAGCGGCGCATAACGCACGACCTCTCCGGTCGCACGATAGATCGTCGGTACAAAACTGACCGAATGCACACCCAGATAGTCGTGGTAGTCGTAAGTATCGCCGCCGACAATCACGACATAGCGGCTGCCGCGCCGCGCCTTTGCCATCGCGATATAGGCCTGGATTGCCGCCGGGTCAGGCTCGCCGGTTCCGTACTGGGCATAGATCTGATCGACATCGACCAGAGCGGTGCTCATGCCCTGCCCTTGTCGATGCTGCACAAGGGGCGCCGCCGCCTGCATGAACTGGGCATGGCTGATCACCAGATAGTTGGCCGTGCCACTCTGGATATCGACCAGCACCGGCTCGCTGGTAACGCGCGGTCGTGCGATCGCATCTGGACTGGCGACATAGACCGCATCATTGGTTTTTACACCGGGTAGAAATGCGCTCCAGCCCGATCCTGCCGCCAGCGTGCGCGTGTTTGGCAGGTAGCGCCAGGTCGTTCCGCTGCGCGCGTAGGCAACCACCTCGGCCGTCGGCAGGTCGCGGACGCGCAGGCTGTCGATACGCGATACCTCGCCGGCATCCTCGAAGCCATCGGCGAGCAACTCACCTGAACTTGCCAGCGGCGGTTGCGCAGAGGGATCGTTCTGCACGCCATCGTGCCGCACGGCATCGGCAAACCAACGACCCGACTCGGCCTGGGCAAGGCGCGGATAGCGCAGTCGAACGCGCTCGATATTGACCACGTCGAAGCTGTAGCCGGTCGCACCTGTTGCCTCGACAAGCGCGTCGATGGACGCCGTTGCGGTGCTCAGCAGCATCTCGTACTGCAGGTCAAACAGAGTCAGCCCGTCGGCGATCACCTCAGCCACCGGCTGACCTCCGATGCGCAGGCGCACATGGTGATCGGGGTCGAGTCCGGACCAATTTGTGGCACCGATCAGGTCGGCCTGCAGATGTGCGGGCTGTGCGACTTGGGCGACTGCACTGAGCGCGAGACTGATGTCCTTTCCCGCGGGGGAACCGGCGTAGGCCAACAAGCGGTCGGCATACCAGGGATCGTCGGTGGGCGAAGCAAAGTTGTACGCATTCTGCGGGGCATAGTCGGCGTTGTGCCAAGACCATGCAGGTCGTGAGGGGCCGGGCTCACGCTCATCGCGCGCAATCTCGCGCGCCGCGGCGGAATCGACCATCAGCCGATAGACCGACTCGGCGCCATAGAGCGAGTTCCTCGGCTCGCCAAAGAACTCGATGTAGCTGCCATCGCCAAATTCATCGGAAGTTCCGACAATGCGACGAGCTACCGGCACCGCGCCGCGCAGCACAGCGATACGCGCATTGCTCGCTCCGCTGAGATCGATACCTTCGGCCAAGAGGTCCTCATGGCGGATCCGCTGGAAGCCGCGCTCGGAAACCCAGAGGCGCGCACTCTGGGCGTTGCCGCCCCGCAGCTTGGCGGCTGCCCGCTTCTGCATGTTGATACTTTCCCACTCGATCATCTGGCCGAGTGGCGAACGACCGACCGGCTTGCCGAGTTCATACGGACCATGCATCTCGCGATTGCCGCGATGATCGTATTCGGCCAACCAGTAGCGGCCACCGGCAGCGGGCTTGAGCAGTGTCTGATAGCCGGTCGGTTCAGCGGCGTTTCCACGCAGACTCGGAGTCGGCTTGTCCTGCAGTGCCGACTTCGCATCCGCATCGGCAAACCATTGGAAGCTAACCGAGTTCCGTTCCGACGCCGTGGCCCAGACCGCCTTGATGCCGGCGCCGTCAGCGCGCAGATCAACATGGGCCAAGGTCACCGGCAAGGCCGCGCACTGGAAGCCGGGCAGAATTCCCTGAGGTGTTCCGGTGTAGCTCGCCGACGATCCGGTCAAGCCAGGGCCTGCACCGTACGTGTCATTGGGTGTGGTGGTAATACCGGCCACACCGCCGCCGAAGCTGGTCGCTCCGGTTGCCAAAGTAGGCCCGAGCAGAATGCGTCCGCCACCGCCACCGCCGCCTGGACCATGGCGCGCACCGGGTGTGCCGCCCGGCGCTTGATTTGGCCACGCATTGGAACCGGCTGCACCCGCAACCGAGATCGTGATGCCAGTGGCATCGCTGGTGGTGATGCCATCGTGATCGCGCAGCACGACCGTGCCGCCAGCACCGCCACCGCCACCGCCATCGTTGTCGGGAATCGGCCCCTGCGCGCCATTGGCGGTGATACTGCCGGTACCGCGAAACTCTCCGGTCTGCACCAGAATCATGCCGCCACCGGCACCGCCACTGGATTGCCGGTTCGCCGAGTTGTTGCGCGCGCCAGCGCCGCCACCGCCACCGAGCACGATGCGGTCGAGGGCGGTGCCACCGGGCGCGAAGGCGCCGCCGCCATGCCCACCGTTGGCGAGATTGGATTGCCAGGCATTGCCGCCAATACCGCCAGCCCCGCCATTTGCACCGCCGCCGCCGCCGCTGTTCTCGTCATTGGCAATGGCATTGCTGTCGGTACCGCCGCCGCCGGCATTGCCCGGCGCACCACGTGCCGCACCGCCGTTGTTGTAGCCCTCGTCGGCGGCGAAGTCGATCAGGGCGCCGGTCTCCTGGTTGTAGAGATAGCGCGTGGTGCCGGCGATTCCTTCGCCCTTGGCGCCATGCGCATTGAGGGTCACGGCGCGCCGGTAGTCGGTGTTTCCGGCGCCACCATCGCCACCCAGCCCGCGACCACCGCCGCCGCGGAATCCACGACCGCTGGCATTAAGCGTCTGGCCACCAAACTCCAGGCGACCAACCACATCGATCACAGCGACGCCGCCGGTATTGCCATCCCAGTACGCCGCGTTTACCGCGCCACTGAAGCCGGCTGCGTTGTACTGCGGAACGCGAATGACCTGGAAAGTTTGGCGACCGGTGCTGCCACTGCGCGCGGCCGAGGCATAGGCATTGATCAAGCCAGCCGATGTACCGCGACCCTTGATGGCCACTTGATTTGCTCCACAGCCAACACCACCGCTGGCACCGACAGCGCCCAACGCAGCCACATACTCGTAACTGCCCGAGGACTGATGATTGGTCACCCCACCAGGCGCACCGGCAACATTGTCCCCATAGGACGAGTTGTCGCCGTTGTTGATGGTCGCGTGCTGCATCTGGATCACCAACAGCAAGTCCCCAGCAGCGATCGGTGTCGCAGCTCCGGTGCGTGTACCTACCGAGATGCAGCGGCCGCCGGCGGCGGCGTTGGCCGTTCCCGGATAATAGGAATTGACGATGCCCGAGATGCTGAAATTATTTCCATCATTGCCCGGCGTGGCGCAATCAGCGGCAACGGTTTGCGCCTGCACAGGCAGCAGGCAGCAGGCGGCGGTGACGCCCAATGCCAGACCAAGAGCACGTCTGCGCACTGCACTTAAATGCTCGGGATTCATGCCACTTGCTCCAAATTCTTGATCGCAATCAATATGGCCCTCAAATTCGGTCAAACCGCAAAGAAACGTGCCGCTCGGATCAACAATTCCTACGCTGCCGCGAGCGCCACAGACCGTTCAGGTTGCGTTTGACCCCCAATTCTCGCCCCACGCACGGCCAACACCGAGTGCCGGCTCAGTGCGCTTGCCCCTACAATGGCGGCCCTTTGTCACCCTGATCTGGATGAAGCCATGAAGATTCTGGTCGCCTACAAGCGGGTCGTGGACTACAACGTACGGGTTCAGGTAAAGCCTGATGCCAGTGGCGTTATTACCGATGGCGTGAAGCTGTCACCCAATCCCTTCGACGATATCGCCCTCGAAGAAGCCCTGCGTCTGCGCGAAAAAGGTGTGGCAACCGAAGTGATCGTGGCCACGATTGCCCCGGCCGACGCCCAGGCGCATCTGCGCAATGGCCTGGCCATGGGTGCGAACCGTGCCATCCACGTGGTGACCGACAAGCCCCTGCAACCGCTGACAGCGGCGCGCGCCCTGCTCAAATTGGTCGAAAAGGAACAACCCGGCATCGTGATTCTCGGCAAGCAGGCGATCGATGACGACTGCAGCCAGACCGGCCAGATGCTCGCCGCACTCTGGGACCGTCCACAGGCCACGTTCGCATCCAAGATCGAGATCAATGGTGAAGTCGCCCGCGTCACCCGCGAAGTCGATGCCGGACTCGAAGTGATCGAGGTCGATCTCCCCGCCGTGATCACCACCGACCTGCGCCTGAACGAGCCGCGCTTCATCAAGCTGCCCGACATCATGAAGGCGAAGAGCAAGCCGATGGAAACCATCGCACTGGACAGCCTCGGCGTCGACAGCGGCGATCATCACCAGACCACGGCCTACGCGCCGCCACCCAAGCGCCAGAAAGGCGTGATGGTGAAAGATGTTCCCGAACTCATTGCCGCGCTCAAAGCGCGCGGCCTGCTCTGAGGATTGCGCCATGACCCAAATCCTGATCATCGCCGAGCACCTCAACGGCAAGCTCAATTCCAGCACCGCCAAATGCGTGAGTGCCGCCATCCAGATGAAGGCCAGCGCGATCCATATCGCCGTGCTCGCAGACCAGGTCGACGCGATCGCGGCCGAGGCAGCAAAGATCGAGGGCGTGGCCAAGGTCATCACCGTCAGCCATGCCGTCAACGCTCATGCCACCGCTGCCGCACAGGCGCCGCAGATCGTCGCCCTGGCTGCGGGATACAGCCATGTGCTCGGTCCTTCCACGACGTTTGGCAAGGATTTGATGCCGCGCGTCGCCGCCCTGCTTGGCGAGGCTATGGTTTCCGACATCATGACCGTAGTTGATGCATACACGTTCCAGCGCCCGATCTATGCCGGCAATGCCATCATCACCGTGAAGGCGCCGACCGAGCGCAAGCTGATCGCCACGGTGCGCAATGCCTCGTTTGCTGCCGCAACGGACGGCGGCAGCGCCGCGATCGAAGCAGCAACGATCGCGGTGTCCGCGCCGAGCCATACCCGCTTCATCGAGCTGCAGGCAGGCGCGCAGGATCGCCCCGATCTGCAGAGCGCCGCGCGCGTGATCTCTGGTGGTCGTGCACTGGGTTCAGCCGACGCCTTTGATGTGATCTACAAACTGGCCGACAAGCTCGGTGCGGCGGTGGGCGCCTCACGGGCCGCGGTCGATGCCGGCTATGTGCCGAGCGATCTGCAGGTCGGCCAGACCGGAAAGATCATTTCGCCCGAGCTCTATGTCGCCATCGGCATCTCCGGCGCCATCCAGCACATCACCGGCATCAAGGACGCCGGCACAATCGTCGCGATCAACAAAGACGCCGAAGCGCCGATCTTCGAGATCGCCGATATCGGCCTGGTCGGCGATCTGTTCAAGATCGTTCCGGAACTGGAACAGGCTCTGGGCTGACGGCTCCACACGCCAGCGGCGGGTCCATGCGGCAGTCAGCCGATGGCCCCGCTTCCGACGTAAAACATTGTTTTTGCTGACCAACGGTATTCCCTGGCGCCAACGCGGATGTCACATTGGGTGCATCGCGGCAGCTCCATGCCGCCGGCAACGCACGGGGTACGCAAAGGCTGCAATGACATTTGGCATTCGCAAGCGCAGAAGCAATCGCATTGCACTGCCCCTGGTACTTGGCCTCGCGATCCTGATTTCCTCAGCATCGGTATCGGCCGGAGGCATGCCATCGGGCAATACCACGATGCCCCTGCTCGCCGCACGCGGCACCAATCTCGCCTGCAATCAGGGCGACTGGGTGCATTGTCCTATCGTAGAAGGCGGCCTCGCCAGCAATCGGTACCACGCGCATTTTGTCGAAGTGCCCACCGGCACCGGCAATCTCACGCTGCAGATTTTTGATCCGGATGTTGGCGCCGGCGGTGGCGCAGAAAATACGGCAGGACGTGACACCGGTGTGGCCACCGCGGCCCAGGCGGTGCAGTACAGCGTGCGCAATCCTGCTGGCACCGTGCAGACCGTTCGCTTCGACCGCGGCAATGGTGTGGCTGTGGTCGGCGCCACCACGACTGGGATCGCGTTGAGCACAGCAGCGGGTGTCAGCTGTACAACCGCAGGCACAACAACCGCTGACAATAGCTGGTGCACGATCATCACGGTGACCAATCCGGCAGCGGGTCATTGGGAGCTTCGCATGGCCTCGGTCGATGGCACGCCGATCCATTACTACGGTGTGCGCGCAGTCGACACCAGCACAGCGCGCGATCTCAATATCTATATCCGCAGCTACCTCCACTACGGCAACCAGAACGTCAATGCCGGCCGCGTCTACAACGGTGTCAACGCGTTTTATCCCTACGTCACCGAAGGCTGCCAACTGCGCGCCGCGGATTTCGATTCGGACAGCGAGGCCACCGAGACGATTCGCTACCGCAGCCGCACCGGCCTGGTCGATCAGACTTTCACCCAGGCCTCAGTCGGGCTATCGGGCAACGACAACTGGAATGAAGAGCTGCTGGCCTTCACCACCAACTCAGCCGCACGCGAATACGGCATCTGGTTGAACGAAGTGAATGCTGGCGTCAACACATCGAACCATGTGACGCCCTGGATTGGCAGCGAACTCGCCGCGGCCTCGCCGCCGACTACGCAGCCGCAGGGCGGTGCAGACCGCGGTGCACCGGCGACATCGGGTGAGAGCTTCCGCTTCTATCTGCCCAACAACAACGGCGCAGCGCCGACCAAGCCCTTCGTCGAGCAACGGCTATCTCTCGTCACCGGTTCGGCCTCGCCGCCGGCCAGCAATGTGCTTTCGAACTACCGGGTGACCTTGTCTGCGGTCAATCCGACGCCCTACCCGATCAATTTTGCCCAAGCGACTGGCGATCTGGTCACATCCTTTGTGCCTGCCGATGTGGCGCAGCCCGGACCCGATCGCAACTACGCCTATGTAGGCGGGTCGTTCGCGACGAATTGCGGGGCAGTTGTGGCCGAGCCTGCCAACAATGCCGCCAATGTTTCCGTGCAATGGAATCCGGGCACGATCCCCGCCAATACCTCGTGCACAGCGGAATACCGGGTGAATCTGACGCCGGGTTCACTGGATACGGCCGGAACTGTGCTTCCGATGACCGCTACCGGCACTGCCGGCACCCTGGCGCAATTTCTCGATGAGACCAATACGCGCTTCATCTTCGGCCCGATGTGCGCCCTGCAATTGACGGTCGGTGCCGCAGTGGCGGTTCCGGTCACGCTTTCAAGCTTCTCGGCCACAGCCATCGGCAACGATGCCGTCGAAGTTCGCTGGGGCACCGACAGCGAGGCTGGCACGCTCGGCTTCGATCTCTACAGCGGAAGCAATCCCGAGAGTCTGCACAAACTCAACAGTTCAATGGTGCCCGCACGCGGCGTCTTCAGCCTGGAGGCGACCTCCTACAGTACGCGGCTGGCCAATTACGATGGCGCGCCACTGTGGCTCGAAGAAATCGCCGCCGACGGCAAACGCACGCGCTACGGACCATTCCAGACCGGAAAGTCCTTTGGCAGCGCAGAGTTGCGGCGCGCGATTCCCTGGGCGCCGACGCGGCAGGCCATTGCGCTGGAGCGCAGCCGCTCAGTACTTGGCGCACCTGCTGATGAGGTAGTGCTGCGCGTGCGCAACGATGGCGCACAGCGCCTGCGTTACGAAGACCTCGCCGCGCTGGGATTGAACTGGAATGGTCTGGATGCCAACGTGCTGGCCTTGAGCAGCGACGGTGTTGGCCAAGCGCTCGCGATCGATGGCGGCGCTGTCTGGGGTCCCGGCAGTGCGCTGCGCTTTCTTGGTCACGGGCGCGCCAACAGTCTGTACACGCGTGATCGAATCTATCGGCTGCGCCTCGACCCGGCACAGGCGCTGCGCATGGGCCGAAGCATCGCGGCGACCGTGCCGAGCCCGGCGATCGAATCATTTCAACGGATGGTTTCGGTGGCACCCAATACCGCCTGGAGCTTCGGCGCGCCGACTGTCGATCCTTGGTACGCCTTCGCCCTGACCCGGCTCGGCGCTGATCAGCCGACCGCGAGCCTGGATATCTCGGCACCTGACCGCATCGCCGGAACCGAGGCCCTGTTGCAACTGAGCCTCTGGGGCGGGCTCAGTTATGAGGAACCGCTCGACCACCGGGTGCGTATCGATCTGAATGGCCAGCCCTTGCTGGATGACCGCTTCGATGGCATCACTGCGCGGCTGATCGATCAAGTGCTCGACAGTGCGCAATTGCAGGACGGCAGCAACACGGTGCGCTTCACGCTCGACGATACCGGTCTACCGACTGATCGCGTGCATGTCGAGGGCATCGCGCTCAGCTACCAGTCGCAACTGCTGGCCGAGCAGAACCGGATCAGCCATGGCAGCAGCGCCACTGATCGCTCCGGCGGTGATGGAATCTTCGGCGATGGCATCGGCGATGATGCGGTCGAGTGCCGGCAGAATGCGGATTGCCGTGGCTACCGCGTTGATCGATTCAACAGCAGCGATATTCTGGTGTATCGCCAGCGTGCTGGGCGCGCCGATCAACTCGGCGCCAGCATCAGTGCCTCGGCACTGGGCCATGCGGTGCTCTACGGGGCCGATGAGCAGCCCGGCGATCTGTATGTCCTCGCCACACGCGCCGCCCACCATCTTCCGGCCATTGAACGCGCGCGTGCCCCGACCGATTTGTTTGCGACGGCCGCCAGCTATATCGCGATCGCACCGGCGTTCATGCTGCCAAGCCTTGAAACCCTGCTCGCGCACCATCGCGCCAGCGGCTTGAGCGCGCGTGCTGTCGCGGTTGAAGATATTTACACCCAATTCGGCGATGGCAGTGCCGATCCCGAGGCACTGCGGCGCTTCGTGCGCGCCGCCTACAACGAGCTCGGCACGCGCTATCTGCTGATCGCTGGCGGCGACACCTACGACTATCAGAACTACACCGGCGCCAATTCAGTCAGCCTGGTGCCGACGTTCTATCGGCCTACGCATCCGCTGGTCCGCTACGGCGCTACCGATGTGCCATTCGGCGATATCGATGACGACGACCGGCTCGACCTCGCGATCGGACGGATGCCGGCGCGGACGACCGGCGAACTCGAGCGGCTGATTTCGAAATCGATCCTGCTCGAAGAATTCACCGCCGCGCAACCCGCCTTGCTGGTCGCCGACCAGGCCGGCAATGACACTGACTTTGCTGCCGTCAGCGACAGCTTCGAACTTTCTGCCGATCCGGCCTACCGGGCTGCGCGACCGACGCCCGAGCGCGTCTTCCTTGCCGTTGGTGGCGATATCGCGGTAGCGCGCAACGAATTGTTTGCCGACATCAACGCCGGCACGCAATGGGTCAGTTTCTATGGCCATGGTTCGCCGATCGGCTGGACGTTCTCCGGCCTGCTGCATGCCAATGACATCGGCAATGGACTGATGAGCAATCAGTCTGCGCCCTTCCTCAGCACGATGTGGGGATGCTGGGGCGGCTTTTTCGTCGACCCCTACTATCAGGGCCTGAGCCACGCCCTGCTGGTCGGCAGTGATGCCGGTGCCGCAGCGGTCATAGCCGCCTCGGGGCTGACCGAGTCCCGCCACGACGAACAGTTTGCCGCCTTGCTGGTGCCCGCGATGACCAGCCCGGGACAGCGACTCGGCGATGCCTTCATGAATGCCCAGCGCGCCTACGTAATCGAGAATCCGCAAGCGCGCGACGTCTGGATGGGCATGCTGCTGCTCGGCGATCCGGCGCTGCGCCTGATGCCATCGCCCTGAGTGCACGCAGGAATTAGTGCCCAGGCAAACAGCGAACGAATCGCCGCAGCGGGACAGCAGGTAGACACCGCAACCCGCAACGGGGTGCCGGAGCTCCATCACCCGGAGGCCTGCCGAGTAAATACTCAGCGGTCGCCTGCGTTCTGGGCCGGGGTAGCGGGCAGAAGGCTGCGCGTTACCTGGTGCCGCAGCGCAGCGGCATAGTTGGCAAGCACGCCGGGCGTTACCGCGCTATTGGTGTAACGCACTGCCAGGAAACCCTGCACCGGCAGACCGCGCAGTTGCCTGCCAGCGTTGTCCGGGCGCAGCGCGTAGTCGATGCCGTACTGGGGGTCGTACAGGCGCATCCAGAGTTGACCCTGCCCGGGCTCAGGGAAATGCCCCATGGTCTGAGGTTCGCCGATGCCCAGATTGACGCGTCGTTCCGAGCCCAGAATCCGCGTAGGCAGGACCGGATTCTGCAGGAAGGTCAGCACATTGACGGCGAAGTCCAGATTCACCCTGGGTTCCAGCGAGGGCGGCCGCAGTCCCAGATAAGGACAGCGTGGGTCATTGCGGTCGGCGCAGACATCGTATTGCCCGTGGCGGTCCCAGACCTGGACGCGCGCCCAGACTGCAGCCTCACCGACACCGCCGCTCGTGCTGCCGCCGAATACCCGCGGAAATGGCGCCAGGGCAGGCGGCGATGGCAGGTCCGTGTAGTGCCGCTTGGTCGGAAAGCTCAACACCCACTCGGAATCGGCGCCGAGGCTCGCGGCGGTGACATAGTCATTGTGGATCGCATCGGCCATGAACAGAGCCGACACCGCATCGATCGCACGATCTACCGGGAAGCGCAGCTGCTCCCATTGATCGCCGATGACCAGATCTACCGCGATGCCGTTCTGCTGCGCAACTACGTCGCCAACGCCAGACGCAAGATCCGGTGCAATGCCCGAGGGTGAGAAATGCAGCGGTGCGGCGCTGAAGCCGCTGATGGCGTCTGCGGCATAGCCGAACATGACGCCGTCGAGGACATCGACCACCGCTGCAAATCCATAGAGCCCGCCGGTCGGTGAAGAAATGTCCGTGCTCGGATCGCGCAGCGCCCAGTATCCGCGCTCAGCCCCCAGATCCGAGCGCCAGGCGTCCTCGATCTGGCTGCAGTTGAGCGGAATTCCGGCCTCACCCGGCCTGATTGCAGCCAGGCTGTTGCGTGTGGTGTCGGTGACCTCACCCATCTCGATCATCTCGAAATGCCCTTCGTAGTTGCGGTTGGCCAGATTCCACGCTGCGTCGGCGTTCTCGCCTGAGTAATAGAAATTTCCGAAGGGCAGATAGCGGGCGCCATTGGCCAGGCGCGGAAGATCGGTACTGTGAAAGACTGCCGGCACCGTGCAGCTCGCATCCAGCGTTATCAGACCGGGCCGTCCAAAGCCGGAATAGAACACTGCACCAGTCCAGACATCGTGCGGCGCCAGATACAGGTAGAGACGCTGCGTGATGCGCGAGTTGCTGCCCTCACGGAAATTCAATGCAATCGCCTTGCCGGCATTCGTGGTGTTTACCACGGAGATCAGTGTCTGCAGACCGTCATTGACTGTGTAATAGGGGAAAACCAGCGCAGCGCCGCGACGATCCGGCGCCAGGTGCATGGCATCGACTGGAACGGCACAGGCCAAGCATCCAGCGATCAACGAAGCGAGGACAACTGCGCGCCTCATTGCACACCCTCCTGCAAGGATTGCGTATCTGCTCCGAACTCGATCAAGGTCTCGATCGCGCCGCGGTGCGGAATCGCCGTTGTGTAATTGGCCAGCACACCGGGCGTGACCGCGCCATTGGTGACGCCCAGTGCCCAGAAACCGATCGCGGGCAAGCCGAAGTAGATCGCCGGGTGCCCGCCGCTACCTGGCTGGAACAGATGTCGCGGCTCATCGGTCCCAAGGAACTCGTCGAGCACCAGCTCCATCCAACCCTCGCTGCCAACCCCTGCGACGACGGTATCGATATCCAGCCGGAGGCGGGACCCGAAAATTCGGGATGGACCCTCGCCCGACTGGTTGAACGAGATCAGATTGCTGGCCCAGGGGAGGGTTGGCAAACGAATCGGCGCGGGAACGCCGTTGGCTGGAGGGCAAGCGGGTTCGCCATTGCAGGTCGGACTGACGACCACGGCATGGCGATTGCCCAGACGAACATCGACCAACTCGCCCGCCTGCGCTGGTGCCGATGCAGGAACGGGAACCCGACGCACCGGCGGCAGGATCTGGGTCGCGCCGTTCGCCTGTGCATTGCTCGAGAACCTGTGGCGAAACGGTGCCCGCGCCGCGCCCTGGACCAGGTCATCATCGACATGGAACTTGCGTGTCGGAAAACTGACCACCCATTCCGAGGCACCGCCGATACTGGCTGTCGACGAAAACTCGTTGTAGAGGCTGGTCTGCATCAGCAGCAGCGAGACCGCATCGACACGGCGCGAGGCGGGAATGGTTTCATGCGTCACCGATCCGTAAGCCAACAAGCGGACCTCGACATCACCCGACACCGGATCGCTGATGGCCGTTGCCAGATTGGGCTCGGGATTTCCAGGCACCGTGTGTTGCACAATCGCGCTGAACCGATCGATGGCAACGGGCTCAAAGGCCAACATCGTCCCTTCCAGTGCGTTCACTATCGCGGCATAGCCGGACAGTCCGCCGCCCGGTGGACGCAGATCGGTTGTGCTGATCTGATGCCAGTAGCCGCCGGGCGACCAGGCCGCGCGCAATCGTGCGCAGTTCGCCGGAGTGCCATAGAGACGGACCCCACCACCCGAAATGCTGCCGTAAGGGCTCAAGTCATTGAGACTACGCTCGACGTCATCGACCACTTCACCCATCTCGATGACTTCGAAGTAGCCCTCACGGGTGCGCTCGATCAGATCCGGACCGCCATCGTCATTAGCACCGACATAGGCAGAAGCGGTGAACGAGACGATCTGGCGTTCGTTCGAGTACGGCGGTACACCCGTCGGCGTATAGAGCGCTGGAATCGTGCAACTCCAATCGGGCGAGACCAGTTGCGCGGCGCCAGAGTCGGCCTCGGCAAAGACCGACGCACTCCAGGTGTCGTCGGGCGCCAGGTAGAGGTTCAGATCGAATACCTCGCGGCCATTCATTGCTTCGAGAAATCGAAGTTTCACCGCCTTGCCGCGGGCGGTGCGATTGGCGATGGAAATCAGGGTCTGATTGCCGCCATTGACGGTGTAATACGGAAACACCAACACCTGGCCGAGCCCGTCGGGATTGACGTGCATGGCACCGCCCGAGGCCGCCCAAAAAGCGCACATCGCGCCAGCCATCAAACGAAATGCACGCATTCTGTTCTCCTCGGATGCACGGCCTGCCATTCACCGATAGGGGCACGTATTCAGATACAGGCGAAACCAGCCACTCAACCGCGACACAATGACTACTTCGGACCAAATCCTACCCGCCGAACCAAATGTCAGCTGGACGCAAGCTCGCACCGACAGGTCCAACAGCCGACTGCCATGGATATCGGAGGGCAGCCTCGACAGCCAAGCATTTCACTTGAGCGGCCTACGGTTCACACCTGAGGCCGTATTCGGTAGCTGGAAGAAATCACACACAAATGCAGCCAGCCGGCATTGTATGGCGTTCTCACTGATCGGCCGCTGTGCCGGCGGTTACCGGAACCTGCGTTGCAGTTTGGCGGACGGCGTGCTTGACCGCATCGGAGTAGTTGGCCAATACGCCAGGGACCACCGCCCTATTGGTGTAGCTCGCCACCCAGAAGGCCTGCACCGGCAGACCGTACAAGCGTCGGCCACTGTCGTCGGGATGCAGTCTCGGGCCAATACCTGCGCGCGAATCGGCAAACCTGATCGCCATGCCACCCTCGGGCACGGTGCCACCATCGAAAATGTCGAAGAAGTCGATCGGGAAACTCTGCGTGGCACCGAAAATGACTGATCGCGGCAAGCCGAGTTCGTTCTGATTGATGCTTATGACATTGGTCACGAAATTCAGTTGCATCGGTTCTGAGGGTGGCGGAACACCGATGATGCAGCCGCTGTAACTGTAAGGAGGAATGCAATCAAGAGGCAGTCCGTCGCGCGTCCAGGCCTCGACTCCAAATCCGACTGGCGCGGTACCGCGATCGCCCTCGATAGGGAACGCATTGGTGAACGGCTCTACTGCCTGAAGGTTTGCTCCTGAGCCCGTAACGTAGTAGCGCTTGGTCGGAAAATTCACCACCCACTCGGATGCGCCACCGAGGCCTTCGGTCGTCACAAAATCGTTGTAGATGGATTCCGCCATGAACAGCGCCGAGACCGCGTCGACCGAACTAGGTCCGGTGTAGTGCAGCGTCGTCGGAACGCCATCCAGGATCAGGTCGACCGCAGCGCTGCTCGGGATCGGTCCTGCGTCGGACGGTGGCAACAGAGTCGGGCCACCGTCATGGGGTGACTCATTCAATACCCGATCGGTAAAATTCGCGATCGCATCGGCTTCGATCAATTGCATGGTGCCGTTGAGCACGGCTATCGGATAGGCGCTGCCGCTCAGGCCGCCACCTGCCGGCGCCAAGTCAGCCACCCGGTTGTTTGTCCAGTAGCCGCTGGGACTCCAGGCATTCGCCACCTGCGCGCAACTGGCTGGCAACCCCGTATCGTCAGGCGTGATCGCGGCGAGCGTCCCATTGCCACCAGCGACGATCTCCCCTAATTCGATCAAGACCATATGGCCCTCGCGCGTGCGCGCCAGATCATCCGGCCCGGAATCATTTTGCGTACCGGTGTAGCTGGCATTGCTGAAGGGCAGATAGTGACTGCCGTTGGCCAACTCCGGCAGGGTGTTGCTCTGGCGCAGATCTGGATCGGTGCAAGTCCGATCAAAGCTGGTGATATTGGCCGGGCCAGTGTCGGTGATCGGGAACACCGCTGCGGTCCAGGTATCGAACGGCGTGAGATACAGGGTCAGTTGGGCGACCGGTCTTGAATTGCGGCCCTCATAGAAGAACAGTCGCGCCGCCTTGGCACGATTCGTCGTATTGATGATTGAAACCAGGGTCTGTTTGCCGCTTATCGCGCCGACATTGCCGTTGACTGTGTAGTAAGGGAATACCAGCACCTGACCCAGGCCATCCCGGGATAGGTGCATGGCCTCCTCAGGGCTGCCCGCAGCAAGGCCGCTGCTGGCCAACGCGGCGACCAGTGCCGAACCGAGTAGTAACTTCTTCATGATTGCAATCCTCTCAGGCTTCGGCTCAGGGCGTGGGCAATGGGGTGGGGCCGGTGACAATGCGCGGCCGTTGCACCGATGCGTAATTGCTGAGCACTCCGGGCAACAGGTCTCTGTTGGTGAAGCTCACAGCCCACAGCCCGATCACCGGAAGTCCGCCCAGTCGCTGGCCGGAATCGTCGGCGCGCAGTACATGCTGCGGCAGCGAAAATTCGCCTTCAGGCTCGTAGAATTCGATCCGCGTCGAGCCCTCCGAGATCCCGAACGCCGCTGCTTCAATGTATTGGTTCAGCCGGGATCCGAGCAGCGAGTCTCGGAGAGAGGCCTCGTGAAGACCAAAGCCCAGCACATTGCTTGCCCAGTGCAGGGACGGGGTCGCGCCGACCAGGGGTGGCGAAAACGGCAGGCACGGGATGCAGAAGGTTTCGACTTCGCCCTCCCGATTGCGGACAGAAAATGCCACATGCTCGCCGCGCGGAGGTGGGCTGGCTGTGCCTACGAGGATCTCCGGTGGAATTATCACGTGACTGGCTGGAATCTGCTCCGCCGTTTCGCTCTCTGAAAAACGTCGGGTGAACGGTGCCACTGCAGCGCCCTGGACCAGGGCATCGTCGGTATAGAAACGCTTGGTCGGAAAGCTCAGCACCCAACTCGATCGAGCACCACTCAAAACACTGTTGTTGAATTCGTTTTCGATGCTGCGCGCCATGAACAGCGCCGACACGGCATCGATCGCCCGCGCCCGCGGATAGCGGGCGGTGTAGCGCGTGCCATTTACCCTGATGTGCGCGTCGACGATGGCGAGTCCGGGATTGGAAACCGCCGATGACAAATTCGGCGCGGGATCGCCGGGCCCGGTGTGCTGCACGATGCTGCTGAAGTGATCGATCGCCTCGCCAGCGAAGCTGTACATGGTGCCGTCCAGGGTATGCACCAAGGACACCGTCAGGGTCAGACCGCCGGCAGGCGGCAGCAGATCGACCTCGGGCGCCACCGCCCAGTAGCCGCCCGCCTGCCATGCGCCCTCAATCCGATCGCAATTGGCGGGGATTCCATCGAATCCCGGACTGATGTCGTTGAGGCTGCGCTGCGCCGCATTGATGACCGTACCCATTTCGATCACTTCGAAATATCCCTCGCGGGTGCGCGTCAATTCGTCGGGGCCGGCATCGTCGAGCGCACCGGTGAACTGCGCGTTGCTGAAGGGCGCATAGCGCCGACCCGTCGATGTCTGCGGAAGGCTTGCACTCGTCCTGATAGCGGGCACCGTGCAACTACGATCCAGCGTGAGGAGATTGGCCGGGCCATCCTCGGCGAGACTGAATACCGAGCCCGTCCAGATATCGTGCGGCGCCAGGTACACATTGAGATCGAACACCTGGCGCGCATTGCGCCCCTCGAAGAAACGCAGCTTGAGCGCCTTGCCCTGATCGCTGCGATTCGCGATCGAGACGAGGCTCTGATGGCCCGCATTCACGGTGTAGTAGGGAGACACCAAGACCTGTCCGATACCGCTGGCATCCAGATGCATGGCGGTCGCCTGTCCGCCAAGTAGCGCAGCAACCAGGGCCGATAGCGCGCGTATGCGCATAAAAACCTCCGTTTCGATGCATCGATTACAGGGAATACCGCAGCAAGTCCGCCGCGCCTTCGCGGATCGACCAAGCCGGACCGATATTTCACCAAACGGAATCAAAAGTAAATACGAATCACTACTACTTAGCGACTATTTAACACTCTGATCGTGTCAACGCTTCAACCGGTCGACATCGGATCAGCTGGTACGGAGATATCCGAGCGCCTTGCAGGAACCATAGGCAATACCCGCCCGGCGCCGCGGACGCCACGAGCGCGCGTTCCCAACAATCGTTAAGGCGTGGCCTGCTTCAACTCGGTACGCACGTCGAACAGTTCCGGAAAGAAGGTCAGTTCCAGCGCCTTCTTGAGAAACCCGACACCCGAAGATCCGCCGGTCCCGCGCCGAAACCCGATGACGCGCTCGACTGTCTTCATATGGCGGAATCTCCACAGCTGGAACGACACTTCCACGTCGACCAATTGCTCGCACATGTGGTACGCGTCCCAGTGGTCGTCCGGATTCTCGTAAATCCGCTGGTAGACCGGGATCAGATCGGGGTTGCGGGTGTAAGGCTCGGTCCAGTCGCGCTCGCTGCTGGCGGCCGGAATCTGATGACCGTGGCGTTTGAGATAACGCAAAAATTCATCATAGAGGCTGGGCGCTTCGAGGATCTCGCGCAATTGCGACTGCGCCTGCGGATCATGCGCGAACACGCGCAGCATGTCGGCATTCTTGTTGCCGAGCAAAAATTCGATCGAGCGATACTGAAGCGACTGGAAGCCCGAGGCCGGACCCAGTACATGGCGGAACTCCAGGTACTCGCTCGGCGTCAGCGTCTCCAGCACCGACCACTGTTCGAACAGCTGTTTCTGGATGTGCTTCACCCGCGATAGGATCTTCAGGCAGGGATCGAGCTCGTCTTTGCGCAAATGACCGAGCGCCGCGCGCAGTTCGTGGATCAGCAACTTCATCCAGAGCTCGGCGACCTGATGCTGGATGATGAACAGCATTTCGTCGTGGTGCTCGGGGCTGCTCAAGGGATGCTGAGACGACAGCAATCGGTCCAGCCCCAGATAGCCCTGGTAGCTGGTGCGATCGCCGAGATCGAGCTCAATGCTGGCCTCGAGGTCGCGCTTGTTGTCGTGCATCTCAGATCCTTTGGTGGCCTGTAACAGGTAAAGCACAAGTAAGATCGCGATGGGTTGGGTGCAATGAGCGCCGCTTCGGGGCGACGCCCGTAGCCCAAGCTACAGGCGAAGCGAGAAGCAAGCTCAGTGCGCTCAGGCCGAGCGAGCTGCTGGTGATTCGTCTGTTACAGGCCACTAGTGCCCTGCGACAGACTGATTAGTTTCGCATGAAGCCTGTCTGGGTATACTTGCAATTCGATTCTGGGCACATCGTCGCCCCACCACATGTATCGGAGTGCCACAACCATGACGTCCAAGCCCTGCGCAGCCCTGCTTATCGGCGGATTTTTACTCAGCCTGGGATTGGGCGTAGCTCAAGCCGGTGTCCCCGCCTGCGTAAGCCTCGCGACTCTGGGCAGTCCGGTCTCCGAAAACTTCGATACGCTCGCTCAGACAGGCACGACCAACGCGCTGGCAATCACTGGCTGGTCACTGACTGAGACCGGTGGCGGGGCGCGAGACAACGAGCTGTACGCAGCAGACACTGGTGCCTCCAATACCGGTGACACTTACAGTTATGGCGCGACCGCCGCATCCGACCGGGCACTTGGCGGTCTGCAAAGTGGCACCTTGATTCCGGTGTTTGGCGCATGCTTTGTCAACAATACCGGCGCCACGGTGACTTCGCTGGATATCGCCTACCGCGGTGAACAGTGGCGCCTGGGTACCGCCGGGCGCGCGGACCAGATTGATTTCCAGTTCAGTACCGACGCCACCTCACTGGTCACGGGCACCTGGACCGACGAGAACAGCCTGGACTTCGCCACGCCCAATCAGGTCACCGTCGGCGCAAAAGATGGCAATGTCGCCCCAAACTTTACCGCGATCAGTTCCTCCCTGCCGGGATTGACGCTGGCCGCGGGCAATGTGATCTGGATTCGCTGGAACGATCTGAATGCTTCTAGCGCAGACGACGGCCTCACCGTGGACGATTTTTCGATCACGCCACAGGGCGCAGGCGCGCCATCCGCTGACCTCGTGCTGACCAAGAGCGACTCTGCCGATCCGGTGAATGCCGGCGCTGCGCTCGACTACATGATCTCAATCACCAACAACGGACCCGATCCGGCGGCCACGGTCACGATCACCGATACCGTACCAGCCGGGGTCAGCATCACCGGTTTCAGTTCCTTCCCCGGCTGGACTTGCATGGCGCCGGGCGCGACCTATACCTGCACGATCCCCAGCATGCCGGTGGGTACCGCCAATTTCACGCTGAGCACTTTGGTCGATGCGGCCGTCGCGGCAGGAACCGTACTGAGCAACACGGCGTCGGCAACATCAGGCACAGCCGATCCGATGCCGGGCAACGAGAGTGATACCGAAACCACGACGGTCAGCACCTCGGCTGATCTTGCCGTCGGCGTGGTCGGTGCGCCCGATCCGGTCGAACCGGGCAGCACACTGACGTACACCATCAGCTTCAGCAATGCCGGTCCCAGCGAATCGGTCGGTGTGACTCTTTCCGACACACTTCCTGCCGGTACTACCTTCGCATCCCTGGTGACACCCGCGGGCTGGTCCTGCATGACGCCCGCCGTGGGCGCGACCGGAACCGTCAACTGCTCGGCGCTGGGCAATGTGGCGGTCGGCGTGACGGGCGATGCGGTGTTTACCCTGGTGGTCAATGTCGACGCTGCCGCAGTGCCGGGCAGCATCATCAGCAATACCGCGACGATCAGCTCGATGACCAGCGATCCCAGCAATGCCAATGACTCTGCAACTGCCACCACCACAGTCGGTATGGGCAGCGCGGATATCTCGGTCACCAAGACCGCCACACCGGAACCAGTCACCGCAGGCGCAAATCTGAGCTACACGATTACCGCGGCGAACGCTGGTCCGAGCAATGCCACCATGGCAGCGCTGAATGACACGTTGCCGGCCGGCACGACCTTTGTTTCGCTGGCCTCACCCGGGGGCTGGAGTTGCACGACACCTGCGGTCGGCGCAGCCGGCACGGTGAATTGTGGCAACCCATCCATGGCCATCGGCGGCGCAGTGTTTACCCTGCTGGTCAATGTCGACCCTTCGGTTTCTGGTGGAACGATGATCGCAAACACCGCCACCGTTTCCTCGACAAGTACCGATCCGAACCCCGGCAGTGAGAGCGCGACCGCAACCAGCACGGTGAGTGCGCCCGCAGCCCTCACCGGCACCAAGTCGGCGAGTGGCAACCTGGTGCCCGGCGGCTCGGTCACCTACACCATCGTGTTGAGCAATTCGGCGATAACCGCCCAGGGTGACAATCCCGGTGACGAGTTCGTCGATGTGCTGCCAGCCGGCCTGACCCTGATCTCGGCATCCGCCACCAGCGGTACCGCTATCGCGACGATCGGCACCAATACAGTCACCTGGAATGGCAGCATCGCTGGCGGTGGCAGCATCACCATCACGATCGACGCCAGCATCGACGCCTCTGTGACCGGTGGCAGCACGATCACCAACCAGGGCACGATCAACTTCGATGCCGATGGCAATGGGACCAACGAGTCCACGACCAGCACCGACAATCCGGCAACGGGAACGGCGCTCGACGGCACCTCGATCATCGTGCTCGGCATTACCACAGCGGTGCCGGGTGTCAGCGACTGGTCGCGCCTGCTGTTGATGCTGGCGCTGGCCCTGACCGCTGGTCTTGCAATGCGCCGCCGCATTGCCTGACCCTTTGTTACAGGCATGAATGGGAGGCACCTTCGGGGGCCTCCTTTTTTTTGCCGGATGCGGGGTCGCGAATCGGTGCAAACATGCGTTTGAACCTCGCCTTTGTTCAGCGCTGTCAACCGCAAAAGCTTGAAGTCGGTCCGCGCATGCTGCTATCAAGTGGATTCGCGCCTTCGAGGGAATGGCGTGAAAGGAGATTTGATGAGCACGGTGGCGAAGTTCCAGATCGAGTACGTGCAGTACCTCGATAGCGATGGCAAACCCAGTCGCGACGATATGCCGGAGTTCGCGAAGGACGGCGAACGACTGGTCGACCTTTATCAGCGCATGAGCTTTCTGCGCGTGTTCGATGCCAAGGCAGTTGCCCTGCAGCGCACGGGCAAGCTTGGTACTTATGCCTCCTGCCTCGGTCATGAGGCCGCGCATGTCGGCATCGGCGCGGCCATGCTGCCCGAGGATGTGTTCTGCCCGATGTACCGCGAGTACGGCGTGCAGTTCTACCGCGGCGTCAAACCACGCGATGTCCTGATGTACTGGGGCGGTGATGAGCGCGGCAGTGATTTCGATGGACCGCAGCACGATCTGCCCTGGTGCGTGCCGATCGCGACGCAATGCCTGCATGCCGCCGGCGCCGCGCTCGCCTTCAAACTGCGCAAGGAACCACGGGTGGCAGTCAGCGTGGTCGGTGATGGCGGATCAAGCAAAACCGACTTCTACGGCGCGATCAATTCCGCTGGTGCCTATGCGCTGCCCTACATCGGCGTGATCGTCAACAATCAATGGGCGATCTCGGTCCCACGCTCGGCGCAGACCGGTGCGTTCACCCTCGCGCAAAAAGGTATCGCAGGCGGCATCGACTGCATCCAGGCCGATGGCAATGACATCATCGCCGTGGTCGCCGTGATGCAAGAAGCCATCGCCAAGGCGCGCGCCGGCAACGGCGGTGCCGTGGTTGAACTGGTCACCTATCGGCTCGCCGATCACACCACCGCCGACGACGCCCGTCGCTATCGCGAAGAAGACGAAGTCAAATCCGCCTGGCTGCGCGAGCCCCTGCTGCGCCTGCGGCGCTATCTGGAATCACGCAAGCTCTGGTCAGAAAAACATGAAGCCGAGTGGAAGGAAAAATGCTCGGCCGAGGTCGATACTGAAGTGAATGCCTATCTTGAAACCAAGCCACAGCCGGTCGAGGCGATGTTCGATTACCTCTTCGCCGAATTGCCGCATGATCTGCAGGCGCAGCGTGCCCAGGCGATCAGTTGGGAGCAGCGCTGATGGCCGAGATTACCCTGATCGAGGCAGTCACCCAGGCACTCGCGTACGAGATTCGCAGGGATCCCAGTGTTGTCGTGCTCGGCGAAGACGTCGGCGTCAATGGTGGCGTCTTTCGTGCCACCGCCGGGCTGCATGCGCTGTTTGGTTCCGATCGGATTCTCGATACGCCACTGGATGAAACCACGATCGCCGGACTCGCGGTCGGCATGGCCTTTCAGGGCATGCGCCCGGTCGCCGAGGCACAGTTCGATGGTTTCATCTATCCGATGATCGACCACATCGCCTGCCATGCCACCCGCATGCGCAATCGCACCCGCGGCCGGATTACCTGCCCAATGGTTTTGCGTGCGCCCTGGGGCGGCGGCATTCGTGCGCCCGAGCATCATTCCGAGGCGCCCGAAGCAATGTTCGCGCATCTGCCTGGACTGCGCGTGGTGATTCCGAGCAGCCCGGCGCGCGCCTATGGTCTGCTGCTCGCGGCGATCCGCGATCCCGATCCGGTGATCTTCTTCGAACCCAAGCGCATCTATCGCCAGTACAAGGAAGAAGTACCCGATGATGGCGAGGCACTGCCGCTCGATGTCTGCTTCGTCATCCGCGATGGCAGCGACGTCACCCTGGTGACCTGGGGCGCACACGTCAAGGAGACCCTGGAAGCCGCCGACAAACTTGCCGCCGAGGGCATCTCGGCCGAGGTGATCGACGTCGCCACGATCAAGCCATTGGATTTCGATACGATCCATGAGTCGGTCAGCAAGACCGGTCGCTGCGTGATCGTGCACGAGGCCGCTCGCACCTGCGGCGTCGGTGCCGAGATCGCCGCGCAGTTGGCCGAGAAGGCAATGTTCGATCTGGTCGCACCAGTCCAGCGGGTAACCGGATACGACGTACCCATTCCTCTGTTCCGACTCGAAATGAAATACTTGCCGAGCACAGAAAAAATCATTGCGGCGGCGCGTACCGTCATGCGCTATCAATAGCCCTGCGACCAATCGCCCCCAGCCAAGAGGCTACCGATGAGCGAGATCAAGACTTTCTATCTACCGGACTTGGGCGAAGGCCTGCCCGACGCCGAAATCGTCGAATGGCATGTCGCCGAGGGCGATCTGGTCATGCTCGATGCTGCCCTGGTCTCGATGGAAACCGCCAAGGCAGTCGTCGATGTGCCCTCGCCGTTCTCCGGTCGCGTGGTGAAACTGCACGGCAAGTCAGGCTCGGTGATCGACACCGGCGCCGCACTGGTCGAGGTCGAACTCGATGCCAAGTTGCCACAGCGCCGTGATGCCGAAAGCACCGGGCATCATCATGGCCCACCGGCCGCCGCAGCGAAACCGGCTCCAGCTCCAGCTCCAGCACCCGCTCCCACACCCGTTGCAGCGGAAGCGGCAAGACCCGCAGCCGCCAGCGCGACCGCCAATGCGCGCAGTGACGAGGGCACTGTCGTCGGTGCGATGCAAGCCAGCAATGAAGTCCGCAGCGACAGTTACAGCGTCGTCGGTGGCGTCAAGGCGATGCCAGCCGTGCGCGCACTGGCGAAAAAGCTCGGTGTCGATCTGAGCCGATTGCAGCCCGTCAACAAGGACGGCGTGATCAGTCTGGTCGAGGTCAAGGCGGCCGCGGCGCGCGGTGATGCCGGATTCCAAAGCGCGCCGGCGACTACGGCCACGATCAGCGCCGAGCGCGATCCTGCGACACCAGCGCCTGGTCCGGTCAGCACACCCGCCGCGCCGATCAGTCGTCCGATGCGCACAGCGCCACCCGACGTCGCGATGCCCGGACAACCCGAACCCCTGCGCGGCGTGCGCCGAAACATGGCGCGCATCATGGCCGCCGCGCATGCCAGCGTGGTCCCGACCACACTCAGCGACGATGCCGATCTGCATGCCTGGACACCCGGCAACGACATTACCGTGCGCCTGATCCGCGCCATCGTCGTCGCCGCACGCGCCGTACCTGCGCTCAATGCCTGGTTCGATATGGAAAACCAGAACCGTACCCTGCACAGTCGTGTCGATGTCGGCATTGCAGTCGATACCGAAGATGGTCTGTTCGTGCCGGTACTGCGCAACGCCGACATGCTCGACGGCAACGGCATCCGCACTGCAGTCAATCGGCTGCGCGAGCAGGTCATGAACCGCAGCATCGCCGCCGACGAACTCAAGGGCAACACCATTTCGCTATCGAACTTCGGCATGTTTGCCGGGCGCTATGCCACACCGGTCGTGGTGCCGCCCTGCGTTGCCATTGTCGCCTCGGGCAAGGGTCGCCACCAATTGGTACCGGTGATGGGTGGCATCGAAACCCATCGCGTGCTGCCGCTGTCACTGACCTTCGATCACCGTGCCGCAACCGGTGGTGAAGCCGCGCGCTTTCTGCGCGCGTTGCTCGATGACCTCGGCTTGGCGAGGTAAAAGACAGTGCGGCGGGGCTTGCCCCGCTGCCGTTGCCCTTGATCTTGATCCTGTCCCCAAGGGGATTTCATAGAGCGTGGCTTGCCGCGCTGCCGTTGCTGTAGAGCGTGGCTTGCCGCGCTGCTCTTGATGTTTGTCAAACGACAAGAACAAAACAAATGCAGCGGGGCAAGCCCCGCTCTACAACACCAACACCAACACCAACATCAACATCAACATCAACGTCAACGTCAACGTCAACGTCAACGTCAACGTCAACGTCAACGGGGCAATCCCCACTCTACCTTTTCCAGATGCGCTGCCGAATTACCGCCGCCAACATCATCATCGACAAAAACGCGCCGTAGGCAAACAATACCGCGGCCACCTGCGGCCAGATTTTTCCGCTGTGTTGCCAGGGCATGTCCAGGGCCAGCAGCGCGCCACCCAGAGCCACCAGCATCGCCAATCCGATCGCGCTCCAATCGAAGCTCCGCCGCGTTGCTGGCCGCGGAAGATCGCGCGGCAGATGCCAGTAAGCGAATCCGATGATGGCGAACCAGGGCAGGAACAGAATCAGGGCGAGACAGCGAAACATCACCTGTCAGCCTGCCCGGAGTCAGCCGTTCTGGAACGAATCATCGCTACTTCTCCTTGCTCTGCTCGATCTGCAGACTGCGCAGTCCGGCGCGGATCTGTTCCAGCAGCGCGGGATCAGCCAGGCCGAGCCCCTGACCGGCGCCAAAGCGCAGTACGCCTTCGACGATCTGCAATTGATCGGGACTGACTTGTTTGAATGCGGCAATCAATTGGCCACTGGCCTTGGGTTGATCGAATGCCAGACTTTGAACCAGCAGATCGCCGGCCGCGGAATGAATCTTGAAATAGAACTTGCCGTCGTGCTCGCGATAGTTCTTGATCGTCAGCGGTCTGGCCGACGCTGGATCGATGCTGCGCGCGCCCGAGGCCACCTCCACTATTGCGCGGCCCTCCATGACCACCGAAGCGTCCAATCCGCCAGACGGAGACTTGTGCACACCCGCAGCCAGTGAACGCAATCCCACCGCATGGCGCAATGTGCCGATCAGCGCGCTGGTGCGCACCCGTGCACGCTCGGCGCCCTGCAAGAGCACCCGCTCCACTTCGGACGGATTGGCGATCAGGCGGTTGTAGCGATCGCGTGCCGGCGCCAGTTCACCATTGATCTGCTCGAACAACTTCTGCTTGGCCTCGCGCCAGCCAATTCCCTGCGCATAGGCCTGGCGCATCTCAGCAATTTCGGACGCCGAAGCAAAGGCTTGATAGAGCGCGAACACATGCGCGGAATCCGGATCCTTGGCCTCACCTGGCGCCTGCGAATTGGTGACAATACCCATGATCGCCTTGCGCAGCGCGGCCTCGTCCAACCACAGCGGAATGGTGTTGTCGTAGCTCTTGGACATTTTGCGGCCATCGAGGCCCGGCAAGATCGCTGAGGTTTCCTCGATCAGGGCTTCGGGCAAAGTGAAATGCTCGCCATAGAGATGATTGAAACGCTGGGCCAGATCGCGGGCGATCTCGATGTGCTGGATCTGGTCGCGACCGACCGGGACCAGATGTGCATTGAAGGCGAGAATATCGGCCGCCATCAGCACCGGATAATTGAACAGACCCATGCTGATGCCGGCATCGGGATCATTGCCCTCGGCGATATTGGCATCGACCGAGCCCTTGTAGGCATGCGCGCGATTGAGCAGCCCCTTGCCCGCGACGCAGGTCAGCAACCAGGTCAGCTCGGGGATCTCGGGGATATCCGATTGCCGATAGAAAAACGTGCGCTCGGCATCCAGCCCAAGTGCCAGCCAACTCGCGGCGATTTCCAGCGTCGATGTCTGGATGCGCAACGGGTCCTGACACTTCACCAGAGCGTGGTAATCGGCCAGAAAGTAGAACGACTCCACGCCAGCATCGCGACTGGCTGCAATGGCCGGGCGAATCGCGCCCACGTAATTGCCAAGATGCGGTGATCCGGTGGTGGTGATGCCAGTGAGGACGCGACGATTCATGGAAATCTCTTCGGAAGGCCAGGACAAAAAATAGTCGGCAACTGCAACCCGCAGCAGGCAAGCACAGGTTGCGACCGACGTAGCGCGCAATGGAAGCAGCGCCGCACGGTTGTGGCAGGCACTGCACAGCCCACAGGATGCCAGCGGACATCATCGCATGGGCGCTGCGAGCGCTCCAGATCGATCACTGACTTCGGTCCGGTTGGCAACCGCAGCTGAATCAAATCAATCCCGCAGCAACACATTCAACCCCGATTCCGATGGCATGGCGTTATCTGTAGTCGCCAGGCAATGCTGCGCCGGGCACCACAAGACAGGAGCTCAGCATGAAACGCATGATCGGTATCGTCCTCGCACTCACCGGGCTAGTTGCCGGCAACGCTTCCGCCAGCCATCGCAACCTGGTCGACATCGAAGTGATCGACCGCGACACCGGCCGCCAGATGCCACTGTTCGAATCCCGCGGCAACGCGTACATCGCGGGTGAGCCCGGGCATCGCTACAGCGTCAACCTGCGCAATCGCAGCGGCGAGCGCGTCCTTGCCGTACTCAGTGTCGATGGCGTCAACGCCATCACCGGGCAGTCGGCCGACCCGCAGCAAAGCGGCTATGTGCTGGCGCCGTACCAGAGCACCCAGGTCAGTGGCTGGCGCAAGAGCAACAACCAGGTCGCGCAATTCGTCTTCACGGCGCCCTGGGACAGCTACGCCGCCCGTACCGGCCGGCCCCGCAACGTCGGCGTGATCGGTGTCGCGGTGTTCCGCGAAGCTGAGCCGATCTGGTATCGCGAAGATCAGGAAATCAGTCGCTACAAGAGCGCCCCCAATGAGGCAGGTCGACTTGGACAGTCGGCACCGGCACCTGCAGCCGATGCGGCAACAGGATCCGGTACGCTGGCCAAGCGTTCGGCACCCTCGAGCCGCGACCAGCACAGCGAACTCGGCACCGCGCACGGTGATCGCGAGTATGCCCCGGTACGCACGACCGAGTTCCGCCGCGCCTCCAATCGTCCGGATGCGATCGTCGAGTTGCAGTACGACACCTATGCGCACCTCGTTGAGCGCGGTGTGATCCCGCGTCGCAGCCGGATCTACGAGCGCGAACCGCGTGCCTTTGCCGGTCACTTCGTGCCCGATCCGTAAACCCTCTGAAGCTGAACCCCACATCGCCACCCAACCGGGTGGCGATGTGTTTGCACGACGGCCTGGACGTGGCGTGCTGCCTCGACTGGTATCATCCGCGTGCGCACACTTGCGCCGCCACCAGCCTTGACCATGAGTCCACGTTACGCCCTGATCCTGCTCTGCACCCTCAGCCTTGCCGGTTGCGGCGATCGCGCACCGGCACCGCGCGATCTGGCGGATATGCCCGCAGCGCGTACGTCCTGGTCGCTGGCCGCGGCAAGCACCGAGCGCGGATTGGAGATCTTCGGCTTCCAGGGCATGGGCCCCGGCCTGCGTCGTGCAGACGCTGCATCGGATATTTATGCCTACTCGGTGCGCGACGACGCCTGGCGCAGTGTCGGCAAGTTCCCCGAAGAACTCGGCCGACTTTCGACATCAGCCACGCTGGTTGGCCGTGGTATCTGGATCGGCGGCGGCTACACGCTGGAAGCGGATGGCACCGAGAACACGATGGCAGGCGATTATGCCTTCGATCCGGAGACCGGCACCCTGCAGCCGCTGGAGGGACTCGGCGCCCGCATCGACGACACCGTGGCCGTAGCCTGGCAAGATCGCTATGTGCTCTACGTCGGCGGCTGGATGCAATACATCGCCTCGATGGATGTACAGGTGTTTGATATCGAATCCGGTCTGATCGAACTCACCGAGCCCATGCCGCTGGCGCTGGCCGGACACGCGGGGGCGCTGATCGACAATCACATCGTCATCTGCGATGGCATGACCGCGACCCCGGGCGCCGATGGCAAGCCGGTCTTCGCGATCAGCAACCAGTGTTTTCTGGGCACCCTCGGTGCAACCGCAGCCGAGCTCAAATGGGAATCGATCCCGCCGCATCCTGGCAAACCCCGCTACCGCATGGCGGCGGCGAGCACACGTCAGCATGGTACCCGCGTGGTGTTTGCCGGGGGCGCCGAGCAGCCCTACAGCTTCAACGGGAAATCCTACGATGGCTCGGCGCTGGCGCTCAGTGACGAAGTCATCAGCTTCGATCTCGAAAAGCGGCAATGGCATCAGCATGCATCCCTGCCCGTCGCCATCAGCGATGTGCGCAATCTGCCCGAGGCCAATGGCGAATTGTTCGTCATGGGTGGCCTGCGCAAGGGCGGCGTGGTGTCCCAACGCGCCTTCGCCTTTCAGCTGTCCAAGCCACGCGATCCGGAGTGATCACGTCGAGCCGGCCGACCAATCGCGAGGCTCAGACACAGCGCTCCACACTCTGAGCGAATCAGCCGACTGACTCCGCTCGCGCGAAAATGCGGACGATCAGGGCATCGCCACCGCCCACAATGCGCTGAATGCCTGCGCCGGGTTGATCACCACGCACAATCAGCGTGTCAGCGGGCGAAAGCTTCAGCGCTGGACTGCCCTGCAGCTGTGCCTGACCATCGAGCAGATGCAGGATCGTGATGACGCCGGCCTCGGGTACCAGCACCATCGAGCCGAGCAGGGGCCGATGCAGCATCTCGGCATCGAGCCGGGGATCGCCGAGCATCAGATTGAAATCCTCGACATCGCCATCGAGTGGCACCGACTCCACACGCGCAGCGCCATCGAACTTCAGCCAAGCGCCGGGGCGTTCCAGGGTATGCGGCGGCAGCTGATCGATGCGCAATTCAAGCGCTCCGCCCGAGGCCAGGGCCAGCCAACGGCGTACGCCTGGGTACGAAGAAAACAAAGAAGTTTCAGTGATGCCGGCACGGCTCAGTCGCCAACGAAATCCGGAGGCAGCATCGGCGCAGGCATCCACCGCAATCTCCCAGGTGCGGCCCAGACCATTCTTCCAGGGGGTGGCGACCAGGTCGCGAAATCGAATCAGGGACATCGGCAGCCATCGACAGCAGTGGGGATTCTGATGGTAGCGAGGCCGGATCGCGATGGCGCGCGATGGCGCCGCAACAACGAATGCAGGAAACACAAAAAGCAGCAACCCGGCCGCCTGCGCGGACCGGGTTTCTGCGGACCCAAGGCCCGATCAGGACTTGCTGGCGACAGCCGGCTTGGCGGCGGCGCTGATGCTGATCATGTCGCGGTTCTTCTCGACCGTCTTCAGGCCGATGCCCTTGACGTTGGCGAGCTGCTCGATGCTCTTGAACGCGCCGTGCTCATCACGGTAGGCAACGATCGCCTTGGCCTTGGCTTCGCCGACGCCATTGAGTTCGGTCAACTGCTCGACGCTGGCGGTATTGATATTGACCGGACCGGCAGCGGCGGCAACCGAAGCGAAGGCAAACAGGACGCTCAGCAGCAGGGATTTGAAAAAGTTCATGGTGTGTACTCCTCAGTAGGTTTGTTGCAAGGGGATCTAGCGTTGGGATTCAGTGCCGGCGACCTCGTCACCGCACGCTGCACACTCTACGGATCGGCCCGGCTGAGCTCTTCGGGGCGACTCTGGCTATGCCCACCGATCTTGCCGCGGGATTGGCTGGGATATTTCGCAATCGCGGCCTTTCTGCCGCTGACAGGGCTTGGCCAAACCGCAGACTCGGAGCCTTGCTACACTGACTGCCCGATACCGGCACGCGCGCCAGACGCCGGCATCTGCCGTCAGCACGCCATCCGTCAGTCGCAGCCCTGGCTGCATTGTCGACCTGCAAGGGAGATTTGATGAACAGCGACAAGCTCTATGCCTTCTGCGACGAAATGTGGGAACGCCAGATCATTCCGCAGCTGTGCGAATACATAAAAATTCCGAACAAGTCGCCGATGTTCGACGCCGACTGGGAACAGCACGGCTATATGAAAGAGGCGATGGACCTGATCGAGCATTGGGTGCGCGCGCAACCGATCACAGGCATGAAGGTCGATCGCATCCAGCTCGAAGGCCGCACGCCCCTGCTTTTCATCGAGATCCCCGGCAAGGGCGACGACACCATCCTGATGTACGGCCATATGGACAAGCAGCCCGAGATGATCGGCTGGGCGGTCGATCTCTCGCCTTGGAAACCCGTGCTCGCCGGCGACAAGCTTTACGGTCGCGGTGGCGCCGACGATGGCTATGCGACCTACGCATCGCTTACCGCCGTGATGGCACTGGCCGAGCGCGGCATCGACCATTCACGCGTCATCGTGGTGATCGAGGGCTGCGAGGAATCGGGCTCCTACGATCTACCGTTCTATATCAACCATCTGGCCGACCGGATCGGCAATCCATCGCTCGTGGTCTGCCTGGATTCGGGCTGCGGCAATTACGATCAGCTCTGGTTGACTACGTCGCTACGTGGCCTTGCTGGTGGCACGCTGAAGGTGAAAGTGCTTGAGGAAGGCGTGCACTCGGGTGATGCCAGCGGCATTGTGCCCAGCTCGTTCCGCATCCTGCGCAATCTGCTCGATCGCCTCGAGGATTCCAGCACCGGCAAGATTCACGCCGATGTGCTCAATGTCGAAATTCCGGCCGAGCGCCGTGCCCAGGCCAAGCAGTCGGCCGAGGTCCTCGGCAGCCATGTCTATGACAAGTTTCCCTGGCCACCGGGCATGCAGCCGATGGCCGGCGATCTCTCCGAACTCGTGCTCAATCGCACCTGGCGTCCAACCCTGTCGGTCACCGGTGCCGATGGCCTGCCTGAGCTCGGCAGCGCCGGCAATGTGCTGCGCCCACAGACCAGCGTCAAACTGTCGATCCGGCTGCCGCCCACACTCGATCCGTTGGTGGCGTCGAGCAAGCTCAAGGAATTGCTCGAACAGAATCCGCCCTATGGTGCCAAGGTCGAGTTCGAGATCGAGAAGTCCTCGCAGGGCTGGGCCGCGCCCTCGCTCAAACCCTGGCTCGCCGACACCATCGACACCGCATCGAAGACCTACTTCGGTCCAAGTTCGGCGGCGATGGGCGAAGGCGGCACGATTCCGTTCATGGGCATGTTGCAGGAACGCTTCCCCGAGGCCCAGTTCGTCGTGACTGGATTGCTCGGCCCGAAGTCCAATGCGCATGGACCGAACGAGTTTCTGCACATCCCGACCGGCAAGAAGCTGACCGCGGCCATGGCCAAGGTGATGTCCGATCATTATGTGAACCGCGGTACGCCGGTCGAAGCGTGAAAGGACGCGAGGCCGCTGGGCTTCGTTGTTCTTCAAGGCAACCACGGCGACCGCGCTGCACAGAGCTGAGCATCCCCGCAATCCCGAATCGTCGAGGAACCCCATGTCCGCAGGAAACCTACTTTACGCGCAGTCCGGTGGCGTAACCGCCGTGATCAATGCCAGCGCCGCCGGTGTCATCGAGGCAGCGCGCAAGAGCAAGAAGATCGGCAAGATCTATGCTGCCAAAAACGGCATCATCGGCGCCTTGCGCGAAGAACTGATCGACACCAGCCTCGAATCGGTCGAGGCCATCAAAGCGCTGCGGCATACACCGGGCGGCGCATTTGGCTCCTGCCGCTACAAACTCAAATCGCTCGAAGAGAATCGCGCGCAGTATCAGCGACTGATCGATGTGTTCCGCGCGCATGACATCCGCTGGTTTCTCTACAACGGCGGCAACGATTCGGCCGATACCTCGAACAAGCTCTCGCAGATTGCCGAGAAACTCGGCTATCCACTGCAATGTATCGGTGTACCCAAGACCGTCGACAACGATCTGGTGGTAACCGACACCTGCCCGGGCTTTGGCTCGGCGGCAAAATACACGGCCGTCTCGATCACCGAGGCCAGCCTCGATGTCGCCTCGATGCACGAGTCATCGACCAAGGTCTTCGTGATGGAAGTGATGGGCCGGCATGCGGGTTGGCTGGCCGCTGCCGCGGGCCTCGCCGGTCGCAAGGAAACCGATGCGCCGCACATCATCCTGTTCCCCGAACTGGTGTTCGATGAGGCGAAGTTCCTCGCCAAGGTCAAGGCCACGGTGGAGAAAGTCGGCTGGTGCACCGTCGTGGTCTCCGAAGGCGTGAAGAATGCCGACGGCAAGTTTCTGTCCGAGGTCGGCACCCGTGATGCCTTCGGTCACAGCCAACTCGGCGGCGTCGCGCCGATGCTGGCCGAACTGGTCAAACGCGAACTCGGCTACAAATATCATTGGGCGATGCCGGATTATCTGCAGCGCTCGGCGCGCCATATCGCGTCGAAGACCGATTCCGAACAGGCCTATGCGGTCGGCAAGGCCGCAGTCGCCTATGCGCTGGCCGGTCTCAATGCGGTGATGCCGGTGATCCGGCGCAAGGCATCTTCACCCTATCGCTGGGAAATCGAACCCGCAGCGCTCAACGACATCGCCAACCACGAAAAGAAAATGCCCGCCGAATTCATCCGCGCCGACGGCTACGGCATCACTGCTGCCGCACGTCGCTATCTGGCGCCGCTGATTGCTGGCGAGGCCTACCCGCCCTATCGCGCCGATGGACTGCCCGACTACGTCGTGCTGAAAAACAAACTGATCCGCAAGAAGCTGCCGGCTTACCGTATCGCCGACAAATGATGCCCGGCGCAGGGAACCGATGCGGTGCGCATTGCGCACCGCATTGACAACTTGGCGCATGCTGAGCTGAGCCGATCTTCGGCACGCCGACAGAGTCTGCGGAGCTGTTCAATCGCCGAACGCAGCCGGATCACTGGCCTCTTCCGACCCCTTGCGCGCGCCTGCAGAACAAATCAGCATCGCGACGGAATTCCACCAACCCGTCCAATTCATAGGAAGCACACCGAATGATTCGTCTCGCCAAGCTGCGCACTGCTGGATTGCTGTTTGCTCTTGCTCTTGCGCAGCCATGCATCGGGATGTCGCCGGTCATCCAAGCGACGCCAGTGTCCGCCGCCATCACCGACACCGGCAGCCTGGGAACGGCGCCATACCGGGTCGACATCCCCGCCGTGTGGAATGGCGACCTGGTCATGCTGCTGCACGGGTATGAGCCAAAGGGCGTGCCGCGCGAGACGCCCTGGCCACAGAATGAGGCGACTTCGGTCTTCCTGAGTCAGGGCTATGCGGTGGCGCAAAGCGCGTACTCGACTCAGGGTTGGGCAGTGACTGACGCGGTTCCCGACAACGAACAGCTGCGCGCGTATTTTTCGAGCAAATACAAGAAGCCGGCCCGAACCTACCTGGTCGGCGTCTCCATGGGTGGGCACATTGCCATCGCCAGCCTGGAGCGCTACGAAGCGCACTACGCCGGCGCACTGTCGCTATGCGGCATGAATGTTCCAGCGGCGCGCGTCTTCGACGATGCGCAGACGGCTCTGGTGGCGTTCGATTATTTTTTTCCGGGTGCGCTGGCGACAAAACTTTCCGACCCGGGCGCACCGGCCCAGCAGCAATGGCCAATGATGCAGGCCCTCGAAGTCGCCTTGCAGGGCAACGAGACCGCCGCCGCCCAGCTGTCTAAGTACATGGACGTCCAGCGCCCCGGGCTGGCCGGTCTGCTCAGCCTTCAGTATCTGGTGCTGCGGGAAGCACAGGCCCGTGCCGGCGGACTTCCGGTCGACAACCAGTCGAAGGTGTACGTCGGTTTTGATGACGATGCGGCATTCAATAAGGGCGTCGCCCGCTATGCCGGCGACGCGGCCGCCATCAAGAAGCTGACTTCGGATTTCTCTGGGCGCATCAGCAAGCCGCTCATCCTGCAATACAACCAGCAGGATCCCACCGTCCCCAAACGTTACCACCCCATCTACCCGCAGTTGGCCAAGGCCGCGGGCAGCGTCAGCGAACCGACGGTGTTGCCGCCCGTCGGCGGCGGCCACTGCGAATTTTCTCCCGAGCAGATCGGTGCCGCTTTTGACGAACTTAGAAAGCGGGTCGACGGCGATCGTCGCCAGGCAGAATCCTGAGCCGCGAGCCAGGGCAGAAGTATGTGCCGAGCAAGGCGAAGCGCATTGAATCAGAAGATGCGCTGACCCGGCTTGCTCCAATTTCCGTCCATCGGTCGGTCCGCATCGCGTTGCCGCAACCACCATCGACGCGGTCCACTTCGTTGACCGCGTCCTGTCCCCGATGCGGCACCGATCAGCTTTATATTGCGCAAGCACGCCGATGCGAGGAAGCTGTTGCTCATTCCCGGCGTGGCACATGACAACGCCCAGTAGATGCACACGGCGCAACCCAGATGGCGGCTGAACTCCGTCGCGATGGCCCGAACGGAGGACAGCAGCATGAGCGGACACCCGATACGGCGCGAAGAATTGATCGCCCTCGAACTGATGGGGCGCGGTCAGACCCATGGCGGCGAGGTCGACGAGCCAGTGATGCTGCGCCTGCAATCGATGGGTCTGGTCGAGCCGCAGCGTGGTGGCAAGTGGGTCATTACCCAGCGTGGAAAGATGGATCTGCAGCGCCGCAAATCGATGCGGCCGGCCAAGCGGGATTAAAGCCGCGCCGGGCGCCGCTACTTGCGCAACCGGGTCTCGGGCCGCAAGCTGGTGTCGGGCCGACCAGTCGACGCCATCTGACGCGGAGAAAATCGATGACTGAGCACCCGATCCAGACCTGGCATCGCCTGGTACAGCAGCATCTGCCCGAAGGCCTCGATCAACTGATCGCCGAGGATGCGGTGTTTTTCTCGCCTGTCGTGCACGCTCCACAGCGTGGCAAGCAAGTGACGATCCTGTACCTGTCTGCTGCCTTCAAGGTTTTCTTCAACGAGACCTTTGGCTACGTGAGAGAGATTGTCGGCAGCAACGATGCAATGCTCGAGTTCGAGACCACCGTTGACGGAATCCTGGTCAACGGTGTCGATCTGATCAAGTGGAATGCGGAAGGCAAGATTGTCGAGTTCAAGGTCATGCTTCGACCCTTGAAAGCCATCAACCTGATCCACGAAAAAATGGCGGCAATGCTCAAGGGAATCCAGGCCAAGGCAGGTTGACGTCGGGGATGCCGTTCGGCTCGGAAGCGGCCTTGCGCGGTGGATCGATGGATTCAACCAAGGCCCGGCTTCGTGCATGCACCATCGATTTGAATCGCGGAGGATTGCGTAACACCCGCGCGCGCGACCGCGAAGCAAGCTGTTCTCGGCGGCATAGGGTCTGACCCGCTTACTCGAAACCATTGGCAAACAACGCGGCTTCTCCGTTGCTGTTCGCCGCTGCGATCGCCCAGGCGAGCCCGTCCGAAGTTCGATGCTCCCAGGCCCATTTGCGCCAGGGCGATACGCGGAACGCAGCGAGCCCGCTGGCGGGTCCGGTCGGTCGAATCCAGTAGTTCACACCGAGATCGTAAGTGTCGTAAACGTCTTCGATCGCGGCAGCGAGCGTTGGATCGCGCGACCCTGTGACAGCGCCAAAGTAGTCGGCCCAGGCCAGGGCCGCTGCGACATCAAGTGCGTGCTCTTCATCGTGCAATGGCGCTTCGTTGGCAAAGTCGGTGCCGTCGAATTCGATGACATAGCGCGGCGCTGTGGCCATGCCGAAGTTGCCGGACTCGGTGCGCAGCGCAGCACGCAAGAAACTGCCGCTGCGCCGAATCGTGTGGGCGATCCCAGGGCTTTCATCAGACTGATAGGCACGCCGCAGTGCATCGGTCAGCAGTGCTGTCATCCAGGTCGAGGCACCGAAGGCAGAGGCGTCCCAATCGCCATGCTGTGCACCGGTGTGATAGAAGCCACCGTCGATTCTGCCAGCGGACGGTATCGCACCGGCAGCGCCATCCTGATGCGCCGCCAACGCCGTCACGATCGCATCGATGCTGGCGGCACGCGTGCTTGCGCCATCGATTTCCCAGGCCACCGTATGCGCCATCAATTTGAACGCGACCATGCGTTCGGTCCAGAAACCCAGGCCCGTCGTCCAGCTATGAGGACTGCCATTGTGCGCATTGGCGGTGGAGTTGATCTGCGGTAGAAAAGTCTCGTCGCCGGTCAACCAGTAGGCATAGGCCAGTGATTCATTGAACGAGTATTTGTTGTCGCTGCTGTTGAGGCTGAAAAAGCCGCCGCTATTGACCCGGGCGCGATAGAACTCGGCATGCTGTACTGCCTCGCGCAGCGCATCGAGCATTCCGCTGCGCAGATACAGGCTGAACATTGCCGCCGGGCGATCGTACAACCAGGGCTCGAACGCAGTCTTGTACGGACAGAAATTTGCCCCGGAAACCAGGGGATCATCGCGATTGATGACGGTGTAGAAGTTGTTCTTCATTGCACGGTCGGCTTCGGTGTATCCGGGCCACGTAGTGACGGCATCCATCGCGGCAGGATCGTCACGTTGCGGCCCGTTGCCCGTTTCGAACTCGACACTGCGATTGGCGCGCAGCGTGCCTTGCGCTAGCCAGCTCGCCGGCAGCAGTGCGTAGACCCTGGGCTCAAATACCAGATCAGCCGTGATGAAACTGCCCGTGCTCACCTGGTACCAGGTCTGCGCACGCAGGGCGCGCACCGGCCGATCCAGAGTCCGTGCCGGGCCGCCCCAACTGACGGTAATGTTCTGCTGCGCACCCACGGCGGCAAAACTTCGCTCCACTTGGATCAGGGCGACGCGCACCGATGTCTGATCGAGCGCCGGCGTGCGCCGATGCCGCCAGGGCGTGAGCAAGGCGACGTGCGCCGGAATCTCGACGCCATCGACGGTCACCCGCAGCGTAGAGAGTCCGGCCGGCGTCAGCGATCCACGCGGAAACGGAACACCGAATCCGGCAACCACCGGCACGCCAGGGCTGACACCCGCAGTCGCCACCAGGCTCACTTCGATCGCTCCTGAGCTGATCGCCGGGGCGACGAAGGCATCGACCGCCTGCAGCGCGTGCGAGGTTGCCAGCAGGATCGCTGCTGCAATCAATTCTTTCACAGCCATAGTCGCCTCGTTGTGCCCCAGTCCAAGACCAGTGTCGCCGAAGGCAGCCGAACTTACTGTCGCCCTGACCACAATTTGCACAACTGCGGCAGCGCGACCTCATCCAGTCGCAATGGCGGCTGTGCGGCGCCCGGCGCGTTGCCGCTCTCGACAAAAACGTTGACGCCCGAGCTGCACGGCGAACTGGGCCAGGGTCGCCGATCAATGCGCTTCCCAGATGCCGCTGACCCTGTCGTTTCTCAACACACAATGCAACGCCGTCATCCAGCTGGCTACAACCGGACCTGACGGCATCAGCGATCTGGTCGCCATCATCAACTGATCAGATCGCAGCGTTCACCGGCATTCGGTCGGCTCGATCGACGAAGCGGTCCAAATTGGTCGGTGTCTTCATGCGCCAACTCGAAGTCCGAACTCGTTCTCCTGACACTGGTGGCCTGTAACAGGCGAATCGCAAGCAACTCACTCGGTCGGTAGCTTTGGCTAAAGGCATCGCTCCGAAACGGCGCTCACTGAGCCCCTCCCATCGCGATCCCACGCGCGCTTTGTCTGTTACGGGCCACCAGGTCAATTGCTTGAGGCCGCTGCGAGCGCACTCGCACGCACATCGAAAGCATGCCAATGCGCGGCCAGGCAGGTTGGATAGTCGAATACTGCAGCGCCCATTGTTGGCACCACTTCGTACTTTGGACCCACCGACTGACCTGCCCATCGATCACCGACAGGCGAACATAGCTTCCCGATTTCTGCGCTGATGATCGATCCGGTTCCACGTCCCGCGAGACGACTGGGTCGCCGCGCGGGAACGCATTCATTCCTTACTCGAAGCCGTCGCGGAACTGCGCGTTGTCGATCTGGCCACGCAACTCGCCATTCGGGTGGGCGCTGGATTGCACGTCGAAATACCAATCGCCGCGCTTGAGTTGAGCGACCTCGGCAGCAGTCACTTCGATCGGCGCCGAGGTCAGAGTCGCGCTGCCATTGCCCGAAACTGCGAGCGCGAATATCTCGACACCCACCTGCCCGCGGGGCGCCGGCCCACTGATCCGGGTCAGGGTATTGTCACCAGCCAAGCCAATGTAGTTCAGGGTAACGGTGATGGAGTCTTCCGGTCCGGCCAGCGTCACAGTGCCAAATCCACTGGCCGTGGTGTTGACGCGCGGCACCTGTTGACCGCCGTCGAGAAACGCCTCGATGACGCGGTCGGCCAGAATCTGGCCGCGAATCTCTCCGGTCGGGTCCGAAGTCGAATGCACATTGAAGTACCAGAGGCCGGCCTTGAGATCGGCTACCTGCTGCGCATCCACCGCGAAAACAAGAGGCCCGAGGCTGCCGCTGTTGGCACCGCTGTTACCCAGATTGAACAGCACGCCGGCATTGACGCCGGGCCCCGCCGGACCATGGATATGGGTCATCGTATTGTTGCCGCCCAGATTGCTGAACGTGAGCAGGACCGTGATCTCGTCTTCGGCCGCATTGAGGCTGACGCTGCCGCGACCCGATCCCGTGGTATCCACCGGCGGTTCTTCCTGCGTGCCATCAAGCGACGCGCTGAAGGTCTTGGCCGGAGCCGCGGCCGGTGCAAACTCGAAGCCGGTGTGTGCGATCAATCCGAAACCCGGGATAGCGATCGGCGAATTCTGCAGGTTGCCAGTAAATCCAACAATCGATAGCTGATCGCCGGCTGGAGTTGCTTGTGTTCCACCATCGAGCACCTGTTCGGTGCTGCGCAGCGGAAGCGTCGTGACCTGGTCACTGCCCGCCTCGGCGTTCAATTGCAGCCGCTCGGTACCACCGATATCGACGAAGAACGGCGCCGGTGCGTTATTGGTACGCTCGAAGCGGACTCGCGGACCCACTTGCGTGATCAGGAAAACCTCACCTGCGGAACCGCCATTGATGACCGAGGTATCAAAGCCGGGACCGCCCTCGTTCAGGTCGTCGTCCTTGCCGGGATTCCATGTCATCAGGTCGTTGCCGTCGTCGCCGAACACCTGATCCAGCGTGCTGGCCGGGTTGTCACTGCCGTCGAGGGTGTCGTCGTCATTGCCGCCATGGATCAGGTCAGGGCCGTCACCACCGGTGATCGTATCGTTGCCATCGCCGCCATTGAGTTCGAGGGCGATCAGGCCGTTGAGCCCTGCACTGCCGCTGATAAGGTCATTACCGCCATTGGCATTGACGATCAGTCGCTCGGTCGTGCCGATGTCGACGAAGAACGGTGCGGGATTTGTGCGGGCCAAACGGACACGGCCGATATTGACGGCATCCGGTGCGATCGTGAAGGTCTCTGCAACGCCGCCACCGACAATCACCGAGGTATCAAAACCGGGACCGCCTTCGTTGAGGTCGTCATCCTTGCCGGGATTCCACGTCATCGTGTCATCGCCGTCGTCGCCGAATACCTGGTCCAGGCTGCCGACCGGGTTGTCGCTGCCGTCGAGAATGTCGTTGCCATTGCCACCGTGAATCGTATCGGCGCCATCGCCGCCGATAATGGTGTCGTTGTTGTCGCCGCCATTGAGTTCCAGCGCAATCAGACCATTGAGTCCGGCGCTTCCAGTGATGCTGTCGTCGCCGCCATTGCCGTTGACAATCAATCGCTCGGTCGTGCCGATGTCGACGAAGAACGGTGCAGGATTGCTGCGGGCCAAACGGACGCGGCCGATGTTGACGGCATCGGGCGCGATCGTGAAGGTCTCTGCAACGCCGCCACCGACAATCACCGAGCTATCAAAACCAGGACCGCCTTCGTTCAGATCGTCGTCCTTGCCGGGATTCCACGTCATCGTGTCATCGCCGTCGTCGCCGAATATCTGGTCGACCGCG
>JAYSZM010000237.1:0-10586 GCA_043738015.1 Lysobacterales bacterium
AGGACCAACTCGCCTTGGGACAAAAACAGACCCGCAAGCACCCAAAAACCGCTTGCAGGGTGACGGAGGATCTACAACGGCAACGGCAACGGCAACGGCGAAGCCGGAGCAGCGGCCTGAACTCCGCTCTTCAGCCACAGCCGCTCATTCTGCGCGCCGCCATTTGGACTGCAGGCGCGGCCAGCGTCCACCCGCATGACCAGCGGCTCACGCGATTTTGACCCCATTCTGCGATGATGCGCGACGACGCCTGGTGCCGATCTTGGATTCGGCCACCAGGACTTTGCCGATCGCCGTTGCCGCACATCTGCAAGCTGGGTGTAGGCCCGGATCGGCCGCCATCGATCAGGGAAGCGCGCGGATGCAAGATTTCAGTCGACTCATTCTCGTCGTCAGCGTATTGCTGATGATCAATGCCTGCTCCGACAAGGAGCAGGGCCCGGCGCGCGCGCAGCCCGCGATTGCGGTGACGACCACGCGCGTGGCCGTGCTGCCCTGGAGCGACAGCATCGAGGCGCTCGGCACTGCGCAGGCCAACGAATCGCTGATGGTGACCGCCAAGGTCACCGAGACCGTGGTGCGCGTCAATTTCGAGGACGGCGATCTGGTCGACGCCGGCAAGGTGCTGGTTGATCTCTCCGGGCGCGTCGAGCTCGCCGGATTGGAAGAGGCTGCAGCCGCATTTCGCGAAGCCGAGCAGCAGTATCGTCGGCAGCAGCAACTGACCGAACAGAAACTGGTGCCGGCCAGTCAGCTCGATACCCAGCGTGCCGCAGTCGATTCGGCGCGGGCGCGACTTGATGCCACCCGTGCCCGACTCTCGGATCGGGTGATCACGGCACCGTTCACCGGTGTGCTGGGTTTTCGTCGTGTCAGTCCAGGCACTCTGGTCACGCCGGGCACCACGATCGCCAGCCTCGACGACATCAGTATCATCAAACTCGAATTCGCCGTGCCCGAGACCTTTCTGCAGGCGCTGGCACCGGGTCAGGAAATCCGCGCGCTCAGTGCGGCCTATCCAGGTCGTGAATTCCATGGGGTGCTGCGCACGATCGGCTCGCGCGTCGACCCGGTGACCCGGGCAATCAGTGCGCGTGCCGAGATCGCCAATCCCGAGCGCGAGCTGCGCCCCGGCATGCTGCTCAGTGTGCGGGTGTTCCAGCCCGAGCGTCAGGCCCTGGTGATTCCAGAAATCTCGGTGGTACAGATCGCCCGCGATGCCTTCGTTTTTCGTGCTGTGGCCGATGACAAGGTCGAGCGTGTAAAGGTCGAACTGGGCCAGCGCCGCGCCGGTGAAGTGGAAGTGCTTGCCGGGCTCAATGCCAATGATCGCATCGTTGTTGATGGGACCGGCAAGCTCCGCGATGGCGCGCGGATCAGTGAGGCGGTGCCAGCGAGTCCTGTTGTTGCCGACGAAGTCGATGCCGAATAGGGGCGGAGGCGCACAATGAATCTTTCCGATATCTCGATTCGCCGGCCCGTCTTCGCGACGGTGATGAGTCTGCTGCTGGTCGTGCTCGGCGTCATCGCCTACACCCGGCTCACGCTGCGCGAACTGCCCAAGATCGATCCGCCGGTGGTCTCGGTCAGTGTCGGCTATCCGGGCGCATCCGCCGCCGTGGTCGAGACCCGGGTCACCCAGTTGCTCGAAGACGCCGTGGCCGGCATCGAAGGAGTCGACCTGATCGATTCGCGGAGCCGCAACGGCGAGGGCAGCGTCAATCTGGAGTTCTCGCTCAATCGCGAAATCGAGGCGGCAGCCAATGATGTCCGCGATGCGATCAGTCGCATCCTCGATCGCCTGCCGGAAGAAGCCGATGCGCCGCGTGTGCAAAAAGTCGAGAGTGATGCCGAGGTCATTGTCTGGCTCAACATGAATTCGAGCACGCTCGATACGCTCGAGCTCAGCGACTATGCCGAACGCTATGTGGTCGACCGGCTGTCGAGTCTCGACGGCGTCGCCCAGATTCGCATCGGCGGCCAACAACGCTATTCGATGCGGGTCTGGCTGGACCGTGAGGCCCTGGCCGCGCGCAACTTGACGGTCAATGATGTAGAGAGCGCACTGCGCCGGGAGAACGTCGAGTTGCCTGCGGGCAGTATCGAGTCGCAGACACGGGACTTCACCCTGCGGGTCATGCGCGGTTACCAGCGCGCCGAAGACTTCGCCAAGATCACCCTGAGCAAGGGCAACGATGGCTATCTGGTCCGGCTCGGCGATGTGGCCCGGGTCGAGCGCGCCTCGTCAGAACCGCGCGCCTATTTCCGCGGCAACGGTCAGCCAAACGTGGGCTTGGGTGTGATCAAGACATCCACCGCGAACAGTCTTGACGTCGCCAAGTCCATTCGTGCCGAATTGCCCACGATCCAGGAATCACTGCCGACCGGTACCGATATTTTTGTCGCTTTTGATTCCACGACCTTTATCGATGTTGCGGTCGATCGCGTCTACATGACCCTGATCGAGGCCGTGCTGCTGGTGCTGGTGGTGATCTATCTGTTCCTCGGCAGTGCGCGCGCCGCGCTCATTCCCGCCGTCACCGTGCCGGTCTGTCTGATCACTGCCTTCATTGCGCTGTGGGCGTTCGGATTCACCATCAACTTGTTGACCTTGCTCGCCCTGGTGCTCTGCATCGGCCTGGTCGTCGACGATGCGATTGTGGTGCTGGAAAACGTGCAACGTCGTGCTGACCTCGGCGAACCGCCGCTGGTCGCCGCGCGCCGCGGCACCGCCCAGGTGACTTTTGCCGTCATCGCAACCACGGCTGTCCTGGCCTCGGTGTTTCTGCCGGTCGGATTGATGGAGGGCAACACCGGACGATTATTCCGCGAACTCTCGGTTGCGCTGGCCGGCGCGGTGATCATCTCGGCCTTCGTCGCGCTGACTTTGACGCCGATGATGTGTTCCAAACTGATCAAGGCGCATAGCGCGCCGCAGGGTTTCAATGGCTGGATCCAGAAACAGCTGACCCGGCTCAGCGCCAGCTACCGCAGGGGCGTGCGGGCAACACTCGGACATGTCTGGTGGTTCGCCGCCGCCTTGTTCGGTAGCGCCGCGTTGATTTTTCTGCTCGGTCAGTTTATCCCGCGTGAATTGGCACCGCCGGAAGATCGCGGGTCATTCTTCGTTTCCGTGGTGGGCCCCGAGGGCGCCGGCTATGACTACACCGTCGGCCAGGTCCAGCAAGTCGAAGAAAAGCTGTTCAAATATCTCGGTGAGGGACAGCCGATCGATCGCGCCAATACGCGGGTGCCTGGCGGCTTTGGGCAGGGCGGTGAGATGCACACCGGTCAGGTGATTGTGCTGCTCAAACCGTGGAACGAACGCACGGTCAGCACCGCCGAACTCGTCGAGCAGGTACGCAGCGATCTGTCCGTGCTGCCGGGTGTGCGCGCCTTGCCACAGGTGCGTGCCGGCCTGGTCCGCAGCAGCGGCGGTCAGCCGGTGCAGGTCGTGCTCGGTGGGCCCAACTACGAGGAACTGGCGACCTGGCGTGATCGCATGCTGGCGCGGATGGAAGCCAATCCGGGTTTGTTCGCTGCCGACTCCGACTACAAGGAGACGCGCCCGCAACTGCGCGTCGAGATCGATCGCGCCCGCGCCGCCGATCTCGGAGTCTCGGTCTCGGAGATTGGCCGCACCCTTGAGACCATGATGGGCGCGCGCCGGGTGACCACCTACGTCGAAGACGGTGAGGAATACGATGTGATCCTGCAAGCGCAGCGCGAGCAACGCGCTTCGCCCTCGGATCTGAACAATCTTTATGTGCGCTCGGCCAGTACCAGTGCACTCATTCCGCTATCGAGCCTGGTCTCGCTGACCGAGCTGGCCGAGCCGGGTCAGTTCAATCGCTTCAATCGCTTCCGCGCGATCACCCTGTCGGCCGGTCTTGCGCCGGGATACACGCTCGGCGAGGCCTTGACCTGGATGCGTCAGACGGCCGACGAGGAGCTGCCCGATCGTGCACAGATCGACTACAAGGGTGAGTCCCGCGAGTATCAGACCGCCGGCAGTGCGATCATTTTCACCTTCGCGATGGCGTTGCTGATCGTCTATCTCGTGCTTGCCGCTCAGTTCGAGAGCTTCCTGCATCCCCTGGTCATCATGCTGACCGTGCCGCTGGCGGTCGCGGGTGCGATGATCGGGCTGTTTCTCACCGGCGGCTCGCTGAACCTCTTCAGTCAGATCGGCATCGTGATGCTGGTCGGACTGGCGGCCAAGAATGGCATCCTGATTGTCGAATTCGCCAATCAGTTGCGCGATGAAGGACTGTCTATCGCCGATGCGATTGTCGAGTCGGCGGCGACCCGCATGCGACCGATCCTGATGACCTCGATCGCCACCATCATGGGCGCGCTGCCGCTCGCGGTTGCCGGTGGTCCGGGTTCGGCGAGCCGCAGCACGATCGGCGTGGTGATCATTTCGGGCGTCGCGTTCTCCACGATACTTTCCTTGTTCGTGGTGCCAGCGTTCTACGCCTTGATTGCACCGTATACACGCTCACCCGAAGCGCTCGCCCGCAAGCTCGAGAAGCTGGAGCGTGAATCGCCGATGGCTGGCGGGCACGCCTGAGCGAGACTCGCGACACTATTTCGCGGTGCTTTTTTCCGCCTCGATTCTGGCGGCGAGCCGGCGTTCGCGACGTGAACGCGCGGCCAGCAGATCTGCGTCGTAATAGCCGAATGCACAGTCGGCGTTGAATCGATCCACCAAAGTCCCGCGCTGATTGATGCGGCCGTTGTTGAGTTCAACTCTCGCGTTGTACTCGTTGATTTCGGTGCCCAGTTCGTCGACCTTCTTGTTGAAGTCGGCCACCGCCTTCTCATCACTGCGGTCCAGCATCTGGCGCTCGGCGGAAATCAGCATATCGAGGCCGCGCTGCCGGCTATCGGACAGCGATTGGATCAACTCGGCCTGATCGATATCCGAATCCAGCGCGTAGATTTCGGCTTCGATACCCAGGCAGACATCGAGCTCATCCACGCTCAGCATGCGGCCTCGATAGGGCTCGCCGGGCTGCAGTCCGGATCCCTGGAACATATCGCCGGTGGCGCGCACAGGGTGTGCGAAAACCAGGACAAAAGCGAGCAGGCCAGGCCAAAGAAATGCGCGCATCGATCTCTCCCGGAAGGAACCGTTCCTCCACATGGCTCAGCTACGACGAAAGGCGCTCGGACGGGCCAGGCTGCGCCGCGTTGTTGGCCTAGAGATCCTGCTTGTAACGCACGTAGGGTGTGCGCGTCGAGGTGCGGTCAATGCTGGCGGCTTCGGGATTGGGCAGCAACACATCCTCGCCCTTGCTGACCAGATTGCGCGCGCCGACCGTCAGTTCGCCGCGCCAGGGCGTGCGCCAGGACACACCAAGATCCAGTCCGCTCCACAGCCCATTGCCGCTGCCGGGCAGGCCGGGGCCACTGGCACGCTGCACATGACCACTGACATTGCCGGTAAACGGGCCGTAGACCAGTCCAAGGCCTGCCTGCGCCCGATCGATCTGCATGCCGCCGAGCAGCGGACTGCTCTGCACGCGCAACTGATTGAGCGCGGCGTTGAGTTGCAGCGCGCTTTCCGGCGTGAGCCGCCATTGTGCGCCGACAGCGAGACCCTGCGCCTGCGCGTCAATCAGGTTGAGCGGTAGGCTGGCGCTGTTGGCGCCGAGTGCGGGCCGCAGCGAGGCTGGCGACGCATCGATATCGAGCTTGTCCATCAACCAGCTCAGCCCATAGCTGATGGTGAGGTCCCAGTTCTGTCCAGCAAAGTTGGCCCCGGTCTGTGCCGATGCAATCTGACCCGGCAACTCGAACTGCAGGGTGCCCTGCATCAGGCACTGCTGTCCGAGCGAACCGATCCTGAGCAGGCCCGAGGACTCAGCACACCAGGGCACGCTGGTGGTGCCAGCAAGCGCAGACGCTTGTGTGTTCAATGAAGAGAACAGGCTAAGACTGCCATCGGGTTGCAGCACCAGGGTCGCGCCGAGATTGTCGGTGCCGAAGTGGCGATCGAGCCCGTACCCACTCAGTGGCTTGTAGCCACCCGAGCGCGCGCTCCAAAGGGTATTGCCCTGATTTGGCGCGCTTTCGCGTGCCAGGCTCGCTGCGCTGCCAATGCTGTCCAAACCCAGGCCGGCAGAATCCGCTGCCAATGCACTGGTGCAGGCGAGGAGCGCTGTGAGCAGGGTGAAGCAAGTTGTGCTGGGCAAAATATTCATGGCGTTTGTCCAGGTTGGACAGCAAAACAGGTGGTTCGGTTCCCCAGCCTTGCCACGGACTTTCTTATTTGATTGGGAGTTTACAAGAGTCTTGTAACTTACGGAATACTCAGGCTTCTGTGCGCCATGCCGCAATCGCACGAGTGCTCACACTGGCTATTGTTGCAGCGCACTACCCGGGGTGCCGTTTTCTGCCCGCATCGCGGCCTCCAGATCGACTGCGTCAAAGGCATAGCGGCGGTTGCAGAACTCGCAATGGACCTCGACCAGACCGCCGTCGCCGATGGCCGCAAAAGCTTCGTCACGACCCAGGGCGCGCAGCATCGCAGCCACCCGTTCATTCGAGCAGCTGCACTGGAAACGCAGAAAATCAGGCTCAAAAACGCGCAGATCATCCTCGGCAAAGAGCCGGCGCAGCACGGTTTCCGCCTCCAGTGTATGCAGTTCTTCGGCACGGATCGTCGCCGCCAGGGTACGCGCGTGCTCGAAGGTGAGGGTGTCATGCTCCGAGTGCACACCACCCTCGGCCGGCACCTGTTGCAGCAGCAAGCCGACCGCCGAGGTCTCGTTGGCAAACAGGTGAATGGCCGTCGGCAGCTGTTCGGACTGCTCGAAGTAGCGTTCGATGGATAGCGCAAGATTGGCGCCTTCGAGCGGGACCAGTCCCTGGTAGCGCTGGCCGGATTCCTCGCGTTCGATCGTGATGGCCAGAATCGCCTCGGCGAGCGCCTCCGGCGCAAACGGATCGACACCATCGCCTTCCCAGCGTGCCAGTCCGCGCACATGACCCTCGCTGCTGCACTCGACGAATCCGAGCTTCAGCACCTTGCCGCCACGCAATTGCACCGAGACCTTGCCCGACATGCGAATATCACCGGCGAGCAGCGCACTGGCCGCCGACATTTCGCCGAGCACATCGGCAACGGCAGCGGGATAGGCGTCGCCGGCACGGATTTGGCGCCATGCGGCGCCGAGCCGCACAATGACGCCACGGACATTGGCACCTTCAAACAGGAATCGGCGAATCCAATCGCCATCAAGCGCATCGCGGTCAAGGTCAGTCATGGATGCAAGTATGCAACGAATTCCTGTGCAGGCGGACGCAAAAACTGTGGCGAAATCATGCGTATGAAACCTGCGCGGCCGGCGCCGCGTCGCCTCTGGCGCCGTGTGCTGCGCTGGATGTTTCGGCTGGCCTTGATCTTCATCGTCGGCAGCGTGTTGCTGGTCGGGCTGTTGCGATTTGTGCCGCCGCCAGGATCGGCGTTCATGATCGCGCGCAGTCTGGATGCGCGAGCAGCGGGCGAGAAGGGCTTTGTCCTTCGCCGTCAGTGGCAGCCGCTCGATCGGATCAGCAAGTCGCTGCCCGCCGCCGTTATGGCGGCCGAGGATCAGCGCTTCCCCGAACATCATGGGTTCGACATGGTCGAGATCAAGAAGGCAATGAACACCCGCAGCGGCAAGCCCAAGCGCGGCGCCAGCACGATTTCGCAACAGGTCGCCAAGAATCTGTTTCTCTGGTCCGGACGCAGCTACGTGCGCAAGGGCCTGGAGGTCTGGTTCACCGGCCTGATCGAACTGATGTGGCCCAAGCGCAGGATTCTCGAGGTCTACGTGAACATCGCCGAGTTCGGCGACGGTGTGTACGGCGCCGAAGCCGCCGCGCAAAAATATTTCGGTATCCCCGCCGCACAGCTAAGCGATAGCCAGGCCGCGCGCATGGCCGCCGTGATGCCCAACCCGAAAAGATTCCTGATCGCCAAACCCAGCCCCTACATCCAGAAACGTCAGCGCTGGATCCAGCAACAGATGCGCCAACTCGGCGGCGACACCTTCGTCGACCAGGTCATCGATCCCAAGTAGGAGCGCCGCCTCGACGCGACGCCAGCTCTGCCATTGTGGGAGCGCCCTGGGGGCGCGACCGCGGACGCGACGCACACCACGGTCGGCCCGCCTCGGGCCTCCCACAAATATCCGATGCCGCAATCGTCCAACAACGCGCCCGTCTGCAGAGTAGACTTGATCCATCGCCGAAGGAGGACGCCATGACCCTGGTCAGCCACCTGCTCGAAGGCAAGAACCCCGCGCTGTACTCGGTTCATCCCGATGAGCCCGTGCTCGCCGCGATCCAGTTGATGGCCGATCGCGGCATCGGTGCGCTCCTGGTGATGCGCGGCGATGAACTGATGGGCATCGTTTCCGAGCGCGACTACGCCCGCAAGGTCATCCTCAAGGGCCGATCATCGGCCGAGACTCCGGTCTGGATGATCATGAGCGCACCCGTCGTCCACGTCAGCCCCAACGACAGTCTGCAAACCTGCATGATGCTGATGACCGAGCGCAAATTCCGCCATCTCCCCGTGCTCGAAAACGATAAGGTGCTCGGCATGCTGTCGATCGGCGACCTGGTCAAACGCGTCATCGACGAACAAGCCCGCGAAATCGACCAGCTGCAGCGTTATATCGCCAGCTAGCGCTAATTCCCGGTTACCGTGAAATCCCCTCTCCCGCTCGCGGGAGAGGGTTAGGGTGAGGGCAAACGGAGTCCGCAGCGTTCGACGGACCAGAACCCGAGCTTGCCCACACCACGCGATGCCCCTACTCCTGAGCGAGCGGAATGGCGAGTTGAGGAGCGCACCGCATCGACCAATTTCACTCTGCCGCTTGACAGCTCTGCCGTGGCTAAAGACAATGCGCGGCTCCACTATTCCCCGATAGCTCAGTCGGTAGAGCAACGGACTGTTAATCCGTGTGTCGCTGGTTCGAATCCAGCTCGGGGAGCCAGATTGCATCGAAGGGCCTGCGCGCAATCGCAGGCCCTTCCTTTTTTCAGCACCGCGCACCCATGCAGGCGCCGCGGCGCACAACGGCCGAGCCGGTCAAGCCGCGATGCACCGCCCTGGCGCACCGCGCACCAAACCGCCAGCAATCGCCAATGCTAGTCTTCGACCGCCCGCGCACGCTGGAGACTGCGATGCTCAAACCCTACTACGTGCACATCCAATGGGATGCGGAAGCGCAGGTGTGGGTTGCTTCAAGCGACGTAGTGTCCTCACAGGGTGTTGTGCTCCAGACTTGAAACCGCCCAGTAGCGAGCACGAAGATGCAGGCTAGTTGCGAATATACCCGAAGAATCGATCGGGTCATTGATTATCTACGCGAGAATTTAGATCGCTCGACAAGACTCAATGACCTTGCTCAAGTTGCGTGCTTTTCGGCATTTCATTTCCATCGAGTCTTTGGCGCGGTTACCGGCGAAGCGCTCAATAGCTTTACAAATCGGCTTCGCGTTGAGAAGGCCGCACGTCTGCTTCGATATAGCGCGCAAAGCTCGACAGACATAGCGCTTCAGTGCGGCTTCTCGTCATCTGCTACGTTTTCCCGAGCCTTTCGCTCCAGCTATGGCACATCGCCAAGTCAGTTTCGAAAGCATGGCGTGATCAATGAGAGCAAGATTTGCAAAGATCTCTTCTCCGCACAGGAGTACATTCTCCCCATGACCACTGAGGAAAAAACTGCCGCCTTTCCAGTGAAGTTGATCGACTTTCCAAAAAGGCAGGTCGCCTACATTCGCGTAGTGAACGCGTTCCAATCGGAGAGGGTTATCGCTGCGCTAAAGACGGTGATCGGTTGGGCAAAAACCCAAGATGTTTTTTCGCAAGGTACTCTGTTTGGCATGTCGATCGATGACCCTCATGTAACGCCAAAACATCTATACCGGTATGAAGTGTGCTTTGACTCACCGCGTCCTTACGAAGCCGCTAAGGGCATGTCCGCCTTGACTATGCCTGCTATGCGTTACGCTGTGACCAGGGTGTCCGGCGATATTCGTAGAGTAGCCACTGCTTGGGATTATCTTTTTCGAGGATGGCTTATACACAGTGACTATCAGCCCGAGCATGCGCCGGCGCTCGAGATTTTCCTAGACAAGGAAAATGCCGCCGATTGGTCGCATTTCGAATTGGATCTATGCCTTCCAGTCCGCGCGCTTTCATGATTATTATTGCAGAGAAGTAACGTCTGGGGAGTTTATGTATGAAACTAATTGATGGTATCGGCGGCGTGCTGTTGTTCTCCAATAATCTCAAGCGATTGGCTATTTGGTATCGCGAATGCTTAGGCATAGAGGCCGCGGGCGCAGACTCCGAGTGCAATTCTGTCTACACGACGTTTGAATACTGGGACATCAACAATCCAAAGGTAAAACGAGAAACCGCCTGGGCCATTCTTCCCGTTGAGCAGAATCTTGAAGGTCAGCCGCGAACGGCTCAAATAAACTATCGAGTGCCGAACATGCAAAAGATTCTCGCCCATCTGAAAAGCAAAGGCGTGACCGTAGAAAAGATCGCCGAGTATTCTTATGGGAATTTCGCGTGG
>JAYSZM010000238.1:0-5034 GCA_043738015.1 Lysobacterales bacterium
CCCGCCGACCACCAACGATTCAGCGATGGTTACGACGCCCAGAAGGTGTTCCAAGACAGCCCGCGCCTGCGTGCGACCCGACTGGTTCGCCGTGTAGCCGACTGGCACAGTCTCCGTTGCGGTACAGGTCGCGCCCAAGGTCGCACCCGTTATGTCGAATACGGCGGGTGCCGCCTCCGAGGCGTTCAGTGGCGTTGTCGTCACGGTACCTGAGGTGCAGGTGAGATTTACTGACACCGCCGCCAGGCTGTTGTCACTGAAATCCTTGATCACGGTGACGGTATTGGGTACGCCAATAAGCGTATTGATGATCGTGCAGCTGCCATCGAGGGCGACGCCCACGCAGTTGGCCTGATTCGCCGTGTAGCCGACTGGCACAGTCTCCGTTGCGGTACAGGTCGCCCCGGCAAGATCAGCCTGGCTCACGGTATACACCGCCGGCGCTCCCTCGGAAGCATTCAGCGGTGTCGCGCTCACGACACCCGACGTACAACTCAGGGCCACCGATACCGGCGCCGGATTGTTGTCGCTGAAATCCTTGTTGACCGTGATCGCAGCTGGCGCGGCACAGCCTGCAAAAGTCAGCGGCGCGGCATCGGTGATCGTCACGTCGGTCGACGCGAATGCGCGGCCGAACCAACTGCCGCTGTTCATTGAGATGGCCGCACCCGAAAGTACAGTTCCAACGAAATCCGAGTTGGTCAGAGTTGTGGCTTCGGCGGTCTTCCAGAACACGTTGCAGGCATCTGCGGCGCCGGCCATGACGACCTGAGCGTTGGTCAGGGTGAGCGCACCCAGGCCACCGGTGCCGACCCGAAACACCCAGGTATCGCTGGCCGCGCCGTCGAGGGTGAGAATGACGCCAGCCCCGATCGTGGTCCCGGCGGCGGAACAGTAGACGCCCGGAGCAAGCGTCGCCGTGGTGATCGGGATGACGCCGGTACACGGGTTCGCGGCATCTATCGCGTTGAACGCGGCATTGAAGTCGGTGACCACCGAGGCCGCGACGGGTGAATCGGTTGCGCCGGTGATCGTGCACATGGTGTTGGTGATTCCACCATTGAAGGTGGTGCCGACGTCACCGTTGATGGCGGTCCCGGGGCCCGTATCGGTGCAGGTCACGGTCCCGACGGTCGGCACAAGATTCGTGCCGAGGACCGCATAGGGGGCCGCCGTACCCAGAGCCGGCGAGACCTGCGCGCTCGTGGGCGCGGCCAGTGCCAGTGCAAGCAGGATGGAGATACTGAACACTGTGGCCTTGCCCGAACCGGAGGACGGGATGCGCAAGCCTGGCGCAGCGGGCTTGGAGAAACGCAGAGTGCTGCGGTCGATGGCGCCTTGACTGGACATGGCGGTTTCCTGAGTTTCGAGAAGTGAGGAGCAGACGATTCGATCGCCGCGGTGCGGATGGGGTGCGGATCGCCGCTTGGCAGCATCGTGATCCCTCGGCGTCAATCCCTCGGTGCGGTAGCTCACTTAGTGGAATGTCCGGTGCACGCGATCAAGTCAACAAGCCGTTGCATCTCAGACCAGACCAAGTCATCACGCAGAGCAGAGGCATAACGAGGGCATGGCGAGGGCATGGATGCCCGAGGTACGAACCCATTGCGAGGGCATGGCGAGGGCATGGATGCCCGAGGTAGAGCAATGCAGGAGCAATTGCCGGATGCCCGAGGTACGAGCCCATGGATGGGCGAGGTAGAGCAACGCAGGAGCAGTTGCCGAGAGCAATGCAGGAGCAATTGCCGGATGCGCGGGCAGGAGCCCCGCACCAGGGACGGTTGCTACGAGGCAGGCAAGCGAAGGGGAAGATGGCGCGCCCAGAGGGGTCCTTCGTTGCGCACTTCCGTTGCCCCCAGGCAACGGATGCAACGAAGACGCCCGCGCAGGGATGCGCGGGCCGGAGCCCCGCACCAGGGACGGTTGCTACGAGGCAGGCAAGCGAAGGGGAAGATGGCGCGCCCAGAGGGATTCGAACCCCCGACCTACAGCTTCGGAAGCTGCCACTCTATCCAGCTGAGCTATGGGCGCGTTGAAACGGGATTATCGCACGAACGCCGAGCAATGAGGCAATCGCTGGCCGCAGTCGCAGGTCTCCCTCACCCTGGCCCTCTCCCGCAAGCGGGAGAGGGGATCAAGCGGGGCCGATGCAGTGTCACCTATCAGCCAGGCAGAACACAGGTTTCCCTCACCCCGCTAAACTGCATCTCCCCCACTCCAAACTCTCTCCCCATGCTCAAAATAGCCTTCGTCGGGCTCGGTGCGATGGGTGCACCGATGGCCGGGCATTTGCATCGTGCTGAATATCTGGTGGCGGTCAGCAATCGCAGTCCGGACAAGGCCAGGCGCTTTGCCGCTGAGCATGCTGGCGTGCTGGCTGTAGACGATCCGCGCGACCTGCCCAAACTCGCGGATGTGGTGATCAGCGCGGTGACGGCGGATGCTGATGTGATTGCGCTGGCAGAGGCGCTCGCGGTACATGCAGGCGATGGCTTCGTGCTGGTCGATACCTCGACGATTGCGTCGAGCAGTGCCCAGCAGGCGGCGGAAATTCTGCGCGCGCGCGGCGCCGATTTTCTGGACGCGCCGGTTTCGGGCGGGGTCGAGGGCGCGAAGAACGGCAAGCTCTCGGTGATGCTCGGCGGTGAGGCGGCGACACTGGAACGTGTGCGCGGCGCGATCGAATGCTTTGCGGCGCGGATCACCCATATGGGTGCGGTCGGTGCCGGGCAGAACACCAAGGCGGTCAATCAGGTGCTGGTGGCCGGGATCGCCGGGGCGGTGACCGAGGGCCTGGCGCTGGGCCAGAAGCTCGGCCTGGACGCGGATCGGCTGCTGCCTACCTTGCTTGCCGGCGCGGCGCAGAGCTGGTTTCTCGAGAAGCGCGGCGCGACCATGCTGCGCAATGAATTCAGCGTCGGCTTCAAACTGTCGCTGCTGCACAAGGATCTTGGCATCGTGCAGCAACTTGCCGAACAAGTCGGCGTCGACCATAGCCTGGTCGACAAGGCGCTCGCCGACTACGCCGAACTGATGCGGCGCGGCCATGGCGATGAGGATATTTCCGCGCTGATCCGTCTGAAGCGCGGCGAATAAGTCGGGTTTCGACAACAAGCTCACGAAATCGTACGGACCGGGCTGGTATATACCCAAAGTTGAAGTGTTCAGGAGTCGCGCTGTGATCAAATCTCTGTGGAAGTTTGCTGCTGTGTTCGCCGTTGGCGCCTCGTTCATTGCCGACCCCGTCCTGGCGCAACCGACGCCCGGCTCGATTCCGTTGACGACCATCGTGGCCTCGGGTGCAAGCCCAGGATTCAGCGGCCCGGTTGGCATCGCGCACCCGATCGATGGCTCGGGCCGTCTGTTCGTGATCCAGCAGAGTGGCGCCGTGCGCGTGGTGCGTGCTGGCGCGCTGCAGGCGACCAACTACATGCAATTGGTCAACACAGGCGGTGCGGCGACACAGTGCGCGCCTACGCCGGGTGGCACCTTGGCCAGTACCGGATTTCTGACCGGCAGCGAGCGTGGGCTGCTCGGCATTGCGTTCCATCCGGACTTTGCCAACAACGGCCAGTTTTTTCTCAGCTACTCCGCTGCCAATGGCGACTCGATGATCACCCGCTATACCAAGAGCGATCCGATCAACAGCGATGTGATGAGCGCCGGCGACCTGCAGACCTGCGTGGTGATCCTGCGCGTCGATCAGGATTTCTCCAATCACAATGGCGGCAACATCATGTTCGGGCCCGACGGCTTTCTGTATTTCGGACTCGGCGATGGCGGCGATGGCAATGATCCCTGCAATCGCGGCCAGACGCTCAATCCGGCCAACCTCGACAACTCGATCAATTGCGATGCCGATGCCAATTTCACCAGCACCGGCGGCAATGCCAATTCGCGCGCCCTGCTCGGCAAGATGGTGCGCATCGATATCAATGGCACGACGGCGGCGGGGGCCAATGGCCTGTGCGCATCGGCGGCCGGCGGCTCGGCCAACTATGCAATCCCGGCGAGCAATCCGTTCTCCGGTGCCGATCCGCAATTGGGCTGCGACGAGACCTGGGCCTATGGCCTGCGCAATCCCTGGCGCTTCAGTTTTGATCGTCAAACCGATGATCTGCTGATCGGTGATGTCGGCCAGGATCGCTGGGAAGAGATCAATCTGCTGCCACCCAATCAGCATGGTGCAGATTTTGGCTGGAAAGTCTGCGAGGGCCCCAATGTGCGCGGCAGTTGCTCGACGGCCTGCAGTCTGACCAATGACATTGAACCGATCATCACGTACAACAATTCGGGCAATGGTTGCGGTGGTCCAACGCCGTCGGGCTGCTCGGTCACCGGCGGCTATCGCTACCGCGGTCCGGATGCGCCGCTGCAGGGCGTGTACTTCTATGGCGATGCCTGCAACTCGGAACTGCGCTATTCCGTCGACAATGGCGGCAGCTGGGTGCAGCCTTCGGCATCAACGATTGTTACCGGCTTGGCGGGTACGGTGGTCGCGTTCGGCGAGGATGAGGCCGGTGCGCTGTACATGACAGCCGGTAGCGCGCTGGTCCGCATCGGTGGCGCGGGTCCGCCGCAGCTGATCTTCGCCAACGGATTCGAGTAGGCCGGTTGATCCAAAAAAAAGCGGTGTGGTGCCGCGTTGAATTCGTCGTTGCCGTGAGCCCGGAGGGGATTTCATGGCGGGGATTGCCTACGCTGCGCTCGCACTTGATTTTGTAGAGCGGGGCTTGCCCCGCTGCTCTTGATTTTGAGTTTGCCTCGGCTTCGACGCCATGGTTGAAACAAGAGCGAGAACAGCGGGGCATGCCCGCTCTATGCAATTCCCGTGGAGACAACATCAACGTCAACGTCAAGAGCAGCGCGGCAAGCCACGCTCTATGCAATCCCCTTGGGGACAGACGGCAACGGCAACGGCAACGTCAAGATCAAGGGCAGCGCGGCAAGCCACGCTCTTGTACGCTGGCTTTGCTGTTGGTTTTTGGCTTTTGAAGCTATTTATCAACAGCTCTTGATCTGCGTTCTTTGGTT
>JAYSZM010000239.1:0-25833 GCA_043738015.1 Lysobacterales bacterium
CCAATGATTCAACTCCGCCGATCCGCATGATTCTCGCGACCGATCTGGACGGCACCTTTCTCGCTGGCGATCCCAGCCATCGCCAGCAACTCTATCGACTGGTCGAGCAGCACCCCGAAATCCGCGTGGTCTGGATCACCGGCCGCGGACTCGAGGCCGTGATGCCCCTGCTCTCCGATCCCGCCCTGCCCCGCCCTGACTATCTGGTCTGTGATGTCGGCGCCACCGTGGTCGACAGCCGGACTCTGCAACCGCTGCAGCCCCTGCAATCCGAGATCGATGCGCGCTGGCCCGGCGAAGTTGTGGTCTCGCAGGCCATGCACGCGTTCCCTGCGCTGGTACGCCAGGACGTACCGCAGGAACGTCGTTGCTCCTATTTTTGCGAACCGGCGACGCTGGCGCCCCTGCGCAGCGATATCGAAGTCGCGGCTCATGCGCTCGGCTGCGCGGTGCTTTATTCCGCTGATCGCTATCTCGACATCCTGCCGCCGCGCACCGACAAGGGTCGCACCCTGGCCGCGCTTGCGCGCCAGTTGAGGCTTCCGCGCGATCGCATCCTGGTCGCTGGCGATACGCTCAACGATCTCTCGATGTTCGAGGCCGGCTTTCTTGGCGTCTGCGTCGGCGAATCCGAACCCGCCCTGCTCAATGCCACCCGCGATCAATCCAGGGTGCTGCACGCCCATGCCCCCGGCTGCGGCGGAATACTCGAGGCGATCGACCATTTCCATATGCTCGAGCTCGACGATCCGCATCGCGATACGCCGGAGGCAGGCCGTACCGGCCGTGCCGATCTGGTGATGGTGTATCACCGGCTGCCCTATGAAGAAGTGCTCGAAGACGGCGAATTGATTCGCCGCCGACCAAGCTCGCCGAACGGCATCATCCCCAGCCTGCTCAGCTTTTTTGGCGGCGGTCAGGCCGGATCCTGGGTTGCCTGGAGTGTCGATGATCCCAAGCGTGGCCCGTTCCAGACCCATACCCCGGTCGACGAAGAACGCTATCCCGATCTGACCGCCGTGCGCGTTCCGCTGAGCAAGGCCGAGGTCGATGCCTTCTACAAGCGCTTCTCGAAGGAAGCCTTCTGGCCGATGCTGCATACGTTCTGGGAGCGCGCGCGTTTTCGCGAAGAGGACTGGAAGGTTTTCCTGAAGGTCAATCGCCGATTCGCCGAAGCGGCAGCGGCCGAGGCGGCGCCCGGTGCCACCGTCTGGCTGCATGACTACAACCTGTGGATGGTCCCGGGTCGCCTGCGCGAACTGCGCCCCGACCTGAAGATTGCGTTCTTCCATCACACCTACTTTCCGTCGGCGGATATTTTCAACGTGGTGCCCTGGCGCCGCGAAATCCTCGGCAGTCTGCTCTGTTGCGATTACATCGGCTTTCATATTCCCCGTCAGGTCGAGAACTTCGTCGATGTGGTGCGCGGCGCAATGCCGACCGAAGTGGTCTCACGTGAATCCTGCGCACCGCGTTTCCTGACCTATGGCTGCGCGGTCGGACTGGATCGGATGACCACGCGTATCCGCATCGGTGACCGCGAAGTGAGCCTGGGCGCGCATCCGGTCGGCACCGATGTCGGCCGCATTCGTCACGTCTTGGCGCAGCGCAGCGTGCGCGACGATCTCGAGAAACTGCGTCGCGAGATCAGCCCGCGCAAGCTGGTGTTGTCGGTCGAACGACTGGATTACACCAAGGGCACGCTGGAAAAACTTGAGGCCTTCGGTCGCCTGTTGGAACTGCATCCCGAATGGCGCGAGAAAGTTACCTTGATGGTCGTCTGCGTACCCGCCGCCAAGGAGATCACCATCTACAAGCAGCTGCAGAGCCAGATCGAACAGGCGGTCGGCCGCATCAATGGCCAGTACTCGCGCCTGGATTGGACGCCGATTCGTTTTTTTGCGCGTTCAATGCCCTTCCAGGAAGTGGTCGCCCACTACGCAGCCGCGGATGTCATGTGGATCACCCCACTGCGCGATGGACTGAACCTGGTCGCCAAGGAATACGTTGCGGCGCAAGGCATCGAAGGCGGCAAGGGCGTACTGGTGCTATCGGAGTTTGCCGGCGCCGCTGCCGAACTGAAGGGCGCCGTGCTGACCAATCCGCACGACCCGGTCGATCTGACCGCCGCGCTCTACCGCGCGCTGGAGATGGGCCAGGATGAGGCCGAAGACCGGCTGCGCCAGTTGAACGGCATCGTCGAACATTACGACGTCAACCGTTGGGGCAAGGATTTTCTCGATGCAGTCGCGACAGCCGGCGAGTATCAGAAGGCGAGCACCAGCGTCAGCGTCAGCAAGGCCAGCAGGAATCCGATCCAGCGCGGCGGTCGTGGCAAGGCAGTGACTGCGGCCTGATCAAAGGCGGCGCAGTGGGCAGGCCGGGGTCGAACTCAGTCGACCCCGATACTCAGCCAGCGCGGACCAAGAACAACGCGTTGCTGTCCGGATCGCGCCAGCTCAGCCCAACGCAGTCGTTGCGGCTGATGTCGCAGTCGACCTGCCAATGCCGCCTGTCGGGCAAACCCCTGAGGAGTTTGTCATGTCTGCACGATGCGCCCGAAACCTGCTCATGATTCTGCTTGCCTATTTCTCGGCCGCGCCCATGGCCGCGGACTTCTGTGTCGGCCGGGGCTCGCCCCAGCCGGCCACCATTCAGGACGCGATCGCGATGACTGCGGCCAATGGGCCGGGACACGACACCATCCGGCTCGACACGATCACGTTCAATGTGCCGGACACCTTGCTGATCCAGGACCAGAACGTGGACATCCTCGGTGGATTCGAGTTCTGTCTGCCGCTGGCACCGACCGGGCAATCGATCATCAATGGTGCCGGCGGGCAGGCTGCCAGCGTCATCGAAGTGCGTCGAACCGGGGGTGCCAGCAAGACGGTTCGTTTCGATCGGATCACCATCACGGGCGGTGGCAACGATGGCCATGGCGGCGGGATCGATGTCATCGACGTCAATCTCGGCCTTCGGGTGGAACTCGGACCGGCAATGCAGATCGCGCAGAACACCTCGGCCAATGGTGGCGGGATCTCGGTCGTTGGGGCGCGACTGCTACTCAACGGTTCTGTAATCCAGAACAACATCGCCAGCTCGCAGGGTGGCGGCATCTACTGTCGGACCGGTTTGCTCGAGGTGGCGCGCGATACTTCGGTCCGCTTCAACACGGCACCGAATGGCGGCGGCTACGCGCTGCGCACGCTATGTGACGCCACATTTACCGGTGGGTCGGCGCTCTCGGTATCCGGCAACAGCGCCGTGGTGTCCGGAGGCGGCATGCTGGCTGCCGAGAGTTCGCGCATCATCGTACGCCGCGGTGATCCCGCCGGAGGCACCCCGATCGGGCGCAGTCAGGGCTTTCAGGTTCAGCTCAACAGTGCGGGGGAGCGCGGCGCCGGGATCGCGCTGATCGCCAACGGGCAGCTCGACGCGGGCGGGATCGTCATCGCCAACAACACGCTGCGCCCCAGCGCGGGGGCCAGCGTCGAGGCGCTGGGCGCGGCACTGTATGCGGGTGCGGGCGCGACGGTGAATATCCACGCGGATCCGCGCTGCCTGCCCGGCGAGTCGTGCAACCTCATCCGTGCCAACGTGCTCGATCGCAACGGCGCGTTGTTCAACTCTGCTGGCGCAGCGCTGGCGGCAATGCAGGCCAACCTGATCGACATCAACAACGTCGAGATATCGGCCAACAGAGTCCAGGGCGGCACCAGCAGCGCCAGTGCAATCATTGCGTTGAACCTGGCCAACGCGTTCCTGCTCGAACGCGCACTGCTGCATGACAACGGACCGAGCGACGCCTCACCAGCACCGCACCTTCTTTTGCTCTCCGACGTACCGAGCGTGCGCATGCATTACCTGACGATCGCTGACAACCAGATCGTCGGCACGGCGCGCTCGATCGCGCGATTCATCGATGTCGATACCGCAGCATGGCGTTCGAGCATCCTGGCGCAACCCGGCGTGCCCGCATTGAGCACCTCGGCCGGCTTGATCGCGAGCTTTGACTGCTTGCTGGCGAACGAGCTGAGCAGCTTGCCGGCGGCGACCCGCTCCGTGGTCGGTGCGCCAGGCTTCGTCGATGCTGGGGCCGACAATTATCGACCGAGTCCAGGTGTCCTGCAGGTCGATTACTGCGATGGACCACCGCCGAGCGCACCGGAGACGGCGCTGCGCGATCTCGACCTGGCACCGGCGCCGCGTGATTCGATCACGGTGGATCTCTACGGCGCACACGAGCTTGGCGCCTACGAATCCCAGCAATTTCTTGCCGATCCAGTGTACGCGAACGGGTTCGAGTAAACGCAGGCACGATCGCTCACGGCGGCGCTCACGACGCAGCCGGGAGACTGTGCACCGGATCGGCATTTCGGCGGGGGCGCCGGGTTATGCTGAACACCGTCCTCCATTGCGGGCCCGGCCGGTGAGAACAAGTTCTGTGATCGGCGTATTCCTCATCCTCGCTTGGGTGTCGCCTGTGCGCGCGCAAAGTTTTTGTGAGCCGGTCCTCGCCGAGTCCATCGCAGGTGCCAGCGTGCTCGGCAATGGTACGCCGGGCAGCGTGACCACGGCGCAGATCCAGACCGCGCTCAGCGCTGGCGGCGTGATCGCGTTCAATCTCGGCCCGAATCCGAGCACGATCACGGTCAGTCAAACCCTGATCGCCAGCCGCGAGACCGTGCTCGATGGCGGCGGTCTGGTCACGCTCTCGGGTGGCAACAGCCGGCGCATCCTCAGCATCATCAATCCGAATCCGGCGGAGAACGCGCCGCTGTTCCGGGTGACGCTGCAGAACATCAATCTCATCGACGCGATGATCAATGATGGCCGCGGCGGCGCGATCTACAAGGAACACGATTTCGAATTTCCGCACAAGGTCAGTCTCAAATTGCTCAACTGCCGCTTCGAGGGCAATGACGCGCCACTCGATGGATCCTCACAGGACGATGGCGGTGGCGCCTTTTACGGCGAACTGCTGAACCGTATCGACGTTGGCAACTGTCAGTTCATCAACAACAGCGGCAGCAATGGCGGCGCCCTGTACTCGCTGGGCAGCCTGAGACTCAACATCGTCGACAGTCAGTTCAGCAACAACCGGGCAATCGGCACCGGCGGAAATCCCGGCAATGGCGGCAATGCCGGGGCACTCGGCGTCGATGGGGGTGTGCGTCTGGTCGATGTCTGCCGCACACGTTTCGTCGACAACCAGAGCAATGCCTTTGGCGCCGGATTTTTCAGTGTGATGTATGACCAGCAGAGCCGCAGCCGATTCGAGGATGTCGAGTTCCGAAGCAACATCCAGTTGGGCGCCAGTCAACACACCGGCGGCGCCTACATCCAGGATGGACCCTGGGCGATGGAGCGGGTGTCCTTCATCGACAATGATGCACGCGGATTCGGTGGCCTGTTCGTTGCCGGCAACGCCCCCGGCACCATTCGCAATGGCACCTTCTCCGGGAATATCGCACGCACCGGGCTTGGCGGCGCGATGGCATTGAGCAATACCGCCGCCATCACCATCGTCAACACCACGATTGCCAATAACGTCGCTACCGCTGCCTTCGCCGCCGGCATCGCGATCAGCGCGCCCAATCAATTGCGTCTGAGCAATGTGGTGTTCGCCAACAATACCGGCGGCAATCAGTTCGTCAACTGGGCGATGAACAACCCCGCCTCGCTCGATGGCGGCGGCAATATGCAATGGCCGGCCACGCGACCTGGCGGTGGCGGCAACGAAACCGCCGTCACAGCGACGAGTCAGTTCGCCAATGCGCTGGTGCCCACTGCAACCGCGGGGAATGGCGGCTTCGTGCCGACCTTGGCGATACCGGGCAACAGCCCGGCACGTGATAGCGCAGTCAGCACGGTCGGCGGAACCGGCGCCGCGATCCCGAGCACCGATGCCCGCGGCGTAGCCCGCGAGGGTCCGCCCGATCGCGGCAGCTATGAATTCGTCGATCCGGGGCTGCTCTTCGTCAATGGATTCGAAAATCCTTGAGTGCCCCGCCATCGTAGGATGTGGTGAGCGCAGCGAACCGCATCGCGAGCCTTCGCTCACTTTCGCGCCTTGCTCCCTTCTCCCGCTCGCGGGAGAAGGGAGCAAGGCGCGTACTCGAAGGGCCGACTGAGCGTCAAAGCTGCCCCTACGCCGGCTTGACCTGGTCCTTGTCTGCGATCTCGATCAGATACTCATCGGCGAAATCGATCTTGAACTCCTGCCACATCACTAGATGATCGGACATCTGATGAGTGCGCCATTCCTTGAATGTTGTCCGGCCACGCAGTGCCTCGAAGCGCGCGGCGTCCTGATCGCGGAACACATACTCATAAAAGTCGAAGATGCCGGCATTGGCGGTCGGCTCGAAGCGGAACTTGTACTGGCCGCAGGCAATCTGGTCGTAGTGCTTCTTCTTGTCGACATTGCTGCCAGGCACACTCTGCAGTACGTCCGAGATCGAGAACACACCTTCCTCGATCAGCTTCTGCATGGTCACGTCCTCGCGACCGAAAATATTGAAATCGCCGAGCAGCACAATGTTCTCGCCCTCGATCTTCACCTTGGTGCCTCCGCGATCGACGGTGTGGGCGCGCGTGCGCTTGCCGAGCAGATCAGCGAGCAGGCCGATCTCTTTGACCCGCTGCGGATCATCGGGCACGGCCTTGCCGTAGAAAATATGCACGGTGCACAGCGAGAACTTGGCCCAGCCACACTTCCAGCTGGTGATGAACGGCGAGCGCGCAAATTGCACCGCCGACAGATTGCCGGGAATCACCAACTCGCCTGCGAGCCCACCGAAGCTGACCTTGCGGGTATCGAACAGGAAGGCCATCCGCTCGCCATTGCCCTGGGCGCCGAGGGTGACGTCGGTGCAGATGTACTGCCAGTGTTTGCCCAAGGCGTCCATCAAACGCTGCAGGGCGAACAAATCGTCACGCACCTCCTGGACTGCGACCAGATCGAATTGATCGATGATCTCGGCGATGTAGTAGATCGATTCGTCGAGACGGCGGCCGCCTTTGCCCGAATCGAACTCGCGGATATTCCAGGTCGCGATCAACAGGTTGTTGCGCAGATTGCGTGCCGGGATCGGCGCAATCGATGCTGGCGTGAGCGGCTTGCGGAATCCCGCGCGCAGCCGCTGCAAGCCAGACACGACAGGCTTGCGTACGGCCTTGGGCAGGCGCAGCAGAGGATAGTAGTAGGGCATCAGCGGCCTCCCTTGGCGCGCGCTGCGGACCGCAGGAATGCAGTGACAGCACCACGTATCGGAATCGATCGCAGCGAATTGGCGGCGCGGCCGCTACGGGAAGACCTGGGTGGATCCACGTTCACGGGGCACGCTCCACATCGTCGATGTACCTGGGCCGGCACCGGATCAAGAGATTCGGGCGGGCAAGATGTCTCGGCAAACGCACGCGACAACGATGGCGTCGGCGCGAGTGTCCGTCCCCCGGGACGAACGCTGCGGAGGCTAGTCTTGCCGGGCAACCCGGTCAAGTGCCCGGGGAGAAAGGCAAATGTTGGTCACGATCCTTGCCTTGCCCGCACGCGATCCGGCTGGATCGCGTGCGGCATCGTGTGCCGGATCGACGGCTTAGTTACAGGTGCGGTAGTTCTTGTAGATGTAGCCGTGACTGCTGATATAGGCCTGGTGCGCAGCAAACGCCGTAGCGCAACCCGCCTCGGTGGTGGTGCTGGTGATCGACGAATGGATGACCGTCGGGGTCCAGTTGTTGGAAGCGGTGCCCGGGATGATGACGATGTCGTAGTAGCTGCGCGCGGTATAGATCACCGCCGGGTCGGGATCGCGCGGGCCGATCGGGCCGATCGGGCCGCCAATCTGCACGGCTTGGGTCATGGACGATGCGAGGATGGCTGCGGCGACAGTAAGACCAAGGAGTGCTTTGCGATTCATGTGAGGTATTCCTGTATGGATGGAGGTTGTGCGCCGACAGGGAACGCGGGTGCCGTCGCTGAGCCATGCTAGGAATCCGCCCCGGCCGGCTCCAGCGAAATGCAGGGATGATCTGGGATCGGCGGGACAAAACGGGAAAAACTCTCGCTATCTTGCCGTCGCCGTTGCCGTTGCCGTTGTAGAGCGGGGCTTGCCCCGCTGTTGTCGGTTTGCTGTCGTGTGAAGGCCCGTCACGTCGGCACTGATGACGGCCAAGCCGAGGCGCGGAACCCCTCGGGACCGGACTTCTAACCGACCAAAGCGCGAAATCGTGAACCAGCGGTATCGATGATCCCGGCGATCGGATTTAAACTGTCCCCAGCATGTAAACAGCGGGATGCACCATGTTGCTCAGATCCATAGCCGCCGGCATTGGCTTTTGCCTTGTGGCCCTTGTCCTGCCGGCCGCGGCCGTCGAACTGAATCGTGAAACCGTCGACCAGCTGCTCGCGGCGCGCGTAGGCGATCGCATTGCGCTGAATGCGCTGCCGAACGAAGCCAAGTCGATAGTGTCGATGCCTATGCTGATTCAGTCCGTTCTCTGATCTGGAGCGCCGCCATGGTCTCAAGCACTAGGGTTCTCTACGTCACATTGGCTATGTTGCTCTTTTTCGGTTTTGCGCCGAAGACAGCGGAGGCCCTGAGCTACGTGATGATGGCGGATCGCGATCTGCTCGCCGCGTCGCCCTTGGTCATCAAGGCCAAGGTCACCGAAGGCTTCGTCTCGGTGCCGGGCCCTTCAGGAATCGAAACACCCTATGCATTGGAAATTTCGGAACAGCTGAAAGGCGCGCCGATGCCGCGCATTGCGCAACTTGCGCTCCCCGGCGGTGAGATCTCGTCAGGCATTGGTCAGATCGTTTTCGGGATTCCGACGCTTCGGAAGGGGGACTCAATCCTCTTGTTCGCGGAGCAGCGAGCGGACGGCTTGTTGCAGGCCCAGCAACTGACACTTGGCCTGTTTTTCGAAGTCACTCGTGGCGACCAACAGCTCTATGTGCGCACACTGGAAGAAAGCGCTGATTTGGGCGATGGGCTCAATGGCAAGTACCACGCTGCGCGCGACGCAAAAAAGTTTGCTCGTTGGCTGCGGAGCGCATCAAAGGTTTCGATCGCGCAGGAAGAGCCTGACTATCTTGTAGGGCTTTCGGAGAGTGAAGCCCGCTCCGCCAAATTCAACCTGCTTCGAGACACTGACACCATGCCCATCCGCTGGTTTCAGTTCGACACCAGCACGGCCTTGACCTGGGTGTCCACTGCCGCTGGTCAGAGCGGCATGGTCCAGGACGAGTTTGCGATGATTACTCAGGCCGCAAATGCATTGACCAATCATGCGGGAAGCATGCTGACGGTTGCGCATGCTGGTGGAACAATCGGTAGTCCCGATACACACTGCAACGACGGCGCATCCGATGGACATGCTGTGCTTTGGAATGATCCGCTGAATGCGATTCCCGGTGCATTCAGCTGCGGAGTCGGTGGCGTGCTTGCACTTGGCGGGCCCTGCTATCTGACCTCGACGATTAGCTCGAACGGTCAGGCCTACCACCCAGCTTTCGAAGGCCGGATCGAGATTCAGAATGGCGCAGGTTGCTATTTCGATCTTGATTCGGGCAGGGCGGGCGCTGAGGTCATGGTGCATGAAATGGGCCACGTGGTTGGCCTCGCACATTCCTGTGGGGATGCGGAGTCCGGGAGTTGTGCCAGTGCGACGCCCGCCGAACAGGTAGCAACCATGCGCGCTTCCGCCTACAACGATGGACGCGGGGCAGCCTTGATGCCGGATGATCAGGCTGGGTTGGCATTTGTTTATCCATCCGCGGCAGTTCCGAATGTGGCGCCGAGTATTTTTCGGCCCGCAAGCATCGCTGTCGTGGAAGACACCGCAACCAGTCTCGCCGGCATTTCCTTCGCCGACGCCGATGCCGGCACCGGCGTGCTCAATGTCACCTTGAGTGTGCCCGGCGGTTCCGGCACGATCGCGGCGAGCGCAAGCGGCGGCGTCAGTATCGTCTCGGGTTCGGGCACGGCTACACTGCAAGTCAGCGGCACCCTGGCCAACCTCAATGCCTGGTTTGCCAGCAATGCCAGCAACCCCGATTACACACCGGCCGCGAATGCCACGGGCATGGTCAATCTCGCCATCCTGATCAGCGACAATGGCAATTCCGGCAGCGGCGGCGCTTTGTCCGACAACGAGACCAGTGTGCTCAATATCAGTGCGGTGAATGACCCGCCGGTCAATACCCCGCCATCGAGCTACACGGTCAATGAAGACACCACGACCAGCCTCGCTGGTATCTCGGTCGCCGATGTCGATGTCGCCGCGGCCAGCATGAGCGTCACGCTCTCGGTGCCCTCGGGCCAGGGCAGCTTCACCGCCAGCAATGCCGGCGGCGTGACGGTCAGCGGCAATGCCAGTAATTCGCTTACCTTGAACGGCACCTTGGCCAATATCAACAGCTACCTCGGCAATGTCAGCAACCGGCCCAGCTATGTGCCGGCCAGCAACAACACCGCATCGGTCTCGCTGACGGTCACCAGCAGCGATGGCGGTGCCACCGGCAGTGGCGGCACGCAGAGCGACATCGATGTGCGATTGATCAATTTCGTCATGGTCAATGATGGCCCGACGCTTACGGCGCCTTCGACTCAAGCCGTCGCTGCGACCGGCACGACGCCAATCGCCGGGATCGTGCTCGGCGATGTCGATTCCGCCAATGGCAATCTGGATGTGGTGCTATCGGTCAACCAGGGCTTGCTGTCATCGTCCAATATCGACGGCGTCACCGTGGTCAGCGGCAATAGCAGCGCGACGCTGACCCTGCTCGGCACGGTGACCGCATTCGGTAATTTCTTCAATAACCAGCGGCTCAACTTCAATCCGAATGGTGCCGCGACGACGAGCACCTTGACGATCAACTGCGATGACAATGGCAATACCGGGTCCGGCTCCAGTATCGCCTGCCCGACCCGGCAGATCAGCCTGACCCAGGGCCTCTTTGCCAACGGCTTCGAATAGCGCAGACCGCTGCATAGCCCCGGGCAGCGCTGCCTGGGCCCATAGCGGCTGCCATGGCCGGCTGCGGGCAGTTGACAGCAGTTCACCGCAGCGCCAGCCCGGGCCCATTACAATGCGGCCCCCTTGTGTCCTGCGTGCGTTCCCGTGAAAGATCTGATTCGTGGCCTGGTTTCCCAATCGCTTGCCGAACTTGGCGCCAGCGGCGCCTTGACGCTTGACGCTCCGATCGCGTTCACCGTCGAGCGCACCCGTGACAAGAGCCATGGCGATTTCGCCTGCAATGTCGCCATGCAGGCTGCGCGCGTTGCCGGACGCAAGCCGCGTGAAATCGCCGAACTTGTGGTCGGCGCCCTGCCCGCGCATATCGATGTATCCGAAGTCGCCATCGCCGGACCGGGCTTCATCAATTTCCGGCTCAGCCCCGATTGCCTGACCCGCACCGTGCTGCGTGTGCTCGACGCCAAGGATCGCTACGGCTTCGCGCCGGCCGGATCGCGACCCTCGATCATCATCGAGTACGTATCGGCCAATCCCAATGGCCCGCTGCATGTCGGCCATGGCCGCGGCGCGTCCTATGGCGCCACCCTGGCCAATCTGCTCGAAGCCGGCGGCCATCCGGTGTTCCGCGAGTACTACGTCAATGATGCCGGCCGCCAGATGGACATCCTCGCGGTCAGCGTCTGGCTGCGCTATCTCGAACTCGGCAATGCCGCCGTGCGCTTCCCCGACAACGGCTACAAGGGCGACTACGTACATGGCATCGCGCGCGATCTTCGTCTGCAGATCGGCGCAAAATTGCATCACCCCGCCGATGGGGTCGCAGCCGAACTGCCGCCCGATGAAACCCAGGGTGGCAGCAAGGAACTGCATGTCGATGCACTGATCGCGCGCGCCAAGTCTCTACTTGGCGCCGACGACTATCGACTGTTGTTCGAGAGCGGGCTCAAGTCCTGCCTGGCCGATATCAAGGACGATCTGGCCGAGTTCGGTGTCAGCTACAACAACTGGTTTTCCGAGCGCTCGCTCAGCACCAGTGGCGCGGTGAAGCATGCGATCGAAACCTTGCAGGCCAAGGGCCATATGTACGAGAAGGACGGTGCGCAGTGGTTTCGCGCCACTGATTTCGGCGATGAGAAGGACCGCGTCGTGGTGCGTGAAAACGGCGCCACTACGTATTTCGCCTCGGATATCGCCTATCTGCAGAACAAGCTCGAGCGCGGCTATGACAAGGCCGTCTATGTGCTCGGCGCCGATCACCATGGCTATATCGCACGACTCAAGGCAGTCGCCCGCGGGCTCGGTCTCGATCCCGACAAGATCGAGATTCCGCTGGTGCAATTCGCCATCCTCTACGAGGGCGGCCAGCGCGTGCAGATGTCGACCCGCGCCGGCAGCTTCGTCACCCTGCGCGATCTGCGCAAGGAAGTCGGCAAGGATGCGGCGCGCTTCTTCTACGTGATGCGCAGCAATGAGCAGCATCTGGATTTCGATCTGGATCTGGCCAAGTCGCAGTCGGTCGAAAACCCGGTGTATTACCTGCAATACACCCATGCCCGCATCTGCGGATTGTTTCGCCAGGCGAAGGAAAAGAGCCTCGGCTACGACGAGGCGCTCGGTCGATCTGCGATCGCATCTTTGGTCGAACCGGCCGCCATCGAGCTGCTGCAGCGACTGATGAATTATCCCGAGGATGTAGAGACCGCGGTCGAGAACCGCGCGCCGCATCTGATCGCCGCCGCCCTGCGCGAGATCGCAGCGCTGTACAACAGCTTCTATAACGGCACGATCATGCTGGTCGAATCCGGCTCGGATCGTTGTGCACGACTGGCCCTGGCCGATGCGGTCCGCCGCGTGCTCGCCTCCGGTCTGGAACTGCTCGGCGTCGCCGCCCCGGAGACCATGTAATGGCACGCAAGCCACAGGCCACGCGGGCACAGTCCGACCGCAAGCAGATTCCGGCGTGGATCTGGATGCTGGCCGGCGTCGTGATCGGGCTCGGCCTCGCCGGTGTCGTATTCCTCAAGGGTTGGGCACCCAAGCTCCGCGACGAGCAGCCCGCACCAGCACCGGTGACCGCCAAGGCGCCCGAACTCGCACCCGCGGCCGAGAACAAACCGAAGTACGACTTTTACAGCGTGCTGCCGGAGATGGAAGTCGTCGTACCCGAGGAAGAAATCAAATCCAGCACCGCCCAGGCGGCGCCATTGCCGGCAGACGCCAACGCGAGTCCACAGCGCTTCGTCTTGCAGGCGGGCTCATTCCGCAGCAATGCCGATGCCGAAGCTCTGAAGGCACGCCTGGCCCTGATCGGTCTGCGCGCGCAAATCACGCTGGTCACGGTGAACGGCACCGAGTTCTTCCGCGTCCGCGTCGGGCCATTCGCCGATCTGCGCGAACTCGATGCGGCCAGGCAGACCCTGCAGGCCAACAACATCTCGGCGATCGCACTGCGCGACAACAGCTGAGTTCGCTACGAGGCCTGCCGCGTCGGCCTTTTGGCACGGGGCAGAGCAGGCGCGCATCGCCTACCCTCAGCGGATCAGTCCATCCGCTGCTCGGGGTTCACCATGCACAAGTCGCTGGCCGTTGTTGCCGCCGTTCTGTCGCTCAGCATGCTGAGCGCGCCGGTCCAGGCCGAAGTGGGCTATTACCGAAGTCCCAGTGTGCATCACGACACTCTTGTGTTCACCGCCGAGGGCGATCTCTGGAGTGTTGCCGCCAGCGGCGGCCGCGCGCGTCGATTGACCACGCATGCGGCAGAGGAAACCGAGGCGCGTATCTCGCCCGATGGTCGCTGGATCGCTTTCAGCGCCAGCTATGACAGCGCGGTCGAAGCCTACGTGATGCCGATCGAAGGCGGACCGCCACGCCGTCTCTCGTTCGACGGCGCCCGCGTCTGGATACAGGGCTGGACCAGTGAAAACGAGGTGCTCTACGCCAGCGAGAATCTTTCCGGCCCTTCGCGTCGCCGTGTGTTGCGCGCGATCGATCCGCTCAGCCTGCGCGAACGTACCCTGCCCCTTTACGATGTCAATGAAGCGGCCATCAGCGAGGACGGCAAGACGCTGTACTTCACCCGATTCGGCCTGCAACTGACCGGGGACAATGCGCGCGGTTATCGCGGCGGTGCGATGTCGCAATTGTGGAAATTCGAGCTCGCCAGCAAGGGCGAAGCGGTGCGCATCGGCAGCGAGCTCAAGGCCGCGTTGTCACGGCCGATGTGGTGGAACGATCGCCTGTACTTCGTCAGCGATGCCGATGGCGTGCATAACCTCTGGTCGATGCACGGCGACGGCAGCGACCCGCAGCAACATAGCCGGCACGCGCAATTCGATGTCCGCAGCGCCAGCCTCGGTAGTGGCCAGATCGTGTATCAGAATGGCGCGGACCTGCGCCGGTTCGATATCGCCAGCGGCGACGACCGGGTCATCAATATCGATCTGGTTTCCGACTTCGAGCAACGCCGGCAACGCTGGCTGCGCGATGCCAGCAAGTACCTCACCGACATCCGTGTCGCCGATAACGGAAGTCAGGCGATACTGACCGCGCGCGGCAAGATCGTACTGGCCGCGACCGGCACGCGTCGCCGCGTCGAGATCGCCGTACCCGACCAGCACCGCGCCCGCGCCGCCGTGCTCAGCAAGGACGGCAAGCAGGTCTACGCGATCAGCGATATCGACGGCCGCAATGAAATCTGGCGCTTCGCCGCTGACGGCAGCAATGACAGCAAGCAACTGACACGCGATGGCAATGCGCATCGCTGGCGTCTGTATCCCTCGCCCGACGGCAAGTGGCTCGCACACGACGACAAACGCGGTCAGCTCTGGCTGCTGAATCTCGCCAATGGCGACAACCGCATGGTTGATCAGGGCCCCAAGGTCGGCGACGACGCCTATCTGAGTGTGGCGTGGTCCGCCGATAGCCACTACCTCGCGATTGCACGCGCACAGGGCGAGCGGCAGATCATCCAGTTGCATGTCTATGATCTGGCCGAACGCAAACTCCGCAGCCTCGGGAGTGATCGCTACAACGCCTACGCGCCGGCGTTTTCTCCGGATGGCCAGTGGCTGTATTTCCTGTCGGAGCGCAACTTTGTCGCCAGCCCGGGCGCGCCCTGGGGCGATCGAAATCTCGGGCCCGGTTTTGATCGCCGTACCAAGGTTTATGCCTACGGCTTGCAGGCCGAGGCGCGCTTCCCGTTCCTCGCGGCCGATGAGTTGCATCCGGAGCAGAAATCCGATGCGGCGGACGTAAAAGCCGCTGACGACGACACCGAGACACGGCCGAACAAGAAGCCCGCCGCAGCGAAACTTCCGGCGCTGCAGTGGGCCGATATCGAGTCGCGGGTGTATGAGGTGCCGATCGCCGCCGGAAACTATCGTCGGCTGGACGTGGATGCTCAGCGCCTCTATCTGCTCGACAGTGCCGCTGGCGACGAGGCCAAGCCGCTGATCCTCACCCTGGAGATCAATGCCAAGGCGCCCTCGCCGGAGACTTTTCTCGCCGACGTGGCGGATTTTCAGCTGTCGGCGGATCGCAGCAAGCTGTTGATCGTCAAACACAAGGACGATGGGCCGGGCGACATCTTCATTGTCGATCCTGCAGCCAAGGCGGCGGAAGAGCTCAGCAAGGAGCAGGTTCGACTCAATGACTGGGCGCTGGCGATCGATCCGCGCCAGGAATGGCAGCAGATGTTCGTCGATGCCTGGCGTATGCATCGCGATTTCTCGTTCGATCCCGGCATGCGCGGCGTCGATTGGAATGCGGTGCGTTCACACTATGAACCGCTGCTCGCGCGCGTCAGTGATCGCGCCGAGCTCGATGACCTGCTCGGCCAGATGAGCGCTGAACTCGGCATCCTGCATTCACAGGTGCGTGGCGGCGAATTCCGCAAGGATGCCGAGAACGCCGTGGCCGCGAGTCTCGGCGCCGAATTTGAGCGCATCGACAAGGGCGTGCGGATCAGCCATATCTACCGTACCGAAGTCGAGCTCCCTGGCGAACGCGGTCCGTTGCAGAAGCCCGGCGTTGATGTGCGTGAGGGCGATCTCATCGTTGCAGTCAATGGCCGCGCGGTGCGCGAGGCAGCGCATGTCGCCGAGCTGTTGCAGAACCAGGCCGGTCAGCAGGTCTTGCTGGATATCGAGCGCGCTGGCAAGCCCAGGCAACAATTGGTGCAGCCGGTCGCCGCTGATGGCGATGCCATGCTGCGCTACAACGACTGGGTGCAGCAGACCCGCAGCAAGGTCGATGCGGCGAGCGACACGCGGATCGGTTATCTGCATCTGCGCGCGATGGGACCGAAGGACATCGCCAGCTTCACCCGTGATTTCTATGCGAGTCATGATCGCGATGGCCTGATCATTGATGTCCGCCGCAACCGCGGCGGCAATATCGACAGCTGGCTTATCGAGAAGCTGCTGCGCCGCACCTGGGCGTTCTGGCAGGACGAACACAGCACGCCGTACTGGAACATGCAGCAGGGCTTCCGCGGTCATCTGGTCGTGCTGATCGACCCGCTGACCTATTCCGATGGTGAAACCTTCGCAGCCGGAATCAAGGCACTCGATCTCGCACCGCTGATTGGCCAACGCACCGCCGGCGCAGGTATCTGGCTGTCGGATCGCAATCGACTCAGCGACAACGGCAGCGCCCGCGTCGCCGAGAACGGCCAGTTTGGCGCCGATGGTCGTTGGCTGATTGAAGGTCACGGCGTCGGCCCCGATATCGAAGTCGAGAACCTGCCGTTCGAGAGCTACAACGGCCGTGATCGTCAACTCGAAGCCGCGCTCGATTACCTGCAACGCAAACTCAAGGCCGAGCCGATTTCGCGGCCCAAGGCCCAGGCCATCCCGCCACGTGGCACACCGGCCGGCGATGTCGATCGCCGCTGATGTGATCGATGCGATCCGCTTGAAATCCGATGCGGTTCACTGCGTTCACCACATCCTACGTTCTTCGATGGTGATGGGTCGACGCGTGAACCGTAGGATGTGGTGAGCATCGCGAACCGCATCAATCTGACCTACCTGAACGCCGGGGCGGACTGCTCAAAGGCCGATGCGGTTCACTGCGTTCACCACATCCTACGATTCCGGCACGATTCGGGCACGATTTCGCAGCCGATCCCGCCGATGTAGGATGTGGTGAGCATCGCGAACCGCATCAATGCGACCGAAACCCTAGCCCGACCAATGACCTCCTACCGACGCCCGAATTCGCCTGGCGCCACCTGGTTTTTCACGGTCAATCTGGCGCGTCGGCGCGGCAGTCATCTGCTCACCGAGAAAATCGATCTCCTCCGTGATTCGATTGCCGGCGTCAAATCGCGGCATCCCTTTGCAATCGATGCCTTCGTGGTGATGCCCGAACACCTGCACGCGATCTGGACCTTGCCAGTCGGAGATCGCGCAATCGGCATGCGTTGGAGCCTGATCAAGTCACAGTTTTCTCGCGGCATTCCGCAGAGCGAATTTTTGCGATCGAGCCAAGTAACCCGAGGTGAGCGAGGAATCTGGCAACGACGCTTTTGGGAGCACCAGATTCGCGATGACGCCGATCTGGAAGCTCACATTGACTACATCCACTACAACCCGGTGAAACATGGCCTGGTTTCGCGCGTGGCGGACTGGCCGTACTCGACCTTTCACCAGTTTGTCGCCAAGGGTTGGAGATCGCTCGAATGGGGCAATCTTGCACCTGCAGACCTGTCGCGAGCCGGTGAGCCGGAGGATGTGTGAGCAACGCGAACCGCATCAATCTGATCTGCCCAAAAGCCGATGCGGTTCACTGCGTTCACCACATCCTACGTCCTTCGATGGTGATGAGTCGACGCGTGAACCGTAGGATGTGGTGAGCAACGCGAACCGCATCAATCCGATCTGCTTGACGGCCGAGGGGATCTCCAAAAGCCGATGCGGTTCACTGCGTTCACCACATCCTACGTCCTTCGACGGTGGTGGGCTGCAGCGTGAACTGTGGGATGTGCTGAGCGCAGCGAAGCGCATCAAGGTAGATACCAAAAGCCCAATCGCCTCGGTTAAACTCGCGCCGCCGCCGTGCGGGATTCGCCATGTCAGAACTCGATTTCATCACCCTGCCACCGCTGGTCCAGTTGAATGACGACGAACGCTTGCGCCGCGCCAGCGACTTTGCCGACGAGCTCAATGGCCGTCGCACGATCCGTGAATTTTCTGATCGCGCGGTTTCGCGCGCGGTGATCGAGCAGTGTCTGCGCGCGGCGGGTACGGCCCCGAGCGGTGCCAATCAACAACCCTGGCGGTTTGTTGCGGTTGCCGATTCCGCCATCAAATCGAAAATCCGGGTCGCCGCCGAGGCCGAGGAGCACGAGTTCTACACCCGGCGTGCGCCCGACGAATGGTTGAATGCGCTTGCTCCGCTCGGCACCGATGAGCAGAAGCCTTTTCTTGAAATCGCTCCCTGGCTGATTGCGGTGTTTTACGAACGCTTCGGGCTCAATGCCGAGGGTGAAAAATCCAAGCGCTATTATCCGCACGAATCGGTCGGCCTTGCCTGCGGCATGTTGATCGCCGCCTTGCATCGCGCAGGACTGGCCGCATTGACGCATACACCGAGCCCGATGGGATTTCTCAACGAGATCCTGGGGCGACCAAAGAACGAGATGCCGTATCTGCTGCTGGTGGTGGGACATCCGGCGGTTGATTGCAAGGTGCCCAATATCCGGCGGCTCGATTTGGATGAATACGTGACGTTCCTGTAATCGTGCGTTGATGCGGCATCAAAGTCGATGCGGATTGCGCCAGAGCCGATGCGGTTCACTGCGTTCACCACATCCTACGATGCTGCGATTCTACAGAGCCGATGCGGTTCACTGCGTTCACCGCATCCTACGATGCTGCGTTTCTACTTGGCGGCGGCCACCACGCGGTCGCGGCCTTCGCGTTTGGCCTGGTAGAGGGCGCGGTCGGCGGCTTCGACGAGATCGACGCCGGCGTCGGCGTGATCGGGAATTATGCTGGCGCAGCCGAGGCTGACCGTCACCACATCGCCGGCGGAATTATCCTGGTGTGCGATCGCCAACTGAAATACCGCGATGCGCACTCTTTCGGCTATCTCACGTGCGTGCGCAGCATCGGTGGCCGGCAGGATGATCGCGAATTCCTCGCCGCCGTAGCGCGCGATAAAATCTCCTGCTCGGTGCAAGCTGGCCTGCATCGCGGCCGCGACCTGCTTCAAGCATTCATCACCAGCGACATGACCATAGCGATCGTTGTAGGCTTTGAAGTGATCGATATCGGCCATGATCAAGGTCAGCGCCGCGCCATCGCGGAGCGCGCGATTCCACTCTCGCTGCAGAGTCTCGTCGAACAGCCGACGATTGGGCACCTGGGTCAGGCCATCGGTTGCCGACAATAGGCGTAGACGATCTTCCAGTTGCTTCTGCTGGGTGGCGTCACGGAACACCACCGCGTAATGCTGGATTTCTCCACCCGTATTGCGCACCAGGTTCACCGTAGTCTCCTGCGGATAGTCCTCGCCGCTCTTGCGCTGTGCCGGTAGCGTGCCTTCCCATTTGCCGCGCGCTTCCAGTTCGGCGTGGATGGTTTCGATGAAGCCCGGCCGATCCGCGCCGACGCCCGCGAGCAGGCGAGGATTCTGTCCAAGCACTTCGGCCTGGCTGAATCCGGTAATGCGCTCGAATGCTGGGTTGACCGACTGGATCGCACGATCCGCACCCAGGACCATGACGCCTTCCTCGGTGTTGCGCACGACGACATCGGCGCGTCGGAGGTCCTCCTGCGCACGTGCAAGTTCGGAGAGTTCATGTCCGAGACGCGCATTGATCGTCTCGATATGCAGGCGCGAACGCTGCTGCATCCGGGTGCCGATCAGAAAGATCACCACAAGGGTGAGCGCGAGACCGGAAATGATCAGTGCGAAACTGCGATAGCGCGCCCGCGCCGCCAGCCAGTCGGCGGCGCTCATGTCCATGCCCAGTACGGCCACGACTCGATTGTCGTCCGCCGCGCGCACCGGCGCCAGGCCGGTGACCCAGTAGCCCCAGCGATCACGCGCCGGCGGCTCCACCGCGGGATTGCCGCTCGCGTAGACCTGCAGAATATTCTCCGCGGGTCCGTCGTAGACATCACCAGGCCGCGAATACTGGTCGGAGATTTCGGCCTCGGCATCGGCAAGAAAAATCGCTCGGCCGGCGCCATCGGGACGCATCAGGTAGACGAAACGGAAATCCGGATTTACCGCGTGAATGCGCTGCAATTGGTCACGCACCTGGGCCAGGGTCGGTGTGCCGATATCGCTGGGCACACCCTGCAGAGTCGCAACCTGGCTGGGCAACAAGGACGCCGCCGCCGTGGTCGCCAGCGCCTGCACTCGGCGTCCCTCCAGCCGCTCACCCGATTCGGTGACAAAATCCACGAACCACACGCTCGCGACCAGGGTGACCAGCAACAGGGATGCCGTCAGCCAGAGCGGCGGTTGACGCTGAGGTGGTGGATTCCAGTCCGACATGGCGACACTGCACCCGGCAAGGCGGCAAGCTTACACTTGCTGTGCATCGGACGGATATTCCGCTGCCGCCGCGCGCATTGTCGCGCAGTCACGGCGATCCATCGGAATCCCGCAAGCAGCCGCAGCATTGCTGCAGTCACGCCGCCCGCCGCGCTGGTTTCGCAATGGCCAGAGCGCGGAGTCGGCCCCGCAATCATCTAGTCGGCGCAGCCGCCTGCCGGCAGTCTTGCGGTATTGTGCGCAAGTCACGCGGAAGTTGCTCCCGGCGGAGCGCTGCGCCAGTCTCCGGAACAACCGGCCAACCTGGCACAGTCGCTGCGCTGGATTCAATGCGAACGTTGCCGTACATCCAAACTCACATTGTGGTGCGCCATGTATCCAGAATTCCTACGCCCGCTCATCCGCCGCATTCCCAGCGGACCCAAGCAGGCTCTGCGCGCGGGTGCCCTGCGCCTGCGCAATGTCTGGCGAGCCTGGCGCCGCGATGCCGAGCCCGCAGCCAGCGGGCTGCGCCGTGATTGCCGTTATTGCCTGCGCAGCGCTGGCGAACACCTGCTGCTGGGCGAGGTCGGCGCCACGCATCCAGGTCCGTTCGAACTGAATCAATACCAGTTGCTGCAATGTGCGCACTGCGAGGTGGTCTATCTCGATCCAGTACCGAGCAGCCGGGACCTGATTTCTCTGTACCAGAATTCGGATCAATTCAGTGATCCGCACTACAGCGATCCCGAGCAGGCCGCGCGCATCCTTGCGTTCTACGCCGAACGCCTGCAGCGGCTGCAACTTGCGCCCGCTGCGGGCGCACACAGTCTCGAAGTGGGCGCCGGCCTGTCCTGGGTGTCCAAGGCCGTCAAGCAGCAGGTTGCCGACGCGCATACCTGGGCCCAGGATGTCAGCAGCGAGTGCGTCGATTCCTGTCCTTGGGTCGATCACTATCTGATCGGCGCACTCGAGACCCTGGATCCGATGCCGCCCATGCAGCTGATCTCGCTTACCCACGTCATCGAGCACGTGCCCGACCCCAATCTGATGCTGATGCAGTTGGCACCACTGCTGCAGCCGGGTGGCAAGATCTACATCACCGCGCCCTATCGACCGCCGCACTGGCAAACCAGGGACGGCATCGCGCCCTGGCGCGACTACAGCTATCTACATGTGCCGGCGCATATTTCGTATCTGACGGAAGCCTGGTTCCGGCAATCCTCGGCGTGCGCTGGGCTCGAACTGATCCATTGGGAACAGAATCACGATGGACATCAAGCCCTGGAGGCGGTGCTGCAAAAAGCGCCGGCCTGAGTAGGGGCGTCTGCACAAGCAAGCGGGAATGACCAAGTACCGCGCCGATCATTGACAGGCTGCGCGCGCGCAGCGCACTCTGCCCGCATTGACGGCGTAGGTTGATTGCCAGAAGCCACGCGACTTGCGCCAGAGCGCAGCAAGCGGAGGGGAGTCGGTCGGGTGTCGCTGCAGCATCCACAGTTCGAATTCTTCAAGCAGGCGCTGGCGCAGGCGCGCACCGGCGAGGCGCTGCAGCATCTCGATGCGCTGCTGCTTGAGTATCCCCAATCCGCGGCGCTGCATTGGCACCGCGCCCAGGTCCTGGACCAGCTTGGCCGCAAACCCGAAGCATCGAGCGCACTGCACGCGGTGCTGCTGCGTCGCCCCGACTATCAACCAGCGATCGCACTGCAGGCTCGACTTGATCTTGAATTGGGCGAGCCCGCCAGTGCGCAGCCCATGCGCGCTGCGCCACGTCCAGGGGAACGCGAGAGCGGCGCGTTTCGCGCCCGCCGCAGCGATCCAGACGAGGCGATCATCGAGCGCATCGTCGATCAGATCAGTCAGGCGCTCGACGAACCACCGCCGCAGCTTACGACGGCCGATGCATCGGGCTTTCCGGAGTATCAACGCCTGTTCAATGCCCGCTGCCAGCGCGAACTCAGCCAGCTTGGGATGCACCGCATTGCCGATGCAGAAGCGGAAGGATTGCGCCCCAGCCTGGGCCAGCGCGTGTTGATCAGCTGCTTCGCCGATAGCGATGGCGAAGTCGGCGTGATCAGTTTCAGTTTCGAACCGACAACGCAACGCCGCGCCAATCCGATCAGCCGCTGGCTGCGCAGCGCCGATCAGGCCTTTGAGCTGACCGAGTGCAGCACGCAGTTCGATGATGGCGCGCATCTGACCACGATCTGTGGCAATGAACCCGCCTACGCCTATGGTCCGCCGCTTTTTATCGAGTGCCTGCCAATACGGACCAGCCTCGCCGAACTGGTGACCCGACACAGCGGCCGCGTTGCCGAATACCGTCGTCAGCACCCCGAGGTACAGTTCATCGCCGCCCTCGACCTTGCCGGCTTCGAGCAGCGCTGGATCGCCTCACAACAGGCGCGCAAGGCCTACCGCCAGGCATCCGGTTATCTCAACGAAGCCGAACTGCGCGCCCTGCTCGGCCACGACTACGCTCGCTATGCGCGCAGGGTGCGTGAGCGGCTTCGCTAGGCTGCATATTTCGTACCCACCTAGGGAACCTCTGAATAAGTCATCACAACGTCTTCGCTACCCAGCTTAGTGTTTGCCAAACCCCCAAAAACCTGCGGTTTTTCGCCCCCTGACTCAGGGGGCTATCGCGGCTCCGGACTTATTCAGAGGTTCCCTAGCGCGACTGCCGATCCACTCTATATGCCAGGCTGTTACCGATCGCGCGCTTGACGTAACTTCGACTACGCGCCTGCGCGCTGACTCAACGCCACACTGCCAATGATCAGCGCACCGGCAATCGCCATCGGGAGAGTCAGGGCTTCGCCGAGCAGCATCCAGGCCCAGGCGACGGCGAACAGCGGAACCAGATAGGTGACGGTGACGGCACGTGCGGCGCCGACGCGCTGGATCAATCGGTAGTAGAGCGCATAGGCGGCACCGGTGCAGACGACGCCAATCATCGCGGCGGAAAACCAGGCCTTGGGCGATACCTCGTGCGCTGGCCAAGTAGCGATCGCGAACGGTAGTACCAGCAGAGCCGAGCAGGACAGTGTGGCCGCGGCGAGTGCCACCGGCGGAATGCCATGGACCAGTCGGCGCAACAGGTTGGCGCCGATGCCATACATGAAGGCGGCGCCGACACCGGCCGCAACAGCGCCCGCGACGTTGTCGCCTGCGGTCTTGCCGCTGGCGAGCACCACTACGCCAGCCAATCCGGCAATCAGGGCGAGCGCGCGCTGCAGACCGATGCGCTCGCCGTAGAACAGAAACGCGACCAGTGCGGTGAACAGTACCGCCATGCTGTTGGTGATGGCGCCCACGCCGGCCGCGGCGTGTTGCGCGCCCCAGGCGAACAGGGCAAACGGGATCGCCGAGTTGATCGCGCCGATCATGGCCAGGCGCGGCCACAGACGCAGCGGAAACTTCGATCTGGCGATCCACAGAAAGGGCAGCAGAACCAGGGCGCCGAGCCCCAGGCGCATCTCCACCAGCGGCATCGTGCCGAACTCGGGGGCGGCCACGCGCTGAAACATGAAGGAGGCGCCCCACATCGCGGCGAGCAGGCTCAGTTCCAGCGGAGTCAGCCAGGCGCGGTCGACGCCGGCAGGGGCCTGAATATCGGTGATCGTGATGCTGTTCATGTCGGCAATATCATTTGTGGCTTGGCGCTATTGTGCAATTTCTACGCGATCCCGCAAGCGCGCACTTTGCGGGTCAGACACAAATATCATTTGAGGCTCGCATGACTCTGAGACCGGATTGGTTACCGGCATTGGCCGCATTCGAAGCAGCAGCGCGTCACCAGAATTTTGCCCATGCTGGCGAGGAGCTGCATCTGACGGCGAGTGCGGTCAGCCACCACGTCCGCAAGCTGGAAGCGCGCCTGGGCACCGCACTGTTTCAGCGTCACGCCCGCGGCGTATCGCTGACCGGCGAGGGCCGCAAGCTGGCCGATGCGGCAAGCAATGCACTCACCGATATCGATGCGGTATTGAAAGCCCTGCGGCAACCGGAAGCAACGCAGGAGCGCCTGCGCATCAGCACCCTGCACTCGCTGGTATACGTCTGGCTGATGCCGCGACTCTCCCGCTACGCGACCCTGCATCCGCAAACCCAAGTACATTTTGAAACCGAGGTGGCGCTGACCCGCTTCGATACCGGCTCGGCCGACTTCGCGATTCGGCACGGACCCGGCCAGTGGCCCGGCCTGACCGTGCTGCCGCTGATGGATGAGACAATGTTTCCGGTTGCCTCGCCAAAACTCTCTGGCGTCCGCAAGCTGCGCAGCGCGGATGATGTGGCCCTCCTGCCGCTGATCGCCGATCTCGCGCGGCAGGGTTGGCAGGACTGGTTTCGTGCGGCCGGCGTTCATGGCGCCCAGTTCGAGGAGCGCTATACCTTCAGCGACAGCACGGACGCACTGCACGCCGCGGCGCATGGACTGGGTGCTGCACTCGCTCGCGAGCGTATCGTGCAGCCCTGGCTCGATGATCGCAGCCTGATCATCTTGCCCGGCCCGCGGATCCCGGCACGCTGGTCTTACTACATCGTCTATCCAGCGCACCGCCGCCTGCGCCCGGTCGCGCAGCAGTTTGTTGACTGGTTGTTGGACGAAGTACGGGCCAGCGCAGTGAAGCGAGAATGAAAACGCTCGGAGAGAGTCTGAAGCCGAACGAATTGCTGCAGGGCTCGCAAGACCTCGGCAAAATCAAGACGACGTCTCGCAGGGATGCGCTGTTGCACGGTATTCCACTATGCGCTGGATCCCTATTGCGCCCACTGATAGCGCTGCACGTCTCCCCCATTGCGCACGCCACCGGCGAGCGTCGACCCGCCGAGGGCATAGAAGGCGTTGCCGCTGATCGCACCGCCCACACCATGCACGGCGATCGGCAGGTCGGGCAATCGGACCCAGGTATCGGCGCCAGCTGCAATTGCCTCGACTTCGTGGCGTACGAAAAGCCCGCTCACGACCACCTCGCCACCGGCGACGATCAGCGCGCTGTCTGAGGCAGCAGCGGAAAATCCGCCGCGTGGAAACTGCAGGCTTGGCCCAGCACGCCAGGTTTCGCTGGCGGGATCGAAGATCGAAACACGACCGGTTTCTCCGCTGATATTGCGTCGCCCACCGATCATCCAGAGCTCACCCATGAAGGCAACCAGCTGGGAATGATCGCGCGTGCCGCCTTCGCTGTCCGCGGCGATAATGCGTGAGCGCAGCAGGCGTGCATCGTATTGCGCAAGCTCGCCTGAGCTGTTGCCAAACCAGCCGAAACCATTGAGCGTGGCACCGCCACTCGCGGCGAACAGCGGCAATCCTGCCGCCGGCTCCCAGCGGTTTTCTGATGCGAGATATTT
>JAYSZM010000240.1:0-25679 GCA_043738015.1 Lysobacterales bacterium
AACGCGGCAGTGTCTCCGGAGCGCAGGTCGACCCGCTGACGTTGTCCGGCCGACGCCGGCTTTTTTTAAACCCTTGTTCGCGTGGCGGCCCGGCTTTTCGCATGCCTTACAATCGTGCTTGCTCGATGTCGGCTTTCGCCACCGAAAGTCGCCGTACAAAGTTGGATCAGTGCGAGGGCAGTCATGAGAACACCGGTGCGTCATAGCAAGTGTCCTGGCATCCAGATTGTCGCTGCCATCGGACTAGGGCTGGGCCTGAGTCTGGGCAGTGTCGCGCAGAGTCTGGCGCCGATTGCTCAGGGCGCCCCTGCGTGGGCAGCATCGCTCGATGCGCGCACGCCGCAGGGGTCGCTAGCGCAATTCCTGCTGCGAAATCCCAATGACGATCCCCTGCTCGGTGAGGGCATGCCAGGTCAGTTGTTCGGTACCGCCATGGCACTGGAAGGCGACACGCTCGTGGTCGGCGCTTGGAGTGGGGGCGACGATCAAGGTCGGCCGACCGGTGCGGTCTATGTGTTCCGTCGCGTCGCCGACCAGTGGGTACGTCACGCCAAGTTGGTGGCACCAGATGCCGCCGTGTATGACGCCTTTGGTGCTGTCATCGCACTGGAAGGTGACAGACTGATTGTCGGTGCGCCCAACTATTCGCGCGCGCCGCTGAATTACCAGGGCGCCGCCTACGTGTTTGTGCGCGATGCGCTCGGCTGGCACTTCCAGCAGAAATTACTAGAGACAACCCAGCAGTCGGACGCGCACTTCGGAGCGGCCATCGCATTGAACCAGAACCGTTTGGCCGTTTCTGCCAATCACCACGATGTCGGCGGCCTGCGTGCTGCCGGCGTGGTGTCCTTGTTCGAAAGCAGCGACGGCTTGTGGCAGTTGGAACAGGAGATCACGGCACCCGCGCCGATCTACTATGGTGAATTCGGTACCGCATTGTGTTTGTTGGACAACGAGCTCTTTGTTGGCGCCGACGGCGAAGGATTTCAGTCCGGCGCGGCGTATGTCTTTGCCCGCGACAATGACGCCTGGACATCAGGTCAGCGCCTGGTACCGCAGGTTTCCACCAACTTGGGCCTGTTTGGCATGCAGATCGCAGGCAACGCCGAGCGCGTGCTGATTTCCAGCCCGGCGGATCGCACCAGCGCCGACGGTCCCGGCAAGGTAATCGAGTGGCGCCGCATCGCCGGACAGTGGGTCGAAGGGCAGACACTGGATATGGCGATGCTTCCCGGCGTAAGCAAATTTGGCCGTCGGCTCAACTACCGCGCAGGCCGTTGGCTGGTCGGCGCGGAGTACCTATCGGCGCCGCAGACGATGCTGGGCGTTGAACTGTTCGTCTACGAAGAGATCGCCGGCACGCTGACTCGCACGCAGCAAATCAGCCTGCCCTATGCCGGCGACGCCAGTTACGGTCTGCGCAGTTTGGCCTCGAGCGCCGATCAGATACTGGTTGGCCTGCCGACCAGCTTTGCGTTTCCGTATGCCTCGGCGGGTGAAGTGCGGATCTACAATTCGATACCCCAGGAGCCCGGCGCTCAACTGACCCTGAATACCGGCGGCACCGCGGCCGGCGAACATTTCGGTGCCGCGCTCGCGGCCGACCGCGATTGGTTGCTGGTGGGCACGCCGTATGAGCGGCGCCGATCGGCGACAGCCGGCGCAGTATTCGCCTACCCGCGAGAACCGGTCGATCAAGTAGCGCCGACCACGCTGTATGCCAACGATGCGCAGCCGCGTGATCGCTTCGGCTCGGCGTTGGCCTTGAGCAATGACACTTTTCTTGTGGGCGCACCTGGCAATGCCGGTGCCGTCTACCACTTCGCGCCCATGGGTTCGGAGTGGATGCAGATCGCCAAGTGGCCAGCACCGACTTCATCCCACGCTTCGTTGTTTGGCAACGCGATTGCCGCTGATGCCAACCGTGCGGTGGTCGGCGCCGAGCGCGAGCCCATTCCCGACAGCATGGGATCGGGCGTCGCCTATGTCTACGAACGCAGCGTCACCGGTTGGGACGAGCCGGTACGCCTGCAGGTCAGCGACGCGACCAGCGCGAGGGGCGTCGGCATGGCGGTCGCCACCGACCAGGACACCATCGTGCTGGGCGCGGTGCCAGTGATTGTCGAAGAACCCTTCGGCGTACCCGGACTGGGTGAAGGCGCCGCCTATGTATTTATCAAGAACGGGCGAGGCTGGGTCGAGCAGGCCAAGTTGGTCCGACCGCCCGATGAGGAGCCATTCAGCGCATTCGGGCTTGCCGTCGCGCTGTCGGGCGACACGCTGTTTGTCGGCGCGCCACGCCTGCAGCAAGTACACGTCTTCCAACGTCAGGGCAGCGCCTGGTCATGGTTGGAGATGTTGTCCGCACCGCCGGGAATCACCGCCGGATTTGGTACCAGACTCAGCGTCATGAACGGTCAGTTGTGGGTGGGCTCCGAAACCGACGTAGCCGACATTTGGCGCCGGGGCAGTCTGCATCGCTACCAGGTTCGCGACGGATACTGGCGGCTCCTGCAATCCTTCGCGCCGAGCGGCGCAGCCGAGAGCAGCTGGTACGCCACAAGCTTTACCGCATTCGAAAACATCCTGTATGTCGGCGCGCCGGGAAACAGGGGACACCTGAGCAATATCTACGATGCCGGCGCGGTGTTCGTGCACGAGCTGCCGGTGTTCGCGGATGATTTTGAGAATTAGGAGCGCTCCAAGTACTGCGCCCTTGCGGCCCTCGGCGCTCTATCGACCCGTGCTCCCGGCACTCATTCAAAGCCATTGGCGAAGATCGGATTGCCCACCGCAAGGGCAGCCGGCAACACCAGCAAGGTGGCGGAGCGTCCAGGCACAGCCACCAGGGTGAGCGTGCTACTGCTGATCGATCCGCTGGCGACCTGGGCCAGCGGCTGGCCGGCATCGAATCGATAGACCTGATACGCGCCATTGAGCGCGTTCGAGAGATTGACCGTGATATCGCGCGGAGCGGTAGCCCGGTTGAACAACAGTACGCGTACCTTGCCGGCGACCTGGTCGATCGCATAGGCACCGAGTTCGGCCGGCTGGCTCGACAGGGTCTGCACACTGTCGCCGATCACCCGGGTGTTCTGTCCATCGTAATCGAGGAACAATCGGAACGCGGTTTCACTCAGCGATCCGTCCGCTGGCGCGACCCAGCGGGTGGCGAGATCGACTCCCTCTCGCGCGAAAATCGCGAGCGCCTCAGCCTGCGCCAGCGCGCCGCTCGGTCCGCGATCTGGGCCCCATTTGTATTCCGTGACCGCCAGCTTCATTGCCGGGCAACGCGCATTCATCCAGGCCTTCACCCGTGGCAGCAGCTGCACCTGATCGTTGATCCATGATTCCGAGGTATACGCGGGATCATAGAGTTCACGCAGTGAACGCAGGCGCCTGGCCGAGTCGTCGGGCAGCTCCGAATCCGATGAACCGCCGAGCCCGGTGACATTGCCCTGCGGATAGAAGTGGATATCGAGATAATCCACTGGCCGGATGCCGAACTGACTCTCGTGCGCGCAGACCTGCTGCAGATACCACTCGACGAAGGGCATGCCACCGTGGTTCTGCCGATCCTGTCCATCGATGCAGCTCGGCCCGGCAGCGGCATCGGCAGCCGAGGTGAACAGATCGCACCAGCCCCAGGTGACCGGACCCATCACCTGCGCCGCCGGGTCAGCCGTTTTGATCGCGAGTGCCACATCGCGCCCGCGCGTCCAGACTTCGTCGTAGGTCGGCGCTACCGGGTGGATATCGCGATGGGTGGAGTTCCACAGCATCGGCTCGTTGTCGAGCGAGTACATCCGCGTCACGCCCGGCGCGCCCGCACCTGGCCGCGTCAGCAGATGAGTCACCCAGGCCTGGATATTGGCGTTCGTCAACGGCACGGATGTGTCGGCGATGTCGTTGCCGACGATCAGGCCATTGCTGCAGAAGCCCGTGTTGTTGACGACATTGGCGCATTCGCCGTTGCCGGCATCAGCACTGCACCAGGGCGGCTGCGGGTTGTAGATCGCACATTCGTTGCTGTCCTGCGCACCGTATTTCAGGATCGAATAGCCCCAGCGCTTGACGCGATCGCCGATCGGCTTCAGGCCGATGGTCGGAATCGTCACGATGGCATCGCCGCCCTGCGCCCGCGTCGCCTCGATGAACTGGTTGATGGTGGAGTTGCCGGGCAGCCCAGTGCCCGTACCATCGGCGATGTTCTGATAGAAATAGTCGAACGCCGTGTTGTGCGAATCGGTTTCCCAGTTGACCCGGCTGGTGCTGTTGCCGCCGGAGCGACGCACCGGATAGCGCAGGTCCGCGTGCTGCGCATTGCTGCCGAAATTGACGCCATAGATATCCGGATCGACCGGTCGACGATTCACCGCCAGATTCACCGTTGCGGTGACTGCCGTTGCTGCCAGCGGAATAGTGCGCTCATTGAACTGGATGTCATCCAGATAGACCACGCCCTGATTATTGCCAGAAAAATCCATCACGATCACGCCGTCGAATGCACCATGGGTCAGCGTGGTGGCGGTATCGAAGGGGATGGTGACCTGGCGCCATGTATTGGCTGCCACTGCGCCGCCGCTGATAAAGCTGTTGATATTCAGTGAGGCGACATTCAGCCCTTCGTAGGTGAGCAGCAACTCCAGCCGCTGGCCGCCGCTGCTGCCGCCATGCACCCAGAGCGTCAGTGACTGGTAGGCGTCGAAGCGGATTTTCTCGGCCTGGTTGTAGAGATAGACGCCGCCCCAGAAATCGGGCTCCATCCGGATCGATCGGTTGCCTGCGTGCACGGGTGCGCTATTGGCCAGATCATGATCGGTCCAGCTGCCGTCGATCAGGCCAGCACGTGGCGCATCGGAATACCAGACCAGGGGCGCGGCCTCACTGGAACCAGCGAGCAGCAGGATCAGCCAGAGTAGGGGTCGCAGCATATCGATTCTCCGAGCGCTTCAAGATGATAGTGAATACGCGCTGCGCGGCTGTGAACTGTCACCCAAAGTTTGATGCGCCTGGCGAGTCTCGGTTGATCCTGGGAAACCGTAAGGCGTCACCCAGCGGAACTCTTTGATGCGCTTCGCTACGTTCAGCCCATCCTACGGAAAGACGCAACGCTGCCACGAATGACGGGGTGATGCGAGAATGGCGCTTGACCACAGGAGTCCCCATGCGCTTTTTGCACAGCATGATCCGCGTTCGAAAGCTGGACGAATCAATCCACTTTTTCTGCACAGTGCTGGGTCTGCAGGAAGTGCGTCGGCGAGAAGTTCCAGCGGGACGATTCACCCTGGTATTTCTCGCAGCACCCGGCCAGGCAGACATCGCCGAGATCGAACTGACTTGGAACTGGGACGAAGAGGACTATGGCAGCGCGCGCAATTTTGGCCATCTCGCGTTTGCGGTCGATGACATCTATGCGTTATGCCAGCGCTTGCAGGATGCGGGGATCACGATCAATCGACCACCACGCGACGGCCATATGGCCTTTGTGCGCAGTCCCGATCTGATCTCGATCGAGCTGTTGCAGCGCGGTCAACCGCTTACGCCGCAGGAACCTTGGGCATCGATGGCCAATCAGGGCGTCTGGTAAAAGAAGCGCTGACGACCGGCTGCTCAAGCTACTCGACGTCGGCGCCGTCCTCCGGGTGCGGCGTTCCTGAATCGCGCATCTCGATTTCCTGCCGACGCGCCTCGCGCTGCAATTCACGTAGCGCCTTTACATCGACTGGGCGGATCGACTTGATCCGGCAGCGGCCCTGCTCGGTGATCACGGTGTCGAAGCGTGCGTAGACACGGTTCATCGATGAAGTCACGCCGATGCGCTGGGCGAAATCGAGATCCGGACAGAAGCCGTGGACCGCGATCAGCCAGGCTTCGCTGGGCCGCGTCCAGACTGCGAGGTGCTCATTGCCCAACGACGTCCAGGAGTTGAATCCAAAGTATCGGAACGACTGTACCGGCAGGCCCGCGGCGGCCTCGAATCGTTGCAATTGCTGTTCGACCCGGTGCGCGCGATTGCTGGCGCAGCCGCCAAGTACGAATAGTGAAACCAGCATCATCAGGATACGATTCATCGCGGACTCCAGCAGCCGGGCTAGCGCCCAATATACGCCGCGTTGGCGGCGTTGACCGCCAGTCCGGATCGGTGTTGACCGGCGGTTCAGCCGCCTTTGACATCTTGCGCGTCGCGCGAAGCTAGCGGCTCCGACCAGACCACTGCACCTGTCCAATCTGACAGCTTTGCCTGAGCCCGACCGGGCGCGATAGTGCGGACTCCAAACGGTGGGGCGGTTCAGCTGCGCTTGGGCAGGGCTGGTGGTTGTCCGCGGTACCGCAAGGCCCGCCGGCAGTCGGGTCGGTGCCGCGGGCGGCCACAGCCCTGACCACGATGCCGCGGTCGAACCGGAGTAGTCGCTCCGCTCGGCATATTGCACGTTGACTGGGGGCCATCCGATGCGAAGTCTGAAGCTTTTACTGATCCTGTCGGGTTTGCTTGCTGCGTTGGCGGTGCAGGCGCAGGACACGGGCGGCGCGGCGCTGGAGTCGGCGGTCGCGCCGGTGACCAACGCGAACACTGCGCCAGGCATGGCCTGTCTTCCCGACGCGATTCGGGTTCATCCGCAACATCGGGGTGTGCCGCTGCGGCTGGGGCAGTGGTTGACCTTGCAGCTCAGCGGCGCCTGCAAACAGCAGGCCGAGCTGCTGCTGGCACAGACCGGCGGCGCCGCCGGCGAGCCCGCCGATGACGATGGCATCACCCTGTTGCTCAACCGGGTTCCGATGCAGATGTTGCCCCTGCTGGCGGCTGAAGGCGATGATCCGGACCAGCTGCTGCTGAGCTTCCGTCTACTGCGCGATGGCAACGACGACAGCGAGAACAATCACGAAACCTGGAACAACTTCCTGCGCAACAACCAGACCTGCTGCGATCATCTGCGCGACCAGGGCGAAATCGACGTGTCGATTGCCCTGGCACTCGGCAGTACAGCGGCCATCGCGCTGGGCAAGGATCAGAATGTCGCGTTTCGCGTCGCCAATCGCGGTCTGGTCGCAGTGACCTTCTGGGTGTTGCTGCTGGGCTTCGTCGTGCTCTATGGCCTGGCGATCCGTAGCCCCAGCCTGCTGCGCGACAAACCCGGCGGCACGCACAGCCTCGCCAAGGCCCAGATGGCGTTCTGGGGGTTCGTTGTGGCCTTGAGCTTTTTCGGCATCTGGTTCGTGGTCGGGTCGATTGAGCACATCCCCGATGGCGTGCTGATCCTGCTCGGCATCTCGGCCAGCACCGGCTGGTTGTCGACAGTCGCCGGCAATAGTCGCGACGCCACCACCGTCGACGATCTGGCCGACGATCGTGACAAGCTGCAAGCGAATGCGGATGCCAGCACGGCGGCCACGCCCGAACATCAGCGGAGCATTCAGACTGTCAACGCAAAGATGCAGCGGATACTCAACGGCGACCACCTGCGCGAGGCCGAAGGCTTCCTGCGCGATATCTGTTCCGATGGCAACGGGCTCAGCGTGCACCGCGTTCAGGCCGCGGCCTGGACCCTGATCCTCGGCGTGGTTTTTGTCTGCGAGGTGACTTCGGTGATCTCGATGCCGGTCTTCGCCACCAATCTGCTGCTCCTGCTCGGCATCAGCAATGGCACCTACCTGAGCATGAAGACCAAAGAGACGCCGTAGCCGGCACCAACGATGCAGTCTTCGACCGCAGCATTGATCGCGCGACCTCGGCCGGTCGCTCTCTGCTGCCGGCCCGCCGATTTTAGAATGCCAGGCGCACGCCCAACGCGATTCGATCTTCCTCAAGTCCGGTGTCAAAGCCGAGAATCCTTTCGTAGTCCGCGCTGATCGCCACCCGCTCGGATAGTTGGAGCATCGCGCCTACGCCGGCAACGGGATCGGTGCCGCGATCGGCGGAGCTGTCGAGTTCGTTACTGGCCTTCCATCGATAAACACCCAGTCGCGAAGTGAGCGAAAATCGCTCAGACAGTGGGTGTCGTCCCCGCAGCGCCACCTCAATGCCGTCAATCCCCGCGTACTGCCCACTAGGCACTGCCGGTTCGAGATGGGTTTGCTTGTAGCTGGCTTCGAGACTCAGCCAGTCACTCATGCCGATGCCGAGGCTGAGCCCGGCGCCGAGATCACCGCCACCCTGATCTGAGTCGCGCATTCCGTACACCTGCGCCGCAACATAGAAGTCGCCCGAATCGGCGTGCACCGCACAAGTCGCGCCGCCCAAGAGCACCAGGGCAAGCAGGCGCGCCAGGGAACTGGACCGTACGCGGGTGGTCGAAGCGGTTTGGTTGGCAGCGTGTTGGAATGCAAGGGCTTCACTTGGTCTACTCATGATTTCTCCGGTAAGTGCTACATATGTAGCATACTTGGAGAGTAGAACAGTTGCTGCTACATTTGCAACACCCAGGCTGAATCATTTTGTTATGAGCGACGCCAAGCTAGCTGCGTTGAGCAATCGAGAGCGCCAGATTGTCGACGTCCTGTTCAAGCGGGAGACCGCAACCGCGCGCGAGATAGCCGAGGACATTCCCGATCCGCCGGGCTACTCGGCAATGCGATCGATGCTCTCGCGTCTGGTCGAAAAAGAAGTGCTTTTTGCCGATATGGTCGACGGCCGACTGGTCTATCGCGGTCGGTTCTCACGCAAGCGCGCGCAGAGCCGCGAGCTGCAGCGCCTGGTCGACAAGTTCTTTGGCGGCTCCCCGAAAGCGGCGATTCTCGGTCTGCTTGGCGGCGATGGCGAAACATTGAGCAAGACCGATCTCGCCGAGATCGCGCAGTTGCTGCGTCAGAAAAAGGCCGCGGGTGATCCCGAGTGATCTGGCACTTCCTGGTCGAGAGTTCACTAGTGCTGGTACTGGCGCGGGTCGTCCAGGATCGAGTGGACGACTCAGAGCGCCGGGCCGCACTGGGTTTTGCCGCCGTGTTGGCCCTGCCACTACTGATGCTGACCGAAGCGGCGGGCCTTGGCTGGCACCCCTTCAGTACACCGATGTCATCGTACGGCGACACGATGACCGTATCGGCGGCGGATTGGACTTGGCCGTTGATGGCCCTCCATGCCGGCATCAGTGGGCTACTGGTGATGCGCTGGTTGAGTTCGCTGCGGCAGGCACACGCACTGCGCTGGCAGTCCAGACCGTGTGCGGACAGCGCCTGGAACGCGATCAATCTTGGTCTGGCGCGCACATCAAACCGCGCACCGCCGCGTTTGCGGATACTGCCCACATCGGGCTCGCCATGCCTGGTCGGCGGACGCCGGCCAATCATCTATCTGCCAGTCGACTTGATCGGTTCCGACCCGGAGCGGATCGAACAGATTCTCCGCCACGAGCACGCCCACATTGGCGCATCAGACTGGCTGCGCACGCAGTGTGTCGAACTGATCTTCTGCCTGTTCTGGTTCCAGCCGCTGCTCTATCCGGCACGCCAGGGCTTTCGCGGCGACATCGAGCTCGCCTGCGACGACAAGGTGCTGCATGCTGGTGGCGACGCCGTCAGCTATGTCAAAACGCTGAGCCACTGTGCGCGCAGGTCCGGTTCGCCGATGGCGCTGCCGGCTCTGGCGATGGCCGGCCAGGCCGCCCTGTTGCTGCGCCGTGCCCGCCACATTCTGAGTACTGACACCCGCCCGCAGGCGGCAACGGGGCCGCTGCCGATGGCCTTGATGCTGGGCTGCTGTCTGTTGATGAGCGGTCTGAGTCTGACGCCCCGGATAGTGCAGTCTGTTTCGCTGCCGGTCGCTACGGTAACGCCGATCGGTACCCTGGCCAGTCCGTCCGCTGCGCCCGAGCTTCCGCACCCGCTACCGGTTTCCGCACCGCCCATGACGATGGCCAACGCTACCCCGCCCGCGGCGACCACGACTGCGCGCCTGCCGTCGCAGCCGGCTGGCAGCGTGGTCGAACGCCCAGCAGAGCCCGCTTCCTCACGACCGCTGTGGCAGTCGATCTCCGCCGTCGCGGTGGCCGATGCACGCGACTATGCCGCTCAAAATTCTGCGCTCGACTACTCCGCCGAAGCCGAGGATCCGCGCTTCGAAGCGGGTGTACGCAAAGCGCAGACCGAACGCGGCGCCCGCCGCGCACGCATCATGCGGCGCACCGTCTGGCCATTTCTTGGCACGGTGCCGCTGTAATATCGCAGGGTCGAGGTGGTCTCGATGCCCCTGCCCGGCCAATCCAGCGCGGTAGATGTCGCGCCAACATCGCCAGCGGTGCTCCATCGAATCACGCACCGCGATCAAACTCCCCACTCACGATCATGGTCGCCGGCGTGTCGACCGTGGCTATCCGGAGTTATCGGTTGCGTCCTTGAATTCTGGCGTCACTTGCGACGAATGTATGCGGGCAGCGCATCGCCAGGATCGGCTAGCGGCCACCCGCTAGCGCTGCTCTGGCTTGCAGTGCAAGCGGGCGCCACCGGGACGCCCCTTGCGTGCTACAGCCTCTACTCGAAGCCATTGGCGAACATGGAATCGCTGATCACCACGGCCGTCGTCTGCGCTGCGCTTCTGGATTCGTTGGAAGCATCGACGATGTTCGCCGTCGTACTCAGCTGCGGACCGCTATCGGCAGTGAGGGTAAACCAGGCGGTACCACTGGCGCGTGGTCGCTGGTCGCCCAGTGGCCAGGTGAGTACGCCGGCCACGGGCGTGACGCCGCCAGAGGCGGCAACAAAGCTGGCATTGGCCGGCACCGTCGCCGTCAGATTCGCCTGCGGCGCGCCGCCGAACCCGGTCAGATTCCAATGCAATGTGTAGGTGACCTGTTCTCCGGGGGACACCGGATCGGCAGAGTCGGATTGCGTCAAGGTCAATGCATGATCGCAACCCCAGTTGACCAGGTTACCCGTGGCGGGTGTGAACCGCACTGCGGTTCCAGGCTGCAGATTGGCGGAGTTGCGGAACGAATACAGTTGGCCGACGGCGCCCAGGCTGTCTTCCACACCCACCGTGGTGAATTCCGGATTGGACAGGGTGTGATACTGGTAGGTGATCTGGCCGGTAGCCGTATCGAGAATGATTTGAAACGTCTCGGGGAATCCGCTGGCCCAGTGTTGTACCTGGTGGTACTGCACAACGTACTGCGTGCCAACTGTCTTTCCGTAAATATTGCCTTGCGCGCCCAACGCAGGGTTCAAGTCTTCGCCCAGCGCCATGACGTCATTGTTTGGCCGCCCTTCGAAGGGCAGATACATGTTGGCCGTGGTGTATACCGTGGTCCCGAAGAACAGGAATCCGTTCGAGTTGATGCGAACACTAGTGAACGGACTACCAAAATAGTTGAAGGTGCCCGGCAGCGTTTGTGCTGCGGAACTCGCATCATCGTCAAGCGGGAACGCCGTTCCGTCGGTTGCATCGGCCCAGGAGTAAATGGGACCGCCGACCTCGGTACTGTCCAGGCAGCTGTAGTTCTGTCGCGGCGTCATCTGCAGGTTGACCGTCCCGCCCACCGATATGGCCTGGCTGAGCGGCTGATATCCGGGATGCGTCGCAGTCAGGCTCCAGGTTCCCGCAGGCACGTTCAAGCTATACGCGCCGGTGATTGCATCAGACCAGACCGGTGCCTGATTCTGATCGTCCGCAATCATCAGCAAGGCGCGGATGGGTGCGCCGGTGCCGATCTCGGTAACGGTTCCGCTCAGCGCAAAACTGCTGATCGCCGACAGCGCAAAGTCCTGGGTGGTCGCGGCATCTGCTACGACTGCCACGGCCGGCGCGATCAAGGTCTGTCCCTGGAAGGCGGCCTGCATTGCCCAACTGCCAGCGCCTGCAACGACGCGGTATCGGCCACTCGCGTCACTGCGTGTGGTGAGGGTCTTGCCGAGCCTGCTGTAGCTGACGACCACGCCTGCCGTAGGGATACCCGCCACGGTGACATTGCCCTCGATGTAACCCGCGTCAAACACCATGTCAGCAGCAGCCTTGACGTCGATACGACCCCAGCCAAACACATTGTTGGGTATCTGACTGCCGGCGACACCGCCACAGGCCTGGGTGCTCGTCAACGGGGCCGCCGTCTTGCGGAGCAATTCTTCGAGCTCCTCGATTCTTCCCTTGAGCCTGGGTTCCACGGCGATCAGCAGTCCGACCGCGCCGGCCACGTGCGGCGACGCCATCGATGTGCCGGAAAAGTTGCTGTAGCTGCTCCCTGGGACGCTGGAGCGCACATTGGATCCCGGCGCCGAGACTTCCGGTCCGACCTTGCCGGTGATCGGATTGGGTCCGCGCGACGAGGAGCTCGAAATCAGATCATTAATATCGGTATTGCCGACGCTGAAGGCGGATGGGTTATCACCCGGAGAACCAAGTCGACCGCAGCCGGTGACCGCCGTGCTTGCGCCGTTGTTGCCGGCTGAAAATGCAGGAAAGATTCCGCTGGCGCGCAGCGCAGCAATGACTTCCTCGAAGATTTCGCTACCGCCCGGCCCACCCCAGGATTGGTTGAGCACCTGCGGGCGCAGATCGGGATCGGGATTGTTTCCAGTCAGATCCGTTGGCGCCAACATGAATTGCTGCGCTTCGAGCAGGGCATCGTTGCTGGGACAGCAACCGAATGCGGATATCCACTTGGCGCCTGGCGCCACGCCGATCTGATTGCTCCCGCCATCGCCGCCGACACTGGTGCCCATGGTGTGGGTTCCGTGGCCGTTGCTGTCATTGGGAAACGCAGTGCCGAATGCAGGATCGAACCAGTTGTAGTTGTGGTCAAAATTGCCGCCGCCCAGGTTTCCACGGTACTGACCGACCAGGGCCGGATGGTTGTACTGGACCCCGGTATCGACATTCGCCAACACGACGCCCGCACCGGTGGTGCCATACACCGACCACACCTCTGGAGCACGAATCTTGTTGATCCCCCACTCGATGGCGAGCGGCGCACGGGCCGACGGCTCGGGATCGGGCTGCGGAATCTCCAACTTCAATTCTGGCTGGATCGACTGCACACCCGGCACCGCAGCGAGATCGAGGATTGTCTGTTGATCAGCAGTCATCGAAACCAGATTCACAATCCAGTATGACTTGAGATCGGCTGCCCTTCCTTGCGAGCGCGCCTGCGCGGCCCGCGACAACAGTTCAGTCTGTGATCGGTCTGCCGTTCGACGCAAGGTTCGATACACCGCCCAACCCCGCTCACTCCAGTCTTCTATCCGCGCTGCCGCTGAAAGATCGGCGCGGTCCACCAAGCGGATCAGGATTCGGTGCTGAGACTCGGGCGCCGCGTTGATCTGCTCGACCAGGCCTGGATCGAGCCGCGTCGGCATGGGCGAAACCGCCCCGGTTGCGTGGGCGCCGACGGCGAATACGACCGAGAACACAACTGTGCAGAGTGCGGATGCGCAAAGGCGCCCGATAGGGCTGCGGACGCGTGACAAAGCATAGGGTCTGGGCATGGAAATCTCCGTCTGGGGCTTGGGCCGCGGGGTGACCTGCACCAAGGGCCAGGGCAATCCGCAGAATAGGTGCATAGGTATCGGCCAGCAAGCAGGCGCGCGGCCTGTTGTGGACGAATGGCCAGCAATTCGCGCCTTATCCGCTACAGGTCACCGGTACCTATCAGCGTTGCGCGGCATCGGGAAATCGCTCGAGCACCGCAGCCGCTACTTTTCGCCCTAGTTCCAGACCATCTTCATTGTCGAAGGCGAAGTGAATACCGCCATAGAGTCGGGACGCCGCGGCTTCCTCGGCCATCGCCTCGAGTGCGGCGCGCCGTTCGGGAATGGCCGCGGCGATGATCGCGGCAGCGGCGCCGCTGAAGGTCGCGTGGCCAGAGGGATAGGACGGAAACGGCGGCGTCAGCACTGCGGGCTTCATGTCGATATTGCGCAGGCTCTTGGCGGCCGTGATCGGACGCACCGTCCACCAGGTGTACTTGGCATCCCAGCACGCGATGAAGGCGTCGGCCAGGGCCATATCGAGTTGCGCAAACAGCCGCAGCGTGGCGGTTTCATCGAGTCCTGCATGCAGGGCCTCGTCGATCGCGATCTGGTTCCAGTGTCCGGGCGGAGTCACCGAACCGTGGCCGTCGACCCAGAACTTGGCGATGCGATAGCGATCGGCGGCGCTACCCGCAGCCGGCTTCGCGCCGTCCGCCGAGGGAGTCGCGTTCACGCTGGCAACGACCTCGCGATTGATACGGATGACTTCATCGAGCGCTTTCAGATAGGCGCCTGATGCAAACTCCGGTGGTGTGGGTCGGAATTCGCTGCCTGACGTCAGTGCCCAAGTTGTCCAGCCGGGCGCGAAGGGCTCATCGGGCGGATAGTAGAAGTAGGGCGGCGTGGGCTCCCAACTGCCTGGCCCGTAGTAGCGATTCTGTGCGTAGTACTGCAACCTGGAGCCGTTCCAACCGCGCTGGGCGCCATCACCTTCGGCGCGCGCGATCACGCGTTCCGCGACGGCGCGGCCAAACGCCATCGAAGATCGGCTCGAGTTGGAAACTGTCTCAACGGTGGCATCTTCTATCCGCGCGGCCAATGCAAAAACAATGCGCTCGAAGGCGCGTTCCTCGGCAGGATACAAATAGCCCAGCGTATCGGCAGCGGCCATCGACAACGCGAGCCGGCGTGACCTGGATGACAACTGCTCGCGTGCCGCCCAGGCATGCGCATCGTGCATCGCCACGTGGACCAAGGCGAGCCCGCGCGCACCGCGGGTCGGCATGGTCTTGTGTTTGATGATGCGAGCGAGTTGCACGCGGGTCCAGGCGAGCGATGCGGGCTCGCTATCCCATGCGGCAGCAATTTTTTCTGCCTCGGCCTCGGCCTCGTCCCAGGCGTGATACGCCGAGCGGGTGTATTGCGGCAGTGCAGTCAATGTTCCTGCGTGCAGTTCGGGCAATGGCAGCACCGATTGCGCCTGGAGCACCGGCACTGACAATGCCAGCAAACCCATCATTGCCATCGCAGAGCGGATTGGCGCGCGCATCAGCGTGATGCCTCGCGCTCTGCGTGGTCGAGCAGACCCAGGATCGCGGGCCGGCCGCTGAGCTCAGCCGCCGCGCGCGGATTGAATTCGTTGGCGTCGGCCAGACTCGGCGATGCACCCGCCAGCAGCAGAGCGCGAACCACATCCTGATGTCCGCGCAGACAGGCCGCGGTGAGCGCGGTTGGGCCCTGCCGCGGTCGGTGATCGACTTCTGCTCCCTGTGCCAACAACAGCTGCACAATCTCGACCCGACCTTGATACGCCGCGTAGATCATCGCCGTGGCGCCATGATGGTCCTCACTCGCGAGAGTTGCCCCGCGGTCGATCAGAACCTGCACGAGTTTCAAGTGCCCCTGCGCCGCCGCATTGTGCAACGCGGTCGCCCCGTGCAGGGGTTCATGCACGGAAACGTCCACACCGGCGTCGAGCAGGATCTGAAGTCCGTTCACATCGCCGAGCGCAGCCAGCCGCGCGAGCCGAGCCGCATCCGGCTCGCTCACCGCCTCCACGGCTGTGGCCGGATTTCCGATCATCATTCCAATCATCAAAAGCAAAAATCGCACGCTCATCACGTTTCCTCGGTTCCCGGCTCGCCTGCTACGTGTCGGCAAACCTCAATCCTTCAATCGGAAATTCGCGCAGGGTTGCACGGCTCGACACGTATCGACTCGGATTGCACACTCGCGCCTGAGGCTAGCCAATGAGCAGATCACTGAGCGTGGTCCAGTCGCTATGCAGGACCGGCTGCGGTGCACACGATTGCAGGCACAGCCAAGCCCAAAGATACGCCCCCTCGATCATGCCGAAGTACATATTGGCGTCCCCGGGCATCCGATGATCAGTCCCGACGCGACGGCGAAAATGATCAAGAACGGCGAAGCATTCGCCACGCAACCCCTCATCGTGGATCCGGATGACATCGCGCCCCTCTATTTTCTGTAGTTCTGCCTGTTTGATGAATCGCTTGAGCAGCGGGAAGAGCAGCTTGGATGTGCTGAGAGTCGATCGAATCTGTGCAATCCGGGAGGCCAGCTCCAGATCGTTCGCGAGCAGAGCACAGATGATGCCCTCGATCAGCGTTTTCTGTTGGACTGCATGAAGATTGCCCTTACTGCGTCCTTGGTAATGCGCGGCTACGCCAAGAGCAAATTTTCTCAGCCAGTCGGCGTCGGGTACGCGCGGGTCCCTCACGGATTGCGCGACGGCCATGGCGACGTACGGGTCACTAGCAAAGTGCGGAATCTGGTCGTTGGTCCGATCGAGCGGAATGGGATCAGCCGGAATTGCAGGAACAGTGGTGCCCGCTCCACGCACCATCTCCAGCAGAACTTCTACCGCCGGTAGATCCTTATTCAGCGCCAACAACACCAACGCTTCCGAAATGTTGGCGGTGAGATATAGATGGCTTAGTTCGTCGCCACGTTCGATGCGATCTTGTCGCTCCTGCAGTTTGCGCCCAGGGTACGGTCGCTGGGCCAAATCCCGGAACGGGACACTGCCCTGCAATTGGCCGGTGAGCGAGGGCAGCGCCTCTGGCAGCGCCCCTATCACCGTATATGTGCTGTCTTGCATGCGTGGACTCGCTATCTGTTCCATCTGGGGTCGACATCGTACAGAACTCGGATGCCCTGCTCCCACAGGCCCGCGGACACAGTGGCTTGATCGACAGTGTTCTCGCCCAAAGTATGGATGATGGCAACAATTTGGCGTCGCTGTACCAGCGTCTGCAGTTCCAGGAGTTCGTCGGGCGAGAGGTTAGGCGCTGCATCCGCAAGAACCTGAGCCAGATTGCGATCAAGCGTTGCCGGATTGTTCAGGCCGAGCGCTGTGAACTTGTTCAACGGGCAAACACCGGACATCTCCGACCAGCACTTGGATTCGGTGATCCAGAGCTGCAATCGACCCGCCTGATCTTTCCAAAGTACGGCACCATCCAAACCATTGTCACCGGCACCAATCTTTGGCTGCCACTGCTTAAGTACAGTCGAACCGGGCGGAAGCCGGGAAATAGCCCGGCGAATTCCGGCAAGTTCGAACAGGGTGTAGTACGGAATATCACCTCGTGGGCACGGAACACTCGACGGTGAATCTCCGTCCCGCCTAGCCGAGCCCCAGATGCAGGTGATCTGCTTGGAGAAATCGGCGACTTCATCGGGGCTGATGTTGTGGTCGCGACGCAGGATGACAGTCGCTTTCTGCGCCTTTCCGACTGGGATTACATCCAGCGCGCTGGTCGGAAACACGGCCTCGTTGAGGGCGTACAGGATTCCCAGTGTGGCGAGCATGCCATCACTGTTGGCATTGTCCCGACCGAGCTCCTTCAGTCGCTCGGAATTCCACGTCTGCCAGTCCTCCAGCCAATCGACCTGGAAGTCATTGAGAAACTCTCCGATGCCTGACAGCGTTTGCTGCGCCTGGTACTTGAGGAAGCAGGAGGTTGCCCAATCGCATTCCTCCATCGCCTCGCGGTATTCAATCCAGGCGGTATCTCGAACAAAGATGTCCTGGTTGTAGGGAAATACCTTGTTGTTGAGCGCCGCTCCGCAACCGCGATAGCCGCAGTCGACATTGACCTTGACGTTGCGCTCGCCACGTTCTTCGTACTGATGTTGGACCTCTTCGCCGAACCCGACGCCACCATCTCCGAACGTCCAGCGATAGCCAATCGTTTCGCATCCGCTCGGTGACGAGCGAAGGTTGAACTGCGTCGGATAGAATTTCGAAATATTGTCCGGTTCGACTCGATGCGCCCATTCGAATAGAGAGAAGAAATGACGGCGCAGTTCGTAAGTCCGGATCTCTCCCTCCGGCTGCCAGGGCTCGTCGCCATTGCTGCCACAGTTGGGCGGCGCCGGCGGACAATCAGGACCCGCGCAGCCTCCCCAACCGGCCTTGGTCAGGCCGGAACCAGGATCGGATACCAGTTGCGATCCATCTTCCGACACAGTGGCGCGCGCCATCGGCACAAAGGTCGCAAGGTCGTGGTCCCATTGGACGATTGTTGCGGTCTCCCCCGCCCGCATACCGCCGGGATTGGGAATTTTTACCGTGATCGGTGGGTCAAACCGGGTTCCGGTTGGCTGCAAAGTCCAGCCCAGCGTGCCGAACCCGGCACCGCCGCCGGGCGGGACCATGGGCAGACGATCATTGTTCACCGGGGTGACTACCAGTGGACCAACGCGCGATCCGTCCGGAAAGGTGACGCTATTGGCTTTGACCACCATCTCAAAGCCTTCATACCCCGCGATGGTCAGCACGACGTCCTCGTTCCCGCCCACTACCCGAGCCGACGACAGATTCACTGGCGGGAGATAGATCGGATGCGGGAGCTGGTTGTCGATGCCACCGACTACGGTGGTTTCGAAGTGCAGCGCCGGGTATTCCGTGCCTGGTGTGGTTGCGACGTCCCGGCCATCGACGAAGAGATCGATCTTGCCTACCGGGACCTGGCCTTCGAAAGAAAAGCGACCCTGCGCATCCGAGCTGACGCTGAGCGAGGTTCGTCCGATCGAGAGTTGCACGCCCGCCAAGGGCGTACCGTTGTGGTCAAGCACATTGCCGCCAAATCGTGTCGGCTCATCGCTGGGCGGCACGACCTGAATCTGGAAACCTGCAGCGATTGCCTCGCCGACGCTGGCAAGTGCCGATGCGTGGATAAGCGCGACGCCAGGAGATGCACCGATACGCGGGCGAACGCTGGCCACGCCGTTCTTGTCAGTCGGCACTTCAATGCTGCGACCATCCGCGCTGACCACAGCATTGATCCCGGAGCGATCGGTGAACCAGGCGTCGCCTGCGACAACTTCGAAGCGAACCGGTGTATTGATCACGCGATTGAACTGCGCGTCATACACCGTCACCGTTGGCGGATCGAGAGGTTCACTGTTTGACTGTGCAAATTGGGTGCCGGGCCCCTCGATCAACACAATCGCGGGTTGGCCGCGCTGGCCAGACGCGGTGAACACCACCTCTTCCAGCATGCCCTCGCCAGTCGCCCGTACAACGTTTCCAGCAGGACTTGCCTCGCTGCCCAGCGTCAGCCAGACCGCGGCCCGACCGGCGTGGTCAGTGACTACAGTGAGATTGCGCGCGGGACTGATGCCATCGACCAAGGTAGCTTGTCCTTGCTGCAGGCCAATGCTGCCGGTGCCGCGCAGTACGTCGAACTGCACCGGGTGGCCCACCATGGGCTCTCCCTGCGCATCCAACGCGACCGCTGTAAGACCTTGGGGAAGTTCGGCGCCAACGGCGCCCGACTGACGGTCCCCGGCCAGCCGCGTAAGGCGCGACGACCCGGCCGCAATACGCACCACACGTACAGTTTGCGCGCGCTGGTTTTGCGCTCCGTCGGTGGCGATGATCTCCAGCGTGTTGGCGCCGACCTCGAGCGGAATATCCTGCGCCACGAAGTAGCGATCTGAAACCAGTCCGGAAACTTCTGCAGCATTTGCCAGGTTGCGTACAAGGATGCTGGGTTCACTGGCGTGCACGGCGGCTTCGACCGCGTCGTTGACGATTCCGCGTAGGTCGAGTTTTGCTTCGGAGGTAACGTGATCGGGAAGCGGCGCCTCGATGGCCAGCAAGGGCGCGGTTTGGTCCACGTACAACGTGACACTGGTGGTGCCCACGCGACCGTCCGCATTGGTGGCGCTGACCGTGACAAGATTGGTTCCTTCGTGCAGGAAAAACTGCGGGAACCGAAAATGAAGGCCATCGGCCAGCACTTCGGCCGACTGCTGATTAACCATCACGCTGATCACCGGCGTGTCGACAATGCCTTCGATCGCGATCGGCCGTTCGACCATTCCCGTCAAATTGCGTGCGGCGCCGGGAAGGCCCACAGCCGCCGGCCCGAATACTGTCCAGTCCGCTGGCGTGGTGACTGTGACCTGCGGTGGCGCGACGTAGTTGACGATTCGTTCGACGGTCCTGATCTCGCCATCTGAAAATGCGGCGGAGAATCGAACCGTATTGCGCCCCGGTCTGAGCAGAATGTCGCGATAGAAGAATGCATACTGAGCACCTTCGTCACTCTCGAGTCGGGTTGCCTCATCATTGATGAGGACCGTGAGCGGCATCGCTCGATTCGAGTAGACCCGGGTCGCTGCGCGTAACTCGGGTGCGTGCACCTGCAATTCGTCCGCCGGCGCGAGCACGTCGACTACGTACGATGACGGTTCGCGGACCCAGAAGCCCCAGGTTCTTTGAATGAAGGCGCCTTGCAGGTTGGCTACCGAGAAGCTCAAGCGATGACGGCCAGCGGGAAGCGGCGGATCTGGTGTGAAGCGCACTGCGCCTGATCGCGGCGTGGTCATGATGGGCGTCAGTTCCGCGCTGACGTCAACGTCCCCAATCTTTAGAGAGATGCTGGACAGATCGATGTCCTCCCCTGGATCAAGGAAGTCCACGGCGATCTCGACGGCGTCGTTATCCACTTCGATCTCGTCAGGACCGACTTGGCTGATCTCCGGATCAGTGGATATCCGGAAAGACCACTGCAGTTCGTTTTCGTTTCCCTCGTTGTCCGCAGCGCGGATAGCCACTTCGTGGCGTCCAGCTGCGAAGGGTGTCGCCGGTACATAACTGACGACACCGTCAGCGATCGTTGCGAGCGAAGTGATGTCGACACCATCCAGATCAAGTCGAATCGTCGCGGCGTCAATCCCGCTTTGCGCGTCGACCAGCTTCGCCCCGACGCTGACCTCGCTGGAGGGATCGATGATTGCGCTTGAAGGCAATGGATCGAGGATCAGCGGACCCTGAGTGTCGGGAACGACGCAATCAGCCTGTTCAAAGCTCGAGCAAAACAGCACGTCGGGTTGTTGCGCAACGCCAACGGCCGACTGGAACAGAAGCAGGAATGCAAATACAGATTTCATGATGGAGTGCTGCTGACTTGCCATTGCATCCTCGGTATGGGGTGTTGCACGACGAATTGTTCGTCGCAGTTCTTGGGCGGACCGCGTCAGCATTTGCCCGACCCGGTTCATTTCGAGTCCGGCGCTGCGCGCGGCTCGTGCTGCAACCAGTCGGTGATGCGCAGGGCGATTTCATCGGCGCGACGGCCGCTGACCGGCAGACGCCACTGCACCAGTCCTTCAGCATCGATGCCGTAGATCGCGGGCAGGGTCGAGGTATCGAGGTGCGCGAGCGTGCTGTTCAGCGGCGCGCTTGCCCAGTTCGCTGAGCCGAGACGCACCCGCTGTCGGCCGACCCGCTCGCCGCTCGTGGTTTCGCCGACCAGGATGATCACACTGCCGGCACCGGTGAAACCGCTGTCAGCAAGCTCGTCCAGCCAACGTGCGGTTTGTGTCCGGCGTGCGTCGATCAGCATGACGATGGTCCGCGCCTGGGGTAGGCGCTCGCGCAGCGCTCGCGCACGACCACGCTCAGCGTGCAGAGGCAAGCCCGCGAGATTGAGTTCCGCCGCGTCGCTGGCGTCGGCAATAAGCAGGACGGTCAATGCGGCGCCGATGGCGATGCTGCGTAGGAGGTTCATTGCGCTGGCACCTGGAAGTTGATGATCTCGGCACGCTCGCCGTTGCTCAGTCCGTCAAACATGCCGGGCTCGGCCATCTGCATCAGCGATTGCGCCTGGGTCTCGGTCGCTGTGGCGGAGTCGGGCTGGCGCACCACCAGATAGTGCAGATAGCGCCGCGTTTCGCCGGGCGCGAGTGTCAACGCCCAGCCGAAGCTGAAGGCGCCGCGACCCTCGACGAAGTCGACCGCGTCAGGCGCGCTTCCGCCGACTCCTGACAGCACGTAGGCGGCAACACCGGGCGTGTAGTTGCCGCTCGTTTCCGTCGATCGCTGCAGTACGTAGCGACCACCCTGTTGCGGCGTGGGCGCGACCAGCACGGCACCCGACGCGTGCGCGCCCTCTAAGGACATTGGCAGGCTGATGGTCTGATCACTGCTGTTGTGGAAGACGTCGACCACGCGAGCGTAGCCGCCGGCCGCCGGCACATAAATCTGACGGCTGACGCGCAGGCCCTCGATGACAGCGGGTCCGACATTCATCTGTCGCATCGACTGTGCGTGACGCGCGGCGGAGAAGTACGGGTAGTACTCGTCGCGTAGCATCAACCGGATGGGATAGTCGAACACCGACTGCCAAGAGTTCGGCAACGTCCAGGCATGCACGCCGCCATCGCCGCTGGCGTAGAAGGTGTAACCGGAAACGCTGTCGGTCAGTGCCACCGAAAGCATGCGCGCATTGCCGATATCGACATCGGTGATTGCGATGGCGTTCGCCGCCACGTCGCCATCGGAGAGGCCGGCGATCTCGTAAATGTCGCAGGTCCGAGCGAGGATCGAATAGGGTCCAGCGACCACATCGTCAAACGCGTAGCTGCCTTGGCCATCGGACACACTGGACAAGTACAGGTCCTGATATCCGAACCCGGCCACAATCGAGCGATATTCAACGCAGGCGTTGGCCGCCGGCTGGCTGTCTTCGCCACGCACCGTTCCGCCGACCGCTGCGGATTCTGGCAACGTGAAGTCGAGTGTGAGCGTGCTATCGGCAGCATCGAGACTGCCGTTGGCACTGGCGAGATTCGCTGTGCCTGAGGGAATCGCCGCGGCGTCGAAGGCGCCGAGCGGCATGTGCTCAAGCCGATAGGCGCCATTCGTATCAGTCTCAACGTAGCGATAGATATCGGCAACCGCGTTTCGTGTGATCACAACAGCGTTTGCCAGTGGTTGGGCCGCTGCATCGCGCACGGTGCCTTCGAGGCTTGCGCTCGGCGGAAGCAGCAGGTCAAGAACCAGGGGCACGCTGGCCTCGGCCAGATTTGCATTCGCCTCGACACGCAGGCCGCTGCTGTTGTCGTCGGCGCGGACGATCAGATCGCCCACCGCGATGTTGACTATACGGTAGCGACCATCGTCGTCGGTATCGGCCGCGCGGGCATTGCCGTCCGATCCTTCGATGCGGACGTAGACGTCGTCTGCCACTGCGCCATCGTCAAAGTGAACCTGACCCTTGACCACCGAAAGGAAGATTTCGATTTCGGCGGTCTCGCCGTCAACCACGGTGACTGGGATATCGGATTCGTAGAAATCGGAACCATAGACAATCGCCTGATGCTGGCCCTCCGGTACGCCATCAAGCAGCAGCGGCTCGCTGCAATCACCGGAAGCGTACTCACCGCTGTCCGGACCGGGTTCGAGTATCAGGTAGCAGGTGCCCTGATCCAACGGCTCGCCATCGGCCACGTTGACCATGGCACGAACCGCGCCACCGGGAATATCCAGCACCAGTTCAACCACCACCTGTGCACCGGGCGTGTCGAGTGTGATCTCGGTCTCGGCGTAGACGTAGTTGCCACCGCCTTCGCCCTTGCCACGGTCACCGCCGCCGCCGAGATAGTACTCGGCACGAATACTGAGCGGTCGCCCGACCGGAAGGAACTCGATCAGATGTTCGCCACTGTTGTCGGTGCTACCCCAGCCGTAGGTGGAGTAGTTGCCTGTGCCCAGCTGGGTCTCAAACGAGGCATGGCTGTACGCGTCGCCGATTGGCTCGCCCGAACCATTTACGACGCGTACCAGTACCTGACCGCGCGCTGGCAGGACCAGATCAAGCGGCGTGGTGACGCCGGAGACGGGCTGGGCCAGGGTCACGCTGGTGACGTAGTTGTAGGGATCGCGTGCGAGCAGGCGCAAGGGTCGCGCGGAGGCGATCGCCGGTGTCAGGTAGGCGCCGGTGGCGTCCGACTGGGTGTAGGCAAGATAGTTTTCCGATTCACTGCGGATCTCGATCTGGGCATTGGCGACTGGCTGGGCAGCCGTGTCGACCACATGGCCCGAGAACATACCCGATGCCAGGCTCAGACTGACCTCGCGAACACCACCGTCCAGCGCCTGGACCTGCACCGAATCGATCACGGTGCTGATCTGCGGATGGAAGGCCAGCACGGTCAGCGGCTCATTGCCAACGTGCAGATGCGTGTAGCGGCCGAGGTTATCGGTATACCGAGTCAGCCAGCCGCTGGTTGAGCGCAGTGACAGCTGTACCGAAGCAGGATATGGCTGGGCGTCGTCGCCGAGTACTTGGATATTGACCGTAGTGGTTGCCGGCAAAATCAGGTCCCGCACGATCATCTCGCCTGGACTGACGAGGTTGCCGTTTTGGCTGACCAGTGCTGCCTCGTTGCTGAATGCGTGGTAGCCGAGCTGGAAGCTTCCAACTGGAATCGGTGCAAATTGGAAAGTACCGTTGGCCGCGGTCAGGCGCTGTTCGCTTGATCCTGGCGCTCCACTCGCTTGCAGACGCACAATGGCGTCGGCCACCGGCGTAACCCCATCGGGTCGCAATACACGTCCACTGACCGTGCCGCCGCCAACATCGCGTGAGAACGCGAGCGCAATACCATCGCGCATCGCCGCGACGCGGTAACCACCAACGCTGCAGTTGGTTTGGTAGCGGGATACCGCCACGATGTAGCGACCGGTGCTGGCGGCAACGATATTTCGCAGATCTGCCGTGGTGTTTTGCTGCGTATAAGGTGATGTGCCCGAGCCATAGCCATCAGCGAGCAGGCTATTGCTTGGCGAATAGACTTGGGCGCGCGCCTGACACAGCGCTGCAACCGAATCGACGGCAGCTCCGTTGATTCCGACAGCCAGACGCTGGCCGGCAATCAGTTCAACGCTGTAGAGATGACGTTCACCGGCAAACGCGAGCACGCCCTGACTGACCAGAGCGGTATCAAGGTCGATATCGATCGGGACGACCTGACCATCCACACTGGCGTCAACCAGAATTTCGCTGCTGCCCGTTGTCGTGGTCGCAACCGCGCTCAAGGCATGGCGAGCGGCGCGCAGGTGGATGGTTGTGAAGCGTCCGTTGGCATCCGTGTTTCCCGAACTGATGTTGCCGGATGATCCTTGCCGCTGCGCGTTCACGCGCACGCCGGGCTGCGCCACGGTCGAGCGGTGGACGAAGACTTGCGCTCTTGCCGATGGTGTCAGTGCCACGTCGAGGCCGAGCAACTGGCCATCACTGTCGACCTGTCCGTTGGTGTTGGAATTCTCACTCGACTGCGGGTGAACCGCGCGGACCGAATACGGCCCGACCGGAACCGAAACCGCGAGCACACCATTCTGATCGCTGAAGCCGAGCCATCGCTCGCCCGGAATCGAAGGTGCGGTCAGATACAGCGCGATGCTGGTGGCGAGTTCGCCGCGCGCGTAGCGCGTCGTCAGGGTCACCACACCGGCAGCCGGCAGGCTGACATCGGCGACCAGATTCTGGTCGGCAATTATCGTGATGTTGCTCTCAAGCACGGCCGTGGTGCGCGGATCGGTTACCGCCAACACAGTCGCTCCCGCCGGCACCGCGTTCAAGGCATAGCGGCCGTCCACATCGGTGTAGATATCGCGGCTGTATCCGCTACCGACCAGACCCACGCGCGCATTGGCGAGGGCGCTTCCTGAAGCTGTCCGGACCACGCCGGATACCGCGCCATTGGCGGGCAAGGTGAGATCGCGCTCGATGTCCTGTCCGGCGACAACTGCGACATTGTCCAGGTCGATGCTGAGATCCGTTCCCTGCTGGATCGCCAGTGTGGTGCGCAGCCGGTAGCTGCCGGCGGCGAGACCACCGAGTCGATACTGGCCGTCGCTGCCGAAGCTGGACTCGGCACGCAAGGACGCGCCGACATAGGCGCGTACGGTTCCCGCGATCGGCGTGTATTGGAACGCGCCGAGTACACGGCCATGCAGC
>JAYSZM010000241.1:0-25336 GCA_043738015.1 Lysobacterales bacterium
CAACAAATTGCCAACACCATCGAAGGTTTCCCCTCATCCGGCCCTGCGGGCCACCTTCTCCCGCAGGCGGGAGAAGGGGACCGTTGCCAACATTCAAACTGGTGCAGTACCCGAGCCCCCGCGTTATTGGCCGCTGCGCCGGCAGCTGCCATCATGGGGTATGCAAACGCCCAACACCCTCTCCTTCAGCTCACTCGCCCTCGGCCCGAATCTGGCACAGGGTCTCGATGCGCTCGCCTATTCCAGCATGACGCCGGTGCAGGCGGAGGCGCTGCCGCTCATTCTCGCCGGTCGCGATCTGATCGCGCAGGCCCCGACCGGCAGCGGCAAGACCGCCGCCTTCGGGCTGGGCTTGCTGCAGCGACTCGACCCCGCCCTGATCCGCTTGCAGGCACTTGTGCTCTGTCCGACCCGCGAACTGGCCGATCAGGTCGCGAAGGAAATTCGCAAACTCGCCATCGGCATTCCGAACCTGAAAGTGCTGCTGCTGACCGGCGGCGTATCACTGCGTCCGCAACTCGCTTCGCTTGTGCATGATCCTCATGTTGTGGTCGGCACACCCGGCCGCGTACAGGAACTGATGCGCAAGGAGGCCCTGCATCTTGGCGGCGTGCGCACCTTTGTGCTCGATGAGGCCGACCGCATGCTCGACATGGGTTTCGAAGAGGCCATCCGCGATATCGCGGCGCGCGTCAACAAGGAGCGCCAGAGCCTGCTGTTCTCGGCGACCTTTCCGAAGGCGATCCGCGATATGGCGCGCAGTCTGATGCGCGACCCGGCCGAGATCAGCGTTGCTGCGGTCGCCGAACAGCCGATCGTTGCGCAGATCTTCCACGAGAGCGAACTCGCGCAGAAGCCGGCCGCGCTGGCAGCGCTGCTGCTGACCCACAAACCGGAATCCGCCGTGGTGTTCTGCAATACCCGGCGCGATACCGAGGATGTCGCCCAGGCGCTGCAGGCGCTGGGCTTCTTCGCCGCGGCGCTGCATGGTGATATGGAGCAGCGTGACCGCGACGAAGTCCTGGTCTGTTTCGCCAACGGCAGTTGCAATGTCCTGCTGGCCAGTGACGTCGCCGCGCGCGGTCTCGATATCAAGGATCTTTCAGCGGTGATCAATTATGAACTGCCGACCGATCCCGATGTCTATCTGCATCGTATCGGACGTACCGGTCGCGCTGGTCGTGGCGGACTGGCGCTGAGCCTGGTGACGCCGCGCGAAATGCCGCGCGCGCACACGCTGGCCGACAGTCATGGACAGAAATTCCGCTGGGCTACGGTGACCCCGTTGATCGGTCGAACGGTCAATCCGCCGCAACCGACCATGGCCACCCTGTGCATCGACGCCGGCAAGACCGACAAACTGCGCGCCGGCGATATTCTCGGTGCGTTGACTGGCGATGCCGGCCTGCCCGGTGATGCGATCGGCAAGATCGATATCTTTGCGACGCGATCCTACGTCGCGATCAAACGCGAACTGCTGAATCAGGCGCAGAAGCAATTGAGCTCCGGCAAGATCAAGGGACGCAGTTTCCGTGTGCGCAGGATCTGAGCCGACGTTCAGACTCTGCGCAATCAGTGCCGGTCAAGTGCGGCAACCGCCATTGTGATGGCGGTATAGGCCGACGCAAGCAATCCGCGATCAGAAACCGATCTGCGCGCGAAACTCGAGGATGTCCGGATTGTCGCTGACGCCACGGCGGTCGCTGTTGACCGAAATGGCATTGGCCATCAGACGCGCATTCGGATGCGCCCACCAGGTCAGCCCCAGGGTCCAGTTGGATTCGACACCGCCGAGTACGGCGCCGTCGTCCAGATCGAGATGGCTGTAGCGCAGACCGAGTTCCCAGGCGCCATGCTCGCCGTCGAGCTTGGGGGCATCGATCGTGCCGTTCTTGTAGCCGCGTGCGTGCTCGGTCAGGAACCAACCAGCCTGCAGATAGTAGCCGTCACCGGAAAAATCGGCGCTGCCATCGCGCTGAAAGCTGCCATGGACATATTCGGACTGCAGCAACAGCGGTCCGTCGACATAGGCCACTTCGAGCCCGAGGCGCTGAATCGAGTCGACGTCGGCGAGCGATCCGGTGTCGGCGAAGCGCCGCGGTGACAGGCTCGCCTCGGGACGCGTCGAAAAGCGACCTCTATCGGATTTGGGATCTTCGCTGGCAACAGCCGCTGCGAGATGCAGGAAGCGCCCCTCAGCCGAGACCGGTAACCAGGTTGCCCGCGCAGCCAGTCCGGTCCCCTTGTTGAGGCCCTCGAGATTCTGACCGTAGCCGCTGACCGTCACCGACCAGTCTGGTCGGCTGTAGGCGTATTCGGCGCCGAGGCGCCGCGCAATGCCCATCGCGGAGGGCAGGCCCTGCTCCATGAACAGGGAATTGCGATCCGAAGTCAGCTCTTCGAGAAAGAACGGTTGTTTGTACTGACCAGCGCGCAGCGAATGGCCGTCAGCAAAATGGTACTTGGCATACGCGTCGGTCCATTGATTGCTGAACAGGTCGTACTCCGCCTTCAACTCAAGGTCCTTGGCGTGCTTGGCGGTCACGCTCAGTCGCATCCTGCGGAAATCAGCAGCGTCATCCAGCGGGCTGACATCGGACTGAAACTCCGCCCAGTCATGCTGGAAGTTGATGCCTGGCGCCACTGACCAATCCGCGGCGCGCGCATCCGCGATGACGAGCACGGAAGAGACACAGGCTGCCAGCGTCAGCAAAGACCGTCTGGTGTAATTTTGATGACGATGGCAAGTCACACAGATTCTCCGGAAGCGACAGGAAGGTGACGATTATTTATCTCAGACATGACACTCTGATGACAGCTCAAGCGCCGTTCAGCCCGTCGAAGCGTCTCAAATGCGCCAAATCGCGGGCACTTCGACCGCACAAGACCGTGACTCGCCATTGTCACAATGCTGCAACATGATGGAAATAGCATGCACTCCAACTTCAAACGAGTCGGAGCCCATGCAAATCCAGTCCCTGAAATCCAGTGCGCAACTTTCCATCATCATTTCTGCCCTGCTCGGCCTCGCCGCCTGTGGCGAACAAGCTGGAAAAGCTTCAGAAGATGGATCGGCTGCGAGCCCCAGCGCCGCGGTCGCCGAGACCAGTTCGGTAATCCAGATCGACGGTTCGAGCACCGTGTATCCACTCACAGAAGCGGTCGCTGAAGAATTCCAATCCTCGACCCAGGGCAAGACCCGGGTCACCGTGGGCGTTTCCGGCACCGGCGGCGGATTCAAGAAATTCTGCCGCGGCGAACTCGATATCTCCGGCGCCTCGCGACCGATCCAGCGCGCCGAGATGGACATCTGTGCCGCTGCCGGCATCAAGTACTTCGAAATTCCGGTCGCCTATGACGCACTGACCGTCGTGGTCAATCCGCAGAATCCGCTGAACAGCATCACCGTCGACGAGCTCAAGCGCATCTGGGAGCCCTCGGCCCAGGGCAATGTCAGCAAGTGGAACCAGATCAACCCGGCCTGGAGCGATGCTGACTTCACCCTCTATGGCGCTGGCTCGGATTCGGGCACGTTCGACTACTTCACCGAAGCCGTGGTCGGCAAAGCAAAATCCAGTCGCGGCGACTACACCGCATCAGAAGACGACAATGTGCTGGTCCAGGGCGTCGCCAACGATGTCAACGCGATCGGTTATTTCGGTTACGCCTACTTCGCAGAGAACAAGGACAAGCTCAAGGCACTGGCCATCCAGACTTCGACCGACGCCGCCGGCGTAATGCCGTCGATGGAGACCGTGATCGACGGAACCTATACACCGCTGGCACGGCCAATGTTCATCTATGTCAGCGACAAGTCCTGGTCGCGTTCGGAGGTAAAGTCGTTCGTCGAATATTATCTCGCCAACGCCGATACGCTGGCGCGCGAAGTCAACTACGTTCCGTTGCCGGCCGAAGCCTATACGAGCATCCGCGGACATCTGAGCGAAGGCAAGCTCGGCACCGTGTTCAACGGCGAGCCGGCCACTGCGGTCACCATCGAAGACCTGCTCAAGCGCGAAGCCGCGCTCTGAGCTGAGTCGCGGGTATTGCGCGACCCGGGAGTCAGCCGACATGATGGCGGCGCCTGGCTTGGGACTGTCCCGGGGCTCGCGATTTGCGATATCTGAAATGGGAACCCCGATGCAGCCGGAGCAAGTCCGGCTGCGATTGGACGATGGCATGGAGAAGGGGCGATGAGCAGCACAGCTACGGCAACCGCGCGCGCTGTCGTGGGCAACCGGATGCGCTATCAGGCCAGCCGGCACGTCAAGGAGCGCCTGGTCGAGTTGGTCTTGCTGCTGTCGGCGATGGTGGCGGTATTCACCACGCTCGGCATCGTCTACGTCCTGGTGAAGGAATCCCTGGTCTTTTTCCGCGCGGTACCGATCTGGGATTTCATCAGCGACAGCCAGTGGACTCCGCTGTTCAGCGATGCCCATTTCGGCATCGGCGTGCTGCTGTCGGGCACCCTGACCAGTTCGGCGATCGCGCTCGCTGTTGCCATACCCCTGGGTACCGTGATTGCAATCTACCTCTCCGAATTCGCCAGTGAACGTGTACGCGAAATCTGCAAGCCAATACTCGAACTGCTCGCTGGCGTGCCGACCATCGTGTTTGGCTACTTTGCGCTGTTCTTCGTTACGCCGTTGCTGCAGCGCTTTATTCCTGGCCTGCCTGGATTCAATCTGCTCTCGGCCGGCCTGGTGATGGGCGTGATGATCGTGCCCTACATCAGCTCGATCAGTGAGGACGCCATGCGTGCGGTGCCCATGTCGCTGCGCGAAGGCTCGTATGCGATGGGCGCGACTCGGCTGCAGACGGCGTTGCGGGTCGTCGTGCCGGCCGCGTTTTCGGGCATCGCCGCGGCCTACATCCTCGGCATCTCGCGTGCCGTCGGTGAGACCATGATCGTCGCCGTCGCCGCCGGCATGCAACCCAACCTCACGCTCAATCCGACCCAGCCGGCAGCCACGATCACCGCGTATATCGTCCAGGTTGCCAAGGGCGATCTGCCGCACGGCAGTGTCGGCTATCAAACCATCTTTGCCGCGGGACTGACCCTGTTCCTTGTGACCCTGGTGTTCAACCTGCTCGGCTTCTGGCTGCGCCGCCGCTACCGCGAGGTCTACTGATGAAGGCGCTCGATACCTCGGCACGAGAGGGAATGCGCGCCAGCATCACTACGCAGAAGCGCCGCGAACTGTTGTTCTCCGTACTCGGATTCGCTGCGCTATTCCTGATGTTCGTAACCTTTGTCGCCTTGTTCGTCGACATGATCAGCTCCGGCATGGACCGCCTGACACTGGACTTCTTCACCCACTTTGCCTCGCGCCGTGCCGAGCAGGCGGGCATCCTCGCTGCCTGGGTCGGCAGCTTCACGGTGATGCTGGTGACCGCCTTTGTCGCTGTGCCGATCGGCGTCGGCGCCGGCATCTATCTTGAAGAGTATGCGCCGGCGAACAAGCTCACCGCGATCATCGAGATCAATATCAACAATCTGGCCGGCGTTCCCTCGATTGTCTACGGGCTGCTCGCGCTCGGCATGTTCGTGCACACGCTCGGCCTTGGTGCCAGCGTGCTGACCGCGGGGCTCACGCTCGCACTGCTGATCCTGCCGATCGTGATCGTGTCCACGCGCGAAGCGATCCGCAGCATTCCGGGAATGATCCGTGAGGCCGCCTATGCGCTCGGCGCTACCCGTTGGCAGGTGGTACGTCACCATGTGCTGCCGTACTCGCTGCCCGGTATCCTGACCGGAGTCATCATCGGGCTCTCGCGCGCGATCGGCGAGACCGCACCGATCGTCACCATCGGCGCGGTCACCTTCATCGCATTTCTGCCGGAATCCCCGATCAGCAGCACGCCGCCTTTTGTCTCGTTCGACTGGTTGATGTCGCCGTTCACGGCGATGCCGATCCAGATTTTCAACTGGACGTCGCGCCCCGAAGCCGCATTCCAGCAGAACGCTTCCGCCGCCGCCCTGGTGCTGGTGGCGATGACCCTCTTGATGAACGCCATGGCGATCTGGCTGCGTTTCCGCCTGCGCCGCAACCTGAAGTGGTAACCCGACCATGTCCAGCAAACTGCCAAAACCCGATCTCGCCAGCCTGCCGCTAAAGGCCGAGGCACGCGGGCTCAATTTCTTCTACGGCCAGTACCAGGCGCTGAAGAACATCAATCTGCCGATCCATGATCGTCGGGTTACTGCGCTGATCGGGCCATCCGGCTGCGGCAAGAGCACGTTCCTGCGCTGCTTCAACCGCATGCATGATCTGTACCGGGGCAATCGCTACGAGGGCGAGATCCGCTTCCACCCGGATGACATCAATCTGCTCGGTCCGGACATCGATCCGATCGAGGTACGGATGCGACTGTCGATGGTGTTCCAGAAACCCAATCCGTTTCCGAAATCGATCTATGAAAACGTGGCCTATGGCCTGCGCGTGCGCGGCGAAAGCAGGCGCAGTGTGCTCGATGCCAAGGTCGAGGAAGCCCTCACAAATGCAGCGCTGTGGAACGAGGTGAAAGATCGTCTGCACGAGCAGGCCAACAATCTGTCGGGCGGCCAGCAACAACGCATGTGCATCGCGCGCGCGCTGGCCTCCGATCCGGAACTGCTGCTGTTCGACGAACCGACCTCGGCACTCGATCCGATCGCAACCGCCAGCATCGAGGACCTGATCCACCAACTCAAAGACAAAGTGACTATCCTGATTGTCACCCACAATATGCAGCAGGCGGCCCGCGTTTCAGATTTTACGGCTTACATGTACCTCGGCGATCTGATCGAGTTCGGCTGGACGGATGACCTGTTCTTCAGCCCGAAGCACAAACAGACCGAGGACTACATCACTGGCCGATTCGGCTGAGCACAGGGCACTACGGAGCGCACCATGTCCAACGAACACATCAGCACCCAATTCAACGCCGAACTTGCCGCACTGCGTGCCCGCGTGGTCGAGATGGGTGCCATGGTCAGCGACCAGTTCCGGCTCGCGGTAGATGCGCTCAGCTCGGGCCGCGCTGAACTGGCCGACCAGGTCGTGCAGAACGACAAGCGCGTCAACGACTACGAGGTCGATATCGACGATGACTGCGCCCACCTGATCGCCAAGCGTCAGCCAGCAGCGGGCGATCTGCGCATGGTGCTTGGGATCAGCAAGATGGTGACCGATCTTGAGCGCACCGGCGACAAGGCGCGCAAGATCGCGCGGCTGTCGGGGGCCATCCGTTCAAGTGGTGTCGCCGACAGCGACTGGATGACGAGTACCCGCCGGATCGCCGATGCCACCCGCAAGCTGATCGACGAGGCGGTGCAGGCCTTCGATGGCAGCGATATCGAACTGGCCATCACGGTCATCCGCGGTTCGCGCGACGTGGGGCGTCAGGTCAACGCGCTATCCGCCGGACTGGTCAAGCGCATCGGCGAAACTCCGAGCCAAGTCGCGGTATTGCTCGACATGATGGCGGTGACCAAGGCAGTCGATCGCGTCGCCGACCATGCCAGCAATCTCGCCGAGCATCTGATCTATATCGTCAAAGGCACTGATGTACGCCATGCGACCCTGGACCAGATCGAGCGTGAGACCTTGCAGCGCTGAATTGCTGCGCGACAGCGCGCCGGCTATTGCGCATTGCGCCCAGCCGGGAACTATCCCCGAAACATCCGGTCCCAACGCCACCGCAACCAGCGGGGCCTGGAGATCGCGATATGCGCTGTGCAATGGGAGTAATGCTGTTCCTGGTCGGGCATTCCGCGATGGCTGCGGCCGACGATCACCCGAAAATTCGTGAGGCCCTGACCCGGATCGCCCCGACCGCGCAAATCGATTCGATTCGTCCCTCGGCGTTGCCCGGATTGTTTGAAGTCGTCGCCGCGGGCGAGGTGCTGTACTTGAGCGCTGATGGCAACTATCTGCTGCAGGGCCGGCTGTTCGATACGCGCAATCGTGTGGACGTCACCGCCGATACCGAAAAGGGTTTGCGTGCGCTTGCCCTCGACAAGATCGGGCCGGAAAAGCGGCTGAGCTTCGAGGCCAAGGATCCCAAGCACCGCGTCACCATCTTTACCGACGTCGATTGCGGCTACTGCCGCAAGCTGCATCAGGAGATCGCCGAATTCAACCGCGCCGGTATCAGCGTCGACTATCTGTTTTTTCCGCGTGCGGGTTTGAACTCCGCTTCATTCGACAAGGCCGCCTTCATCTGGTGCTCGGATGATCCGAAGCAGACCATGAACCAGAGCATGACCGCCGCGGGCATCGCCCACGCTCCGGCGACCTGTGCACACCCGATCAACGAAACCCTGGCGCTCGCTCAGCGCATCTCCAAGAGCGGAACGCCGACCATTCTTGCCGAAGACGGCAGCTTTCTGGGCGGCTATCAGAGCGCTGCGGAACTCGGAAAGCGCCTGGCCGCGCTGGAAACTTCCGCGGCACCTTGAGCTCGATTGCAGATGCACAGAGGCGACATCGATACAACCGATGTCGCTTCGACGCGTTCCTGGTTGAGCCGCGGCAGTCGCCGTCAACCGCGCGCCAGTTGACCCAGTGTGTGCAGGGCTGTCTGCACGCGCGGATTCCATTCGCCGGCACAACTGAGCCGCACGCAATCCCGATAGGCACCGCTGGCGGAAAACAGGGTACCGGGAATGATGCCGATACCGGCGTCGAGCGCATTTTCGAACAAGACATGGGCATCCTGCCCTGGCGGCAACTGTACCCAGAGCACCACCCCGCCACGTGGCCGTGACACCCGCGTGCCAGTGGGCCAATCGCTGGCGATTTGGGCGTGAAAGCGTCCGACATTGGCGGCGAGACTGGCGCGCAATCGGCGCAGATGTCGATCAACGTTTGTGCCCGCGTACATTTCGGCGACCACGTACTGCGAGAGCGTCGGTGTCGAGCACGAGGTGAACGATTTCGCGCGGATCAACTCTTCGCGCCAGCGCGCACTGACCGCCCAGCCGATGCGCAGTCCCGGCGCCATGATCTTGGAGACCGATCCACAGAGGATCACGCCGCCGGCATGGCCTTCATAGGTCTTCATCGGCTCCGGCCTGCGGCCATCGAATCCAAGTTCGCCGTAAACGTCGTCCTCGATCACGGGCACACCATGACGCGCGCAAGCCTGGGCAAGAATCCGTCTGGACTCTGACGGCATCGTGGCGCCGCTCGGATTGCTGAAACTTGGAATCAGCACAGCAGCACGGATGGGCTGGGTCGCCAGCGCCTTCAAGGCCAGCTCGATGTCCGGGCCGTCATCGCAGCAGTTGGCAATTTCCACGACCTTCAATCCGCGCGCCTCGATCGCCTGCATCAGGCCGTAGTAGGTCGGCCGCTCCACCAGCACGGCATCGCCGGGCCGGGTCAGTACCTGCAGGCTGAGTGTGATCGCCTCCATCGCGCCGGCCGTGATCACCACATCATCGGGTACGACGTCGACACCGGCGAGCCCAAGGCGTTGCGCCACTTGCTGACGCAAGGCCAGCAAGCCGGGTGGATGCGCATAGGCATTGACGCGATCGGGTATCCGCCGCAGCAGATCGCGCGCGATGGCCGAGATGCGGGCTGTAGGCAACAGACTGGGCGCCGGCGTGGCCGAATGCAGAGGCACCAGATCGTCGCGTGCATACACCGCGAGTACCTGGTCGAGCATGCTCCGCGACAGACTGCGCGGCCGCGGTGCTGCACCCTTGCGCGGTGGCGCGATCGCGGGCAATCGCGAAGCGCGCACGTAGTAGCCACTCTGCGGCCGCGATTCGATCACGCCCTGTGCTTCGAGTTGCTGATAGGCCTGGACCACGGTGCCGATGCTGACTCCGGCTTGCTGGCTCATCGCCCGGACCGAGGGCACCCGGGCGCCGGCCATCAGGGCGCCGGTCTGGATGCGTCGATGCAATTGCAGGGCGAGTGTCTCGTACAGCGATGCAGCGTTGGACATGCGATCTCCGCTGGATTCGGTTTGCGCGAAGCTGCCCGCGCAGCGACGCATGGCAAATCCCGGGCAGGCAACTGTACCATCATGTATTGGCAGGAAGTGAATCTGTACCAGCCACAGTATTTGGCCATAGGATGCGCTCATGAACACACCCAGCCGTAGCGCTCTGATTGCCGCCTTCGCCACGATCTACCTGGTCTGGGGCACGACCTATCTCGCCATCGCCCTGGTCGTGCGCAGCATGCCGCCATTCGCCAGTGGTGCATTGCGCTTCGCGCTGGCCGCCGCATTGATGTACGCCATGCTGAGACTGCGCAACGCGCGCCCGCTCGCCGGTCTGCATTGGCCATCGGCCATCCTGGCTGGCGTTCTACTGTCGGGTATCGGCAATGGCTTTGTGATCTGGGGACAGCAGACTGTGCCCTCGGGTATCGCCGCCCTGCTGGTCGCCGCCCTGCCCCTATGGATCATGTGTTTTGACAGTGTAGCGTTCGCGCGCCGTCGACCCGGTCGCAAGGACATCATCGGCAGCGTGATCGGCCTGCTTGGCGTGGTGTTGATCATCAGTCAGACGCGCAGCTTCGATGGCACAGCACCGATGTTCCCGATGCTGATGATCGTGCTGGCCACATTGGGCTGGTCGATCGGAACCCTGGTCCAGCGGCACTCGGTGAAACCCGGACAACTCGGCGCCTTCGCCTGCGCGCAGATGCTGGTCGGCGCCGCGTTTCAGGCACTGTGTGCGTTGGTGCTCGGCGAGTGGTCCGAATTCGGCTGGAGCGCGTTCACCCCGACTGCGGTCGCGGCTCTGCTCTATCTCGCCGTGTTCGGCAGCATTGTTGCCTTCAGCGCCTACCTCTGGTTGATCACGCGCGTGCCGACCTCAGCGGTCGCCACCTACGCCCTGGTCAACCCGGTTGTCGCCATGGCGCTCGGTGCCTGGCTGCTCGGTGAGCGCATCGAGCCGAGCGCGATCGTGGCCAGCCTGCTGGTACTGGCGGGTGTTGCCCTGGTGCTGTGGCCGGCCCGCAAGACCGCTACTGCGCCAGTCGTGACACCGGAGATTGCCACGCCCGCAACGGTTGCCGCGTGCAAGCCCCTGCCATGATCGGGCTGCAGATACACAGCTATCGGCCGGAATACGCTGACGCTTTTGCACGACTGAATCTCGACTGGATCGAGCAGCAGTTCCGCGTCGAGGAAGCCGATCGCAAGAGCCTGCTTGAGGTCGAGCGCCATATCATTGCGCCGGGCGGAAATGTCCTGTTTGCCGTCGACGCCGATGAGGGCATTGTGGGATGCGTCGCACTGAAGCCCCTGCGGCCGGGCGTGATCGAACTCACCAAGATGGCAGTCCACGGGAATCGGCGCGGCCGCGGCATCGGCGCCGATCTGATGCGCGCCGCACTCGACGACGCCCGCCTGCGCGGAGCGCACATCGTGGTCCTCGATACGCACTCCTCGCTGCGTGGCGCGATAAGGCTCTATGAGCGCTTCGGCTTCCGCCATGTCCCGCTGCGACAGAGTCCCTATCAACGATCGGATGTCAGCATGGAACTGGAACTGCTGAGCACGGTCACAGCAACAACAAGGATGAGAATAGCAATGGACGTACAGAGATTCGCAGCATTCTCCGATGGCAACGCGGGCGGCAACGGCGCCGGCGTGTGGATCGGCGACGACCTTCCCGATGTGGCGACGATGCAGGCAACGGCCGCCGAAGTCGGCCTGTCCGAAACGGCGTTTGCCGCGCGCCAGGGCGAGCACTGGCGGGTGCGCTACTTCGCGCCTGAAGTGGAGGTCGACTTCTGTGGCCACGCCACAATCGCATTGGGCGCGGCACTGTCACTTCGTCACGGCGAGGGGCGTTATTCGCTGAGCCTCAACCACGCCGAGATCAACGTGGATGGTCGCCGCGATGGCGACCTGTTGGCGGCCGAACTGTCGTCACCGCCGACACACAGCGCGCCGGCCGATCCCAAAGTGATCTCGGAAGTACTCGACCTGTTCGGCTACAGCGCGCGCGATCTCGATGCGCGCATCGCGCCAGCGCGCATCCACGGCGGCGCCGATCATCTGGTGATCGCCTTGCACAGCAGGGAAGCCCTGGCGCGAATGCAATACGACATGGAAAGCGGGCGGCGGCTGATGCAACGCGAAGGCTATGCCACCCTCATGCTGGTACACGCGGCATCAGAACGTCAGTTCGACGTGCGCAATGCTTTCGCCGTTGGCGGCATTTACGAAGATCCGGCGACAGGTGCATCCGCCGCCGCCTTCGCCGGCTATCTGCGCGATCTGGACTGGCCGCATGGCGGCGCGATCGACATTGTGCAGGGCGCCGATATGGGCAGCCGCTCGCTGATCCACGCCGCCTTCAGTTCGATATTGGGCAGCGCTATCCGGGTGTCTGGGACGGTGCGGCAACTGAGTGACTGAGTCGCTCCACGCTCCACGCTTCACCAATCCGCGGATAAGCGCGGCTCGAGGTTCGCTGTCGAAGCCGTGATCGCCAACACAATATCTAGTGTTGTGAGCAAGGCTAATCCGCTATATGCTGTGCCTGCACTTGGTGCTTGGGGTAACGCCCAAGCGTAAGGGAAGCCGGTGGGAATCCGGCACTGCCCCGCAGCGGTATGTGGAAACGAAACGGATCAATGAAGCACTGGTGCCATGGGGCGCTGGGAAGCGATCCGGAATAGGAGGGCCACGGGCCCGAGTCCACGAGTCCGAAGACCTGCCAATTGTCGCGTCTGGCGTCGTTCATCGACTCTGTGCGTGCGGCGGCAGCGTTCTCTCGGGAGGAACGCCAGCGCGGATCGCGATGGCCTCGCATTCCGACTGGTTCGATCACCTTGATGCGACTGCCAGTGTTTCGCCCGTGGGAGGCGAAAGCGGTGGCTCGCGGCTGCGCGTCGTTGCGTCCTTCCACACCTGGACAGAGGACGATTGACCATGCATGCGGATTTGCTCAGCGCGCAAGAACAGGAATTCGGTGACGATGCCCCGACGTCGATGCGGATCATCAAACGCGATGGCCGCAGTGAACCTGCCGATCTCAACAAGATCGTGCGCGCAATCGCGCGTCACTGCGAGGGGCTCAGCAATGTCGATGCGGTTCGGGTGGCGACGCGCACTATCCAGGGTGTGTATGACGGTGCCAACACCCGCGAGCTCGATCAACTCTCGATTCAGACCGCGGCGGCCCTGATCGCCGAGGATCCCGAGTACGCACGCTTGGCGGCACGCATGCTGCACACGGTAATCGACAAGGAAGTGACAGCAGGCGGCATTCATGCCTTCAGCCAGTCGATCGAGACCGGGGCCGCGCTCGGACTGATCAATCCACGCCTGGCCGCGTTTTCTGGCAGCAATGCCCGTAAGCTCAATGACGCCATTTGTCCGGCGCGCAGCGATCTGTTCGAATACTTCGGGCTGCGCACCGTCTACGACCGTTACCTGCTGCGCCATCCACAAACACGCAAGGTGATCGAAACGCCTCAGCAATTCTGGATGCGGATTGCCTGCGCACTGTCCGAATCGGTCGCCGATGCATTGGAGCTCTACGGGCTTTACTCGCGACTGGAGTTTCTACCGAGTTCGCCGACGCTGTTCAATGCCGGCACCGTACGCGAACAATTATCGAGCTGCTTTCTGCTCGATTCGCCAGTTGATTCACTGGATGCGATCTATGATCGCTACAAGGACATTGCGCGCCTGTCCAAGTTCGCCGGCGGCATCGGATTGAGCTTCTCCAGGATACGCGCGCGCGGCAGCTTGATTGTCGGCACCAATGGCCAGTCCAACGGCATCGTGCCCTGGCTGAAGACATTGGATTCCTCGGTGGCCGCAGTCAATCAGGGCGGCAAGCGCAAGGGCGCCGCCTGCGTCTATCTGGAAACCTGGCACGCCGACATCGAGGAATTTCTCGAACTGCGCGACAACACCGGCGATGAGGCGCGGCGCACCCACAACATCAATTTGGCGCATTGGATCCCGGACGAATTCATGCGCCGGGTCGAAGCCGATGGCGCCTGGTCGCTGTTCGATCCCAAGCGTGCGCCTGAGCTGCCGGATCTGTTCGGACCTGCCTTCGATGCCGCCTATCGCGCTGCCGAAGCGGCCGGACTGGCGGCAAAGCAAGTCCGCGCGCGTGGCCTCTATGGCCAGATGATGCGCACCCTCGGTGAAACCGGAAACGGCTGGTTGACTTTCAAAGACGCCAGCAATCTGAAATGCAACCAGACCGGGAAGAGCGGCAACGTGGTACACCTGAGCAATCTGTGCACCGAGATCATCGAAGTCAGCAGCGCCGGCGAAACCGCGGTCTGCAATCTCGGTTCGATCAATCTGGCGCGCTATGTGACGCTGAACCAACCGGATTCCGCCGAGCAGCGGCAACTCTTTGTCCAGTTCGATTTCGCCAAGCTGGCCCGTGATGTACGGACTGCGGTGCGCAGTCTCGACCGCGTGATCGATCTGAATTTCTATCCGATCGATACCGCTGAAGCGTCCAACCAGCGCTGGCGTCCGGTGGGATTGGGACTGATGGGACTGCAGGATGTGTTGTTCCTGCTGCGCGAGCCGTTTGACAGTGCGGCCGCGCGTGCGCTCAGCACCCGAATCAGCGAAGAAATCTACTTTGCCGCGCTTGGCGCATCGGTCGAATTGGCGCAGACTCATGGCGCGCATCCGGCGTTTGCCGAGACACGCGCCGCCCTGGGTGAACTGCAGTTCGATGCCTGGGGCGTCACGCCCAGTGAACCCGCGCGCTGGGATGCCTTGCGCGCTGAAATTCGCTGCCATGGCCTGCGCAACAGCCTGTTGATCGCGATCGCGCCGACCGCAACGATTGCCTCGATTGCCGGTTGCTACGAATGCATCGAGCCGCAGGTGTCCAACCTGTTCAAGCGCGAAACCCTGTCGGGAGATTTCCTGCAGATCAATCGCTATCTGGTCGCAGAGTTGAAGGCCATGGGCCTGTGGACACAGGCGACTCGCGATCAGCTCAAGCGCAGCGATGGCTCGATCCAGTCGCTGAGCCACTTGCCCGAGCGACTCCGCCTGATCTATCGCACTGCCTGGGAGATCCCGATGCGCGGCCTGATCGATATGGCGGCTGATCGCGGCGCCTTCATCGATCAGAGCCAATCGTTGAATTTATTCATGGCGAGCCCGCATGTCGGCGCGTTGAGTTCGATGTACATGTACGCATGGAAGCGCGGTATCAAAACTACTTATTACCTCAGATCAAGACCGGCGACCCGGATTTCCAAAGCGACCCTGGTGAGTCTCGACCCCAATGAGGCAGCGAGCGCCATCCAGTGTTCGCTTGAGAACCCGGAATCCTGCGAGGCCTGCCAATGACGACGCCACTGTTGATCGACACCGGCAGCCGCCTGTTGTCGCCTGGATTTGATCTCAGCCTGCGTCCGATGCGCTATCCGCAGTTCTACGACCAATACCGGGCCGCCATCAAGAACACCTGGACCGTGGACGAAGTCGACTTCTCCATCGATTTGAACGATCTGGCGCGCAAGATGAGCGCGGCGGACCGTCATCTGATCCAGCGTCTGGTTGCTTTCTTTGCCACCGGAGATTCGATCGTCGCGAATAATCTGGTGCTGAATCTCTATCGGCACATCAATGCACCGGAAGCCCGCATGTACCTGTCGCGGCAACTATACGAAGAAGCATTGCACGTACAGTTCTACTTGACTCTTCTCGACAACTACATAGCCGATCCAGTTGAGCGGAGCAAAGCATTCGCTGCGATCGACAATGTGCCGTCGATCGCCCGTAAGGCCGATTTCTGCTTTCGCTGGATGGATTCGATCAACCAGCTTGACCGCCTCAATACTCAGGGCGAACGGCGCCAGTTCCTGCTCAACCTGATCTGTTTCGCCTGCTGCATCGAAGGCCTGTTTTTCTTCGCCGCCTTCGCCTATGTGTTCTATCTGCGCGCGCGCGGCCTGTTGCCCGGACTTGCCTCCGGTACCAACTGGGTGTTCCGAGACGAGAGCGCGCACATGGATTTCGCCTTCAGCGTGATCAACAGCATACGCAGGGAGGAACCGGAGCTCTTCAATACCGAGCTTGAATCCAGTGTGCGCCAGATGATGGAAGAGGCCATCCAGTGCGAGACCGCCTTCGCCGAGGATCTACTCAGCGGTGGCGTGATGGGCTTGTCGGCGAAGTCGATGCGCCAGTACCTTGAGTTCATCGCCGACCAGCGCTTCGCCGCGCTCGCCATGAGCCCGCAGTACCGAAGTCACAATCCTTTCAATTTCATGGATCTGCAGGACGTGCCCGAGTTGACCAACTTCTTCGAGCGGCGGGTGGCCAGTTACCAGCTCGGAATCGCCGGTGAGGTGGCATTCGACGCCACCTTCTAGGCAAAGCTGCGGAGCAGCCGTAAGGCCAAGACTCATCAACAATCATGTCATGAGGCGCTAGTTCGCCTTGCGGAGGACGCTGCTTCCGGCTAACTTGCGCGCCATGTCCTCGCCCAATCCTGCACCTGCTGCGCCGACCGCCAATGTGGCGGAGTTCGAGCGCTCGCTGGACGAACTCGAAGGATTGGTCGGGCGGATGGAAAAAGGCGATATGAGCCTGGATGAATCTCTGCAGGCTTTTGAACGTGGCGTCTCGCTCTATCGCAATTGTCAGGGCGCACTGGAACAGGCCGAGTTGCGCGTGCGCATGCTGATGGATCCGAACGACCCGGCCAGTGCGGTTCCCTTTGACCCCGATACGCCCTGAACTGACTCCGGCACTGCTCGCCTGGGCCCATCGTGCGGAAGCTGTACTGGATCGCCAACTGCCCCCAGCCAGCCAGATGCCCGAACGCCTGCACCAGGCGATGCGCTACAGCGTGCTTGGCGGCGGCAAGCGACTACGTGCCCTTCTCGCCTATGCAGCCTGCGAAAGCTTCGGTGCGCCAGCGGATTGTGCTGACGCGAGTGCGGCCGCGCTCGAGATCATCCACGCCTACTCATTGATACACGACGATTTGCCGGCAATGGACAATGATGATCTGCGCCGTGGCAAGCCGACTTGCCATATCGCGTATGGTGAAGCGATGGCGATCCTCGCTGGCGATGCCCTGCAGGCGCTTGCTTTCGAGGTGTTGACCGAAGACAGCCAGTCGCGCACGGATGCCCAGACCCGGTTGCAGATGCTGCGCACACTGGCCCAGGCCTGCGGCGCGCACGGCATGGCGGGCGGGCAGGCATTTGATCTGGATGCGGTCGGCCAGCGACTGAGCCAGTCGGAACTTGAGCGCATGCATGCCTACAAGACCGGCGCACTGATTCGCGCCGCGGTGCTGCTCGGCACCTTGGCCGCGGGGCGCAACGATCCGGCCGAGCTGCATCGGATGGGTGAAGTCGGCGCGCGGATCGGGCTCGCGTTCCAGATCCGCGACGATATCCTCGACATCGAAGGTGACACCGAGGTAATTGGCAAACGTCAGGGTGCGGACATTGCCCGCGACAAACCGACTTACCCCTCGATCATCGGCGTCGATGCATCGCGCGCACTCGCGGCGTCCCTCCGGGAAGAATCCCTGGCGCTACTCGCTGGCTGCGGACCGGAAGCAGAATCGCTGCGCGATCTTGCCCATTACGCCGTAGACCGTTTGAGCTGAGCTGAGCTCAGCTTGCAAGACCCGGATATCAGACCTTCTGCACGCGCGCGATATCCGCTTCGACCAGTGCCTTCATCGACGGTTCGAGTTGCAGCGCGCGTCGATAGTCGCTCAGCGCCTCGGCCTTCTGGCCCAGCTTCTCGCGAATCTGTCCGCGCCGCCAGTACAGTCCACCTTCGGAAAAATCTTCCGGTTTGATCGACGCCGCCTGTACGCGCTCGAGTGCCTCAAGACCGCGCGGCAATTGCTGGCCGGATACCGCGACCAGCCGACCCAGCTGATAGACAACGCGCAGATCGTCGGGCGCCGCGAGTAAAGCCGCGTCGAGCACGGCAAACGCATCGGTCCAACGCTCGACGCGGCTCAGATCGAGTGCGTACATGATGCGGTGACGCATCTCGCCCGGATTGGCGGCGATTGCCGCCTTGGCTTCGGTTTCGTAGCGCGCGTAATCTTTGTCGACGCGCGCCAGTATCCCACGCGCTATATGGCCCCAACTGACGTCCAGTCCGGCAATGCGCGCCGCTTGAGCGTCCGCCTTGTCACGGCCGCCGCCAGCGATTGCCGGTGCCGCCAGGTAGTACTGCATCAGATCGAGATGGGCGACATACCGGTTCGGTTCGAGTTCGACCGCCTTCTGGTAAGCGGCAAGACATTTCTTCGCCCAGGACAGCTTGCTGAAAATACTGGCGGCCTGCGCCATCCGCCCGTAGGCCCCGGCGGCCAGATGCCAGGCTTCGGCATTACTCGGGAGGCTGGTCACGGCTTTGTCGGCGGCAGCGACCGCAGCATCGGGATCGTTGGCGCGCAGCGCGGCGACGATGGCCTCGACCACAGCGGGTCGCGCAGGCGCAGCTTCTGCAGCTAGCGAGGCCAATCCCAGGACCAACAACCAGACCAGCTTCGCGCGCATACAGGAGTCTCCGTTTGAAGGCGCGACCTTAGCCGTTGGATCCTGAGGAATGCGTTAACGACTCGCCCGCGCCGCGCGCAATGGTTTCAGGACCCCGCTACCGTCATCCGCGACAACAGGATCGATCCGATCAAGATGTGCGAGCGTGGATCGATGTCATTGCCGACCAGGGCGATGTCCTGAAACATCTGACGCAGGTTTCCGGCAATGGTCACTTCATCCACGGCGTAGGCGATAGCGCCGTTTTCAACCCAGAATCCAGCAGCTCCGCGTGAGTAGTCACCGGTGACGGTATTGACGCCCTGCCCCATTGCCTCGGTGACCAGCAGCCCCTCGCCCATGTCGCGGATCAGGCTGTCGAGGTCGCCAGCGTTCGATTTGACCAGGAGATTGTGCACGCCGCCGGCATTGCCGGTGGTGGCAAGCCCGAGCTTGCGCGCCGAGTAGCTGCCGAGCACATAGCGACTCAGCACACCGGCCTCGATCAGTGCGCTCTGCCGTGATGCCACGCCCTCGGCATCGAAATTGCCCGAGGCGTGGCCGCGGCGAACAAACGGATCTTCGAGTATCTGGAACCACTCCGGCAGGATGCGTTGACCCTGCTGATCGAGCAGGAAGCTGGCTTTGCGATACAGCGCGCCGCCACTGATCGCGCCGACCAGATGACCAATCAGGCCACGCGCGACTTCTGGCGTGTACAGCACCGCGCAATCGCGAGTAGCCAGCTTGCGCACACCGAGGCGACGCACCGTGCGCTCGGCGGCACGACGTCCAATCGCAGCGGCCGATTCCAGCTCATCGGGACTGCGGGTACTGCTGTACCAGTAGTCGCGCTGCATGCCCTTGTCGTCTTCGGCGATCATCGAACAGGATATCGAGTGTCGCGTGGTGCGCTCGCGACCGACAAATCCGTGCGAATTGGCGTACACCGAAATGCTCTGCCCAGTGCCGACGCTGGCGCCGTCGGAATTGCTGATCCGATCATCGTACGCACGGCCGGCCGCCTCGCACTCGATACCCAGGGCGATGGCAGCGCCGGCATCGATGGCCCATGGATGCCAGAGATCGAGGTCGCGAAATTCGGTTGCCATCAGCTCAGCATCAGCGAGGCCGGCCGCTGCGTCCTCCTCAGTATGGCGGGCTATCGCGCAGGCCTGCTCCACCGTGGTGATGATGCTTTCCGGCTGCAGATCCGCGGTACTCGCTGATCCTTTGCGATTGCCGAAATAAACCGTGATCGATACGCCACGGTCACGGGTGTGCTCGACCGTTTCGACCTCGCCCATCCTGACATTGACGTTGAGGCCCTGGTCGAGGTTGAGGCCGACTTCGGACTGGCTGGCGCCTTTCTTGCGGCAGCGAGAGATGACGTCGCGGGCCAGCGTGCTGAGGCGATCCATATCGGCCCGGGCGGTATCTAGATTCGTATCGGGGAGGCTCACTGGGTATCCTTGCAGTTGAATCAGGTAACAGGTGTATGGAATGTCTACAGAAGATGTCGATTGGGACGAATACTACGGAGGTCCCAGCCGCAGCATCCAGCGCCGTGAGGCCCTGGACATCCTCGCCCTGGCGAAGGAACTGGCCGCGCTGCCCGAAGGCGAGCTCGATCAGGTTCCGCTCAACGAGTCGTTGCGCCAGCAGGTGGACGAAGCTCGCCGGATCACCCAGCCGATCGCGCACAAACGCCAAGTACAGTATCTCGCCAAGCACCTACGCAAGCACGAAGGCGATATCCCGGCGATCCGCCTTGCAGTGGACGCGCCCAAACAGGAAAAGCGTCGCGCCACCGCCCAACTGCACCATGCCGAGGCCTGGCGCGATCGCCTGTTGGCCGAGGGCGATGACGCCATTACCGAACTGCTCACCGAGCATCCGCAGGCAGATCGTCAGCAGTTGCGCCAGCTGGTGCGACAGGCGAACTCGGAGGCCAAAGCCGGCAAGCCCCCCGCCGCCTCCCGCCAGATTTTCCGTCTGGTCCGTGAATTGATGCCCTGAGAAGCCTGGGAGCACCGCACAATTTCGCTGCAATCGCGTCAATCCGCATCCGGGCGCTCGAGCGCCCGCGATTTCTGCGCGTGCCCGCGGTGAACTGCGCACGGCAGCCGGTCTACTGCCTGGTGCCACCCACCGTCATTGCATCAATGCGCAGCGTGGGCTGCCCAACTCCGACCGGTACGCTCTGGCCATCCTTGCCACAGACACCGACGCCGGCATCGAGTTTCAGGTCATTGCCGACACGGGAAACCCGCTGCATGACTTCGGGGCCTGAGCCAATCAGGGTGGCGCCCTTCACGGGGCGGGTTACCTTGCCATTCTCGATCAGATAAGCCTCACTGGCCGAGAATACGAACTTCCCCGAGGTGATGTCGACCTGTCCACCACCGAAGTTGACGGCATAGAGGCCCTTGTCCACCGAGGCAATGATGTCGGCCGGCGCGTCCTGCCCGGGCAGCATGTAGGTATTGGTCATGCGCGGCATCGGCAGATGCGCGAAGCTCTCGCGGCGGCCATTGCCGGTGGCGGCCACACCCATCAAACCCGCATTGAGCTTGTCCTGCAGGAATCCCTTCAGCACGCCGTTCTCGATCAGGGTCGTGCACTGCGTCGGGGTGCCCTCGTCGTCGATATTCAGCGAACCGCGTCGTGCGGCCAAGGTTCCGTCATCGACGATTGTGCACAGCGGCGAGGCTACCAATTCGCCCATGCGACCGGAAAACGCCGACAAACCCTTACGGTTGAAATCACCTTCGAGCCCATGGCCAACGGCCTCGTGCAGCAGCACACCGGGCCAGCCCGGGCCGAGCACAACGGTCATCTCTCCGGCGGGTGCATCCTCGGCTTCCAGATTGACCAGAGCCTGGCGGACCGCCTCGCGCGCCTGGGCAAAGGGGAAATCCCCTTCCAACAATTGCGCATAACTGATGCGTCCGCCGCCGCCGGAAGAACCCTGTTCGCGACGACCGCCCTGCTCGGCAATCACCTGCACATTGAAGCGCACCAGGGGCCGCACATCGCTGGCCAGGCTGCCGTCGCTATGGGCAATCAGAATCGTGTCGACGGTCGCGCTGATACTGATGATCACCTGCTGCACCCGGGGATCGATCGCCCTGGTGAACCTGTCGACCTCGCGCAGCAGCTCGAGTTTCCGCTCGATCGGCACGCTATCGATCGGGTCGACTGGCGCATACAAAGCGTGGCCATCGATCCGGGTCAGCCGCTTCGCTTCGCCGCTGCCACCGCTATTGGCAATGGAGCGCGCAGCGCCGGCAGCGTCCAGCAAGGTCGGCAAGACGATCTCATCGGAATACGCAAAACCGGTTTTTTCGCCACTGATCGCGCGCGCGCCGACACCCTGCTCGATCGAGTGCGCGCCATCGCGGACGATGCCGTCCTCCAGCACCCAGCTCTCGCTGCGGCTGTGCTGGAAATACAGATCGGCCGAATCCACGCTCGGACCCATCAGGCGCGCGAAAACACGGTCGAGGTCATCAATGGCCAAGCCTCCCGGTCGCAGCAGTCTGGTTTCAGCAAGTTCAAAGGCTTGATTCATGGGTAATGCCTGAGTCTGTTCCGTGGGGTTCGAAGTGCCGGCCGACCCAGGCGGGCAACGTGGATATGCACCGAAAAGTAGCACTGCAACGGTGAAAATCGCTGCATCGCCGGCGGCGATTTTGACGGTACCGCGTCGACGCGGCAGGGCGACCGTACCCAGCAAGCATGGAGGCGGTTGGCGCATTCTCAAGCCCGCGACAGCACATCGAGAATCGGGTCCGCTGCGAAATTGGGGTCATTGAGCGTGCCAAATCATGCCTGAACCGCTGGATCGGGCATCCGCTGCTGATAGAAGTCCTCGGCGAACTGCTCGAAGCTGCCCGCTTCAATCGCGGCCCGGATTCCGGCCATCAGTTCCTGGTAATAGTGCAGGTTGTGGATGGTGGCGAGGGTCGAGAACAGCATCTCGCCGCAGCGGTCGAGATGGCGCAGATAGGCGCGCGAGAAATTCTGGCAGGTGTAGCACAGGCAGTGCGCGTCAATGGGCGCGGTATCGCGTTCGTAGCGGGCATTGCGGATGCGCACCTGGCCGAAGCGGGTGAAAAGATGGCCATTGCGTGCATTGCGGGTCGGCATCACGCAGTCGAACATGTCGACACCGCGCCGCACGCCTTCCACGATGTCCTCGGGACGGCCGACTCCCATCAGATAGCGCGGCCGATCTTCGGGCAGATGCGGCAGGGTCTCGTCGAGCATGTGATCACGCTCAGCGGCAGGCTCGCCCACGCTCAGGCCGCCGATGGCATAACCATCGAATCCAATTCCACGCAGGGCGGCTGCAGACTTGTGACGCAGATGCGGATGCATGCCGCCCTGGACGATGCCAAACAAGGCATTCGGATTGCCTTCGAAGGCGCGCTTGCTGCGTTCGGCCCAGGCCAGGGACAGCTCCATCGACACGCGCGCTTCGACTTCGGTCGCCGGATACGGTGTGCACTCGTCGAAGATCATCACGATGTCCGAGTTCAACGAGCGCTGTATCTGCATCGAGATCTCGGGCGACAGGAACACCTGCGAGCCATCCACTGGTGAAGCGAAGCGTACGCCCTCAGCAGTGATCTTGCGCCGCTTGGCCAGACTCCAGACCTGGAATCCGCCGGAGTCGGTAAGAATGGGCTTGTCCCAGCCGATGAATTCGTGCAGCCCGCCATGCGCCTCGACCACGGCCGGACCTGGCCGCAACCAGAGATGGAAGGTATTGCCGAGGATGATCTCGGCGCCGATTGCATGCACATGCTCGGGCGTCATGCCCTTGACCGAACCATAGGTACCGACCGGCATGAAGGCCGGGGTCTCCACGGTTCCGCGTTCGAAACGCAATCGACCGCGACGTGCGGCTCCGGATTGGCCGAGTTTCTCAAACAGCATTTGAACCTGCCTCAGTATCAACGGGCGGCGGAAAAATCAGCATCGCATCGCCATAGGAAAAAAACCGGTAGCGCGCCTGCACGGCGTGCCGGTATGCGGCGAGCACGCGCTCGCGCCCGGCAAATGCCGACACCAGCATCAGCAGGGTCGACTCCGGAAGATGAAAATTGGTCAGCAGGGCATCGACACTGCGGATCTGGTAGCCCGGAAAAATAAAGATGCGGGTCTCGCCAGCAAAAGGCTGGACCTGGCCATCACGGATCGCCGATTCGAGCGCGCGAACCACGGTGGTGCCGACCGCAATAATGCGACCGCCTGCGGCGCGCGTGCGATGAATTTTCTCGCACAGTTCGGCGCCGACATTGAGCCACTCGCTATGCATGCGATGCTCGTGCAAGCGGTCCACACGCATCGGCTGGAAGGTGCCCGCCCCGACATGCAAGGTGATGTGGCCAAACTGGATTCCGTCGCTGGCCAATCGCTGCAGGATCTCATCGTCGAAGTGCAATCCGGCGGTCGGCGCGGCCACCGCACCTGGCTCGCGCGCATAGACGGTCTGGTAGCGCTGCAAATCATCGCCATCGGGGGCTCGACGCACATAGGGCGGCAGCGGCATGCTGCCGATCCGCAGCAAGATGCGCTCGACCGATTCGGTGCCCGGAAAACGCAGACGAAAAAACTCATCGTCGCGGCCCAGTACTTCGACCCGGATGCCCTCGGCAAGCAGCAAAAAGCTGCCAGCGCGCGGCGTCTTGCTGGCGCGGATCTGCGCCTTGATCTCGTGGTTGCCGAGCAGCCGTTCGACCAGAATCTCAACTTCTCCGCCACTCTCCTTGCGCCCATGAAAACGCGCAGGCAGCACCCTGGTGTCGTTGAACACCAGCAGGTCGCCCGGCCGCAACCAGGTCGGCAGGTCGCGAAACAGGTGGTCTTCGCAGCGATCCGAGCCGGCGTCGACCAGCAATAGCCGACTCGCCGAGCGCTCGGGAAGTGGCGACTGGGCGATCAGTTCGGTCGGAAGCTCAAAATGAAAGTCGGATTTCTTCAAGGGGTGGTGAGGCCAATTGCGGGGGCCCCCATTCACTGCATGTGGGCTGACGGGCCGGCCAGTTTATCGCGACTTGCCACTCGATGACGGCGGCGCAGGGCATAATGTCGATTGCGAGCTGGGCACCGGTTCGGGCAAGCTAGGGAATCCGATGGATCCGGCAGCACAATGAAATCAATACGATTCGCCGTCTTGCTGAGCCTGGTGGCACCGGCTTATGCCGACACCACGTCCTGCACGATTGCCGCGCCCTGCATGGCCTGCGCCCGCCCACTGTTTCCAGCTGAGCCGCTCGGTCCGGTGACCCTCGGGCGTGATGGTGCGGATACCGATTTCTCTGCCGACGATATCCAAATTCTCGCCGAGAACCGCTATCGAGCCGATGGCGATGTCCGCTTCGCGCGCGCCGACCAGCGGCTGTGGACCGAAACCTTGAACTACGACGCCGAAACAGGCGTCGGCCGTATTGACGTTCCGCTGCGCTTCCAGGACCGCGATCTGCTGGTGCGTGCGGAACGGGCCGAGTGGAGTGAGGAAGGTGCCAGCACCCTGGAATCGGCCCAGTTCCAGATGCGCAATGGTCGCGGCAACGGCCGTGCCGATCGGATTACTGTCACCCCGGAAGACCTGACGCGCCTGGATCGGGCGAGCTTTACCAGCTGCGATCCCGAGAATCCCGCCTGGACGATCCAGTCCAACAGTATCCAGATCGATAACCAGCGCAATCTCGCCACTGCGCGCAATGTCACCTTGCGCCTGGGCAGTGTGCCGGTCTTCTACTTTCCGTGGCTGCAGTTCCCCACCAACGATGACCGCGCCAGCGGTGTGCTCGCGCCCACACTGGGAAATTCCAATAGCGCAGGTG
>JAYSZM010000242.1:0-2241 GCA_043738015.1 Lysobacterales bacterium
TGGCAGCGCTTGCTAATTTCAGGATTACTGCACGTGGCGCGGACGACCTTTCCGACTCATCCTTGGCCCGACTCCGCTGCACCATTTCTGGCACGCAGGCATATCAAGCCCCTCTCCAGGTCCGCGCGTTGCCTGCCCGATTGGGCTCGACGGGATATGACCGATTTGGCGTTGCAGGTCGATCCCATGCTGTCCCCCGAGAAGTTCCTTTCTACACCTCCGGACAGCTACGTCGCGCCTTATCACTGGAACCAAGCCGGCAATACCTATAACCGAGTTTGCGAGCGCATCCGCGGCGAGAAGGTCGATACCGTCATCCTCGTCCCTTGGCTGAAGCAAGGCGGTGCCGATTTGGGTGCGATTCACCATGCACGGGCGTGTCACGAAGCCTTCGGTCAGCGCACGCTGGTAGTTGCCACGGAACCCCATGACTCGCCATGGGCCAGCAGACTACCGGACGGTGTCCGATTTCTGGAGATCGGTCGCGATATGGCAGCGCTCAGCGTCAGTCATGGCGAACCGGAAATAGTATTGGCCCGATTGCTGATCCAGCTTGCACCTTCGCGTATTCATATCATCAATTCGCATCTCGCATGGCGCACCATCGCCAGGTTCGGATTGGCGATTCGCCAATCCTCGCGTATCTTCGCATCCCTATACTGCGATGATCGCGACATGTACGGTTATCGTGAAGGGCTGGCCCAGCGCTACCTCTCGGTTGCTTCGCCTTGGCTCAGCGCCGTCATCACAGACAATACTATTGCACCCCGCCAGTGGGTTGAAACGTTGGGAATGGATCCCCGGCTGTTCTATGTAGCACACTTTCCCGCGCCACGGTCGCACGCCCCGTCAGCACTGGGACGCATTCCGTCAAACCGGCTGCTTTGGGCGAGTCGTCTGGACAAGCAAAAACGCCCTGATTTCCTGGCAAGACTGGCGGCGTTTATGCCAGAGTACCACTGGGATGTCTATGGCAGCGGCGTTGTCCCGGGAGAAGCCGGCAATACAACCGCCTTGTCGGCGCTCGAAAACGTAACCCTACACGGTGCATACGATAACTTCGCGAGTATCGTGCGGACCGATCACCTTGCTTTCGTGTACACGAGCGCCTGGGACGGCCTACCAAATGTGCTTCTTGAGGCAGCTAGCGCGCATCTCCCCATCGTGGCCCCTGACATCGGAGGTATTCGCGACCTTATGACCGAGACGCAGCTAATTCCATCTGACGGCGGTATCGAAGCGTATGCACACGCGATTCGCGTGCTTGCCAACCCTTCAGTGCGTGAAGAACGATTGCAGATGCAACAGGTACGTCTGGCAGGGTTCACTTGGGAGAGATTCGTTTCCAACATGAAGATGATCCCCGGGTATGCTCGATTTGTGCCGCACGGTAAGCGGGATCATGATCCATACATTTTCATTACTTTATCGGTAACTCGGGAAAGCCAATCGAACACCAATCGCACCAATACACATAATTCACCTGCTCGGCAGTCGGCCAAAATCGCATGGTATCAATTACCGTCAACGATAAGCGTTCGGTCACGCGGTGAATTCAACTTTGAAGTGCAACGTGATCTTGGTTGAAGAATACCTCGCAAGGCGTCAGGTAGCCAAGTCGTTTTCGGGGCCGGTCGTTTAACTGATCTTCGACCGCTTGCAACTCTTGCTCGGTGATCGTGCTGAAGTTCCGCGAACGTGGAAAGAACTGCCGAAGCAGTCCGTTGAAATTCTCGTTGCAGCCGCGTTGCCATGGGCTGTGCGGATCGGCGAAGTAGACCTTTGCCTTCAGGTGTTCCTCCAGCAAACGATCTTCGGCGAACTCACTGCCGCGGTCGCAGGTCAACGTGCGCACGAAGCGTTTTATGCGGCCCAGTCGATCCAGGATGCTCAAGGTGACCGCCTCGGCAGTGCCGTCCGGGCTCCAGCCGATCCGGGCAAAGCCGGTGCGACGTTCGACCAGCGTGACCAGGACACCCGCGCCGCAGGACGGTCGTACGGTGTCGGCTTCCCAATCGTCCAAGCGACTGCGCGTGGCCACGTCCGCAGGGCGATCGTGGATCGAGCGACGGTCGGCAAAGCGGCCGGGGTGGGGCTTGCCGTAGCCGCGGCGGCGCTTGGGATGCCGCAGGTGATGGCGCAACCCCAGTTGCCTGGCGTGGCGGTACACGGTCGTGTGGCTGACTTGCCCAGCCTTGAGCAAGGCCAGGCGGCCGCAGACCTGCTCGGGACTGTGCTTTT